>JBKBLB010000022.1:0-58967 GCA_046296495.1 Bacteroidia bacterium
TGTGCTGTCAGTGCAACATTTTCTGTTACAGTCGGACTAATGCTTGAAACTGTTTCATTTTTCATTTTTTTTCTTTTACGTTAATGCAGTTTCTGGCTGTTTCCACCATTACTGCTAACGTCCCGCAGATTTGCGATGGGCGGGATTTTTACCACTGAACTTTATGCGGAGCACAAAACTTTCGGCTACCGCTAAACTGTCTGCGGAGAACGAAACCCCGCCTATTGCAAATGTGCTGTTAGCCACAGTGCATTTTTTTGTAGTGCGTGTCAGTCCGTGATTACTAATTTGTCCACTGTAATTATTTTATTGTCTTGTGTCAGCCGAATGAAATACAGTCCGCTTGGAAGATTGTCTCGGGAGATAGTAACTGTGTTTCCCGAAATATTATTTATTTCTTTTATTGTCTGCCCGAAACAGTTGTTTAACGTGAGATTTGCGTTCTTAAAAGGATTGTCTGTTTGTAAAGTTGTCTCTGAGGAAAAGGGATTAGGATAAATAATTATGCGTGTGAATTGCTGAACGTGGTGTTCAATACTTAAAACATTCACTGTGTCAGCAGCACAGTCTGCAAGTGTAGCGTACGCCAGTTTTGCACAACGCTCATAAAAATCAAGATTAAACTGCCCAAGAGAATCTGCTATAGTGTGCCAATAGGGATTAAAGTCATTATCATATTCTTCATCAATGCCGATTGCTGTAAAACCATTGTTCCAAAATGGAGCGTGGTCGGTAGAACCATTGCCGGGATTGACTATGTGCAACTTAAGTTGGATATTATAAACAGAATCACATTTTATTGCTTTGTCGGCAAGTTGTAAAGAGTTTGCAACCGGTCTTACATTCAAATCAGCTATTGTGTCGTTATTTCCATCCCATCCCAACATATCCATATTGATGTATCCCATAAGCGTATCATTATTAGAGCCTATTGTTGGAACATAAGCTGTGCTACCCAATAACCCCTGTTCTTCCTCATCCCATAAAGCAAACACAAGGGTATAAGGAAAATTATAGTTCGAAAAAATTCTTGCTGCTTCCAGCACCGCAGCCGTTCCACTGGCATTATCATCAGCTCCTGGTGCAATAGGAGTATTAGGCATGTTGTCATAATGTGCTCCAAGAATAAACTTCCTATTGGGATATTTATATCCTGTTTTTATTCCAAATAGATTTTTTCCGTTAGCACTAAAAACCATTGAATCAACAACAAATCCATACTGCACAAATATTGCTTTCATAAACTGAAAAGCTTTGTCATTCCCTGAACTAAAGGAGTATCGGGTTTTGATAGTATCGGGTTGCCCATTAATAATCACAGGTGTTTCACCTGTAAGCTGTGCTACAAATTTAGTGAGTGAGTCAATCCTGACATCATTTAAAATACTTTGAACCATTGGATTCTGTGCTTGTAAAGTTGTCAAGCCGATAAAAGCTGTTAAAGTGATAAGTAGTTTTGTTTTCATTGTCTGTCGTTTATATTTTTTGTCTTGTTTGTCAATTTAAAAGTATGTCTAAATGGCTACATGCTGTCTCTTTGCATTGTGGCTAATGGTTTGCGGCTTTGCGAAGAAGCGGATTTCGGAGCTCAAAACTGTCAACATAGCACAAAAGTTGATGCGAGCTAGAACGTTCAATTAACCACTGAACCCGCTTTTTTGCAAAACCGCTGTTATGCGTATAGCCTACTTTTGGTTAGACAACTTGTGTTAATGGGTTTAACTGTCAAATTGCTAATGAGTATTTAAAGCAAGCTCTTAGCACAACTTTGGATGGTGTAATGGCTTGCGCGGTTGTGCTATGTGCTTGCTATGGGGATTGTGATTTAACTGTCCATTGTTGGTTAATGAGTGGATAATAAAATTGTCTTTTAACAAATTACTCTACCAAAATTTTAGTATTAAAATTTTCATTGTCTAGTCTAATATTAACAAAATATAGTCCTTTAGCTATTTTATTGAGTTTAATTAACTGGTTTGTGTCTGTTAAATATTCTGTTTGAACCAAATTACCCAGTATGTCGAAGATGGATATGACCGGTGTGTTGTTAGTTAGTAAATAATTGTCGGGTAGTAAGATGTTAAAGCAACCATTATTGGGGTTTGGAAACAATTTGATGTCTGAAATAAAATTGTCAATAAGCGAAACACTAACCAATTTGGAGTAATGATAGCTGCCGTCAAAGTCGGTTTGTTTAAGTCGGTAGTAAATGGTATTAAATTTTTTATTCTTTGCTTGCGAGATATCATTGTCGGTAAAACGATAAGATGAAATAGCATTGGTAGTGCCATTACCCTTAACAAAACCAATTTCTTCAAAGTTAAAAGTATTAAAAGAGCGTTCTATTTTAAACCCCGAATTATTAATTTCAGAAGCAGTTTGCCAGCTAAGATTAACGGTATTATTGTCAACTAATTTAGCTGCAAAATTAAGCCAGGTAACCGGCAAGGTAGTTTGATTACTGGTTAAACCCGGAATGCGATAGGAAGACAGGTTACTGTCGCCATTAAATTCAAAAACAGCAAAATGGTAGGCAGTTAAAGGGTTTAAACCAGACACATTAACAAAATTATTAGTGCCTTTATATACCACAAAATTACCATTACCCAAATTACTGCCTTGTCCGTAAATGGCATTGGCAATATAACCTATACCATTTACAGGGTTAATATTAACCGGTGCATTAGGCCTTGCAATAACCATGCGTTGAGCGCCATTGCCATTTATCCAGTTTACACGCAAGGCAGTATTGGTAATATTGCTAAAAGTTAAATTAGTGGCTTGTGTAGTTGGGGTATTTGGTAAAATTTTAATATTAAAAAATGCAGTATCGCTGCAACCATTATTATTATGTGCAAAAAGTTTGATAGTGTATGCAGATGAAAATGAGTAAACTCGTGTTACTTGGTTATTCCATGTCTGGCCATGCAGAGTATCTCCTAAATCCCATGAATATGAATTATAGCTCCAAAACATTCCTCCAATTGCAAATCTAAAAGAATTATTATTTAATTCTTGAGTATTGTTTGTGTAATTTGTAATTGCTGGAATTGGCGTCAACAAAACATTCACATTTTTAACAACCGTATCCCTGCACCCATTTTGGGCTAAACTAATTAAGCGCACATTAAAAACGCCTAAAGTATCAAAAGATTTTACAGGGTTTTGAAGTGTAGAAGTATCATTAAGTTTCGTTGAAAAACGCCAATTTCTAGTGAGCAACCCTGCACCATTTTGTAAACTGGTATCGGCAAACTCAAAACGGTTATTTTTAAAACATTGGGTAAGGCTGTTTTGGGTAAAGCCGGCAATAGGTTTGGGCAAAACGGTAATATTGGTACTTGTCGTATCTGTGCAACCCCAGCTGTTTGCAATAAGTTTTACGGTGTAAGCTCCGTGTTGCAAATAGGTTTTGTTGGGTGCAGACAAGGATGAAGTATCGTTAAGTTGTGCGCTGAATTGCCAGCGATACTGCAACGGCCCGGAACTTACCGAGCTTTGGTTAGAGAAAATAAAAGTATTATTGTTTTGGCATTGTTGGCTGTTGTTTACGGTAAAAGCTGCCTGTGGTTTGTTTCCTACACTTACAATACGAATAATGCTGTCGTTACAACCGTCAGGGTTTATCAACAAAAGTTTTACCTGATATGCGCCTATGGCTTGGTAAGTTTTGTTTACCACCGGCAAAGATGAAGTATCGTTAATGCCGGTACCCAGATTCCAAAAGCGTTGGTAAGAGCCGGAGAAAATACTGGTATCGGTAAAAGTAAAACTATTACCTGTCAAACACTGTCCGGGGTTATTAACAGCAAATGCAGCTTGAGGTTTACTTAAAACAGTAATTTGTATGGCATGTGAGGTATCTGCTTTGTTGGCAGAAATAACAATTCTGCGATACCAGGTTGTTTGCGTTAAATTACCGGGTTTATAATGTTGAGAGGAGTTATTGCCGGCAGCCGGAGCAAAACCGGAAACAGAATCGGAAACAGAGCTAATCCACCGGTAAGAAAAATTACCCACCATAACACCCAAAGGCAAAGCGCCAAAAATGGTATCGGGAGCAGAACGGGCACAAATGGTTTGGTTGCTTGTAAGGTGGTTATTGCGCACCTGTACTAAATCTCCGTTGGGAGTAAAGGCTGCTAAAAAAGGGCTTGTATTGCCAAATATCTGAGTTTGAAAAGAGCCTGTGGTAGCAATATTTTGAGGAGAAGAAGTCCACCCGGTAATAAAAATACTATTGTTTGTGTCAGTGGTAACTGCATAAGCAGCATCTGTGCCGGTACTGCCATAATAAGTACCCCATAATCTTTGACCTTGTCTATTGAACTTTGCAACAAATATATCAACTAAATTAGTAGCCGTACCTGTATTAGCAGCTGCATTTGGCATGTGGCTGTTAGGAGTTGCAATATTGGCATTTATTGAATGAGCAGAGCCTGCTACAATCAAATCGTTTTGCTTATCAGCTACACAAGATAAAGAGCCATCAAATGAAGAAGCCCCATAATAAGTTGACCATAACCTGATTCCTGTAGTATCAAAACAAGCATATAAAGAACCTCCATAGGTAGTTTTAAAAGCACCGACAGAAGCCATATTTAAAGAGGAAGTTCCGCCAGCCAAATAGATATCGTTTGAATCAGAAATATCCATTTTATAAAACACATCAGCCCCTGTTCCACCAAAATAAGTACCCCATATTCTCGCACCAGCGGTATCAAATTTAACAATAAATGCATCATTGCTTCCACCGCCATAAACATTTTGCTGCACATTCCCGAAAGTTATATTCGCTGCCGAGCCGGTTGATCCCGTAAGATAAATAAACCTGTTTTGGTGAATATTAATATCATAACCAACATCAAATCCTGTTCCACCATAATAAGTTGCCCAAATTCTGTTGCCGGATGGATTAAATTTAACTATAAACGCATCTTGCACACCACCAAAAGATTGCTGATGTGCGCCTGAAGAAGCAAAGCCGTTCATTAAGCCGCGAGCCGAACCTGTAATATAAATATTGCCTTGAATATCAGTTATTGTACTGTTTGCAACATCACCTTCCTGATTACTCATATTTCCGGTTGAACACCATGAGTTGCAACTTCCGTAATAAGTACCCCAAAGTCTGATACCATTGGGATTAAACTTTGCAATAAAAATCCCGCCATAAACAGTGGTATCAATAAATGCGCCTGTGGTTGCAATGCCTGATGTTGATGAGGTTTGTCCGGCAATAATTATGTTTCCTGCTATGTCAGTGGTAATGGTTTTACATTCATCTTCTTTTGTACCACCATAATAAGTGCCCCAAACCCTCTGGCCATTTTGATTAAACTTTGCAATGTAAGTATCGTTACTACCAGCAAGCGTCAGTTGATGTGTACCGTTAGTTGCCATTGCTATCGGATTTATTGTATAACCTGCAAGTAGAATATTATTATTATTATCAGTTGTTAGGGAAGTGCCGTAACCGCCACTGCCATAATAAAATGCCCATGGCACAGGGTCTATTATTAGTTTACCTTTTATTTTGTGTTTTTCTGAAACGTTAATGCCAAATAAACTATCACTAATTTTAATAAATGTTGCTTTAACCCCGGTTTGTATTCCATTGGCATCTTCAACATAAGAATAAGGTATTGATTCGATAAGATGCTTATTAAATAAAGGTATAATCAAATTGCCTTGCGAAGTTAGAGAAACACTTGAGTTTGAATCTGCTTTTAATCTAAGTCTAAGGTTGTCTAAATCACCATTAGGATGCACAATGATATTGTATTTAAAACCCAATATATTTAAATTAGTTTGTTCTGAAACCAAGAACTCAATATCAATACCATTATACACATTTTTATAAACAATTTTATTAAAATGCTTTACACCTGTAATACCCTGCTCAGGGGTATGAGCTAAATAATAATTTAAAACATCAGCATTTTGATAATGACTTAAAACACTTAATTCTGGTGAATGATTATGAAAAGTAAAATCAATTCTTTGAATATTCAATACTATTTTACAAGTGTCTGTTATTTTCAAATGTGGGGCAAAAGGTTGATTAAATTTTAAGTTTTCATTTTTTTTAAATTGATAATCAATTACCTCATAACTAAATCCGTCTTTTCTAAGCTGCACTTTAAAATTACCTCTGTCCAATACATACAAAACCTCATTATTTGCCTCATAAAATTGATTTACAAACTGTCCTTTATTTTCGATAAAGCCATACTGCGCGTTAGTGGGCAGTTTATTCACATCGTTAGCCAAAGAAAATAAAGGAAAACAGCAAAGCAAATACAGGTAATTAAATTTAAGCAATGCTTTAAGCATGGTAAAAATTGTATTTAAAGTAGTGTAATTGAATTTATAATTCATAGCAAATATATGTTAAGTTAGTTAAAAACCAAAACCTTGCAAGGCAGAAGCAATATTTTACAAAGTGCAAGGCGTTGGCATTAAAATAAAAGAAATTAATCAATAACTAATTTAATGGCTTTTGATTGGTTTTGGTTAAAAATACGGCAATGGTAAATACCTTTGGCAAGGCCGTTGTTGAGTATTATTTTACTGCCGGTTGCAGCAGTAATTTCATCTTTAAAAACGGTAATTCCAATGCTGTTAGTCAGTTCAATGCCGGCTATTCCGTTAAAACCGTCAATATGGTATTGTATGGTGGTATATTGACTAAACGGGTTAGGCATTGCTGTAAGGTTAATTTGATTGGCTGTTTTAAATTTAGCGGAATTGAGTTTGTGAAAAACATCGTCAGATAAACCGTTATTAGCAATGCTACGCAACTCATTTTCATTAAGGTTACGGTTAAAATATAAAGGTTTATCAGGAGGTAAAGGACTGATAAGGTTGCCGTAATTTTTGCTGATTCTAATACTGTCGCACCATTGTAAACCGGTTGTGATACATTTGTTGAACAGAGTCATACACACCCAGTAGGTACTATCAGAATAGGGGAAAGTATGTAAAGGGTCGGGTTCGGGAGAAGTTTGAGAGCCATCACCGAAATTCCACTGAAAATGGGTGGTAATATTGAAAGGTTGACTAAGGTTTACAAAGTACATGGTGGCGGTATCAGTTTGAACGAAAGGCTGGAAATAAGGGATAACAACGGTTGTATCAATAAATACTGTTTTAATATCGTATTCAACAATATTATTTACATGGTCAATCACCGTAAACTTGTAAGTGGTGTTTTGTAATGGGTTATCATGCACCAAAAAGTAATCATGCCAGTTGCCTGCATTTAGCGTGTTAGATAATTCATTCCATTGTTGGGGATTAGAAACCGAGAATTCCCAAGTGCATGAAACGGCAGGTTGATGTGTGTTGTTAAAATTTTCGTAATCGTTAAACAAAGTTTCAATACAATTAATGTCAGCATCATTCCAAACATAGCCGTTGCCTAATTCTTGAGGAGTTAATAAATCTTGTAAGTCGGGGTCATTATCAATTTCGTAACTAAGCATATTAAGGGCTTCCAGCCTGTCGCCAAACATAAACTCATTATAAAAATCAATAAACCAGGCTTTGGCGTAGAACTTGTGCCAGTTACTTCTTTTAAAATTAAATATTTTTAAAGCAGGGCAGCTAAGAAAAACGCCTTTGGCTTGTGGGGTGAGAATATAGCCGCTAAAGTTATTGAAGAAAGCAGGATTTGGGTAATAATATTCGTCAAAATAAAATGAGTAGAACGGTTGCCCGAACCCTCCGCTTAAATGATACAAAATACCAACAATTAAGGATTCTTCGAACCTGTTACCCATAAGCACAAAGTTGTTGTTTATGCAAAGGGTGTCATCAAGCCTATTAATAAAAGCAAGGTTATTGTGTTTAATGGTAATATGAGCCGTATCAAAACAGCCAAGGTAAGATTGTCCATATAAATAATACGTAATACTGTCGCTATTTTCAATAAACTGTGCAATTTGGGTAAGCGAGTCGGTTAAATGGTTAGGATAAGAAAGTCCATCGGCAGGCCACCACTCAAAGTTATCATTAGTATCATAATCTTTAATAATACCTGAAAGTTTAACAACGGCAGCATTAGGGTTCATTAGTTGTTTATCGGAAACATTTATTTTGCGAGCCTGAATTTCTACTTTAAAAGGAACGCTTACCAAAAACTCATTGGTTTGCATTACGCATGTATCGTAACAATTTTTGGCTCTGAAAATTATCTTATAATTAGCACCTGCCTGAAAATAAAAGCCGGGAAAGCTGAAATATTGTGGTAAGGCAGAAGTGCTGTCGTATAATTTGTAAACAGCATTAGATTGTTTACCATAGTTACCATTATATGGTATATTGCTGTCAACCCTAAAAACCTCAATCCAATACCTGCAAATACCCGGGGTGTAACTGTTGTGGTTAAAATAAAGATGATAAACACTATCACCTTTGCAAATTTTATCATAACTGAACATGCCAGAATTTGTAACAGTTACTAATTCATTAGAAGAATGTCTAGGTTTGATAACTCTTATAAAAGTAACCAACTCTGTAATAGAATCTATTATAACACTATCAGAAACCACATTAAGGTTTATTTTATGCCAAAGGTTATTGTTTGCGTATGGTTGTATAAACTCAACCTTACATTGTTCTTTGCCAATTTTAAGTTTATAATTATTTACAACCGTATTGTTTGAGGTATTACACCATACGGCATAAACAATAGTATCGTTATTGTCGGTTTTAAATTCGTATAGATTTATATTAGAATTACCTGAAGCAATTTCTTTAGAAAAACGAGAGCCTTTAAGGGTTTCTTTCATGCTTTTCATGTAGTACCATGAGGGTTTACGAGAAGTATATTTTGTATTAAATAATCCGGTAGTGTTTTGAGCAACATATTGAAATGTATCTGAACTTCTATCATTCATTTGAAACCAATGCGCTTTGTCAATACCAGATGCAGCAATTTCAAGGAATGCTCTCATCAACCAACGACCTTGCATTTCAATTGTATTATATGGTCCGATAATTGGTGCCCTTTGTGTTGATTGAGTATCGGTATCATAACCAAACTCGCTCAACCAAATTTCTTTGCCTGGTAAGTGCTCATCTCTATAAGCCACAATTGCTTTTAGTTTATTTTTTATTTGATATCCTTCAGGACTAACACCAATAGAATCAGTCCATTTGTCATTAACAGATTTAAGATGAAAATAATCATGAAAGTTCAATACATCGACTGCAAACTTCTTATCAGTTCTAAAATTCTCAAACCAAACTTTCATCGCTTTTATATAATCGAGATTAAGACTCATGAGGCCACCCATAACCATTTTAACATTTGGGTCGGCATTTTTAATGCCAACAGTCGTATCTGATTTTTCGTGTCCATCATAATCCATACTACACATTGCAGCATATTCAAATGGGTGAAACATTTTTAATTCTCTTGTTGCTCCGGTTGTTACATCATAACCAAATTCATTATCAGGTTCATTCCAGTTTTCAATGTAATTTACATATCCCAAACCACTTAATGCCAATTGATGTAAATTAGAATTGAACATATTGCCGCTATTTGCAACTTTTAATATAGATGTATCTGCAAATATTTTTGTACCATATCTTGCCACATATTGATAGATATAATCTGCATGTGCTTTATAAGAGTTTGGGTTTAATGGGTCAGCATTCAAATACAAAGGTTTTACACCATCGCTTATTCCTGGTCTGATGTAATAAGCAATGCCTTGTAAACAAGGATTTACCTCAACTCCTGTATTTATCCATTGTGAATAAATATTGTCAAACTTTTTACCACAAAAATTTGCACACCTAACGCCTTCTTGGTCTGGATTAAAAATATAACGATTATTCGGATAACCTGTATATGTAAATCCAAGTTCTAAAGGAGTTAATGTTTTGAGAGGATTTGCCTTTACTAGCCATTTAGGTGGAATAGTTAACGTATCTTCACCACCGTCATTCCATGACCAGTTATGGTATTCTCTAAGTGAACCTGCGCAAGATACATGCTCTACCGAATCCCAAAAACCAACATTCATACCCATTAGTTTATCAATAAATGCTTTTTGAGTTTCATTATTAATTGTTTGCTCTTTTGGTGTTACAGTATGCTTTTTAGCGAATTTGCCTATTAGTTTTAATTCACTTATATATGCTTCTTTATGCTGAAAAACTATGAGTACATATTTTGTTTTTACTCCATTTAAACTTTGTCTGTTCCAAGTTTCATATAAATTTGTATAATAAAACAATGCTGTGTCCCATTGTTTTGGACTTCCGGTTAAAACATAAATACCACCACTGTCATTTAAATCAAAAACCGCTATGCTATCAAGGTAAAACGAATCTTTTAAATCAATTAAAACACCTGCATTAATTAATTTGTGAGAGTCTATGTTATTTCTAAAATAATAATTTGATAATAAAAATCTTTTTGATGGTATTGCAACAAATTGCTCATCTACTAAACTATCAACTTCTGTTGAGCCTCCTTGATTTGTAACAAAAAGTGGTGTAATCATATCCCTTGTCAACACAATTTGTCTGCCATTAGTGTAAGAAACAACCAATTTAGGTCGTAATGCAGTATTAGGGTGCTCGCTGGAGCAAAAACTCCACGATTTATCAGGCGTTTCATCTTGTAATTGTAAACACATACCATAGTTATTCCCACTTTCATAAATATCACGAATAATATCGGTTATATCCGTTTCAAGATTCTGAAACGGGCTGTTTGCTTTTGGAATACTAACTTGGTTATTAGATGTGGTGCTTGGTTTATTATTCCAATTTAATGTTGAGAAGTCTGTTGGTGCCAATACTTTTTTTATAAACAATTGATTATTCCCTGTATGACTATATGGTTGAGCATACTGAGGATTACCATTGCGGTATAAATACAACTTGGCAGAAATAATATTGGCATTTGCAGGAATTTGGCTGGAAAAATCAAATTGAATGTAAGTACGTGAGTTTTTTGTACCACTTTGGTTTTTTGAGTAAATTGAAAGTTCGGTATGTGAGCCAAAATTGGTATTTGGCTGCTCAGAGTCAACCCGTGCATCAACACAGTTGGTAATGGTAACGGTATTCTGTGCCGTTACAAAATTTAGCAAAGCAAAAATTGCTAAGAATAAAATGGAATGTTTCATGTTTTTTGGTATTAGGTTTTTTATAAAAATTAAAATTCATTTTTTGTAAGAGTCTGTTTTTTTGTTTAAAGAGTTAGGGTATTAAATTTATAAATGTTCTATAGGAATGAATTAGTAAATGTAATTAGTTATGGAGCACGGCAGAATTGTAGCTCTTGCAATAGCTTTGGTGTGTGCATTGGCTTTGTGGGGCTATTGCATGTACTACAATTATAAATAACAATTGATTTTATGAAGGATGTGGGTGCTGGAAATATTAGTTTACAAATTGCATAACTGTAGTGTCTAAGTATAAACGCGTCATAAATTAATATGCACATCGTCAAGATGGTATTGGCTTTTTCAGGCTTACGCATAACGTTTGGCCGCTTTGCGAAGGCGGGGATTTTTAGCACTAAACTTCATTAGATGCACAAAGCTTGAATTTAGCACTTCACTGTCATAGAAGCACGAAACCCCCGCTTTTGCAAAACGGCTGTTAGGCGTTCGTTTTTTTGTCATACCACTCTTTTATATGTTCGTCAATTCGTAATTTGTCAATTGTCAGTCTTTGTCTGAATGTTTCGAGCATTGTCAAATAGTCCTGTTTAGCAAAGTTTAGTTCATTAAGTTTGTCAAACCATTCTACTGTCGAGCCAACTTTTTCAGCTTCCCATTCTTTTGTCTTGTCTATGCCAATTTGTTTCCATTGAATTAAGTCACCGCAATTTCTTATTTCAGCAACTATCAATGTGCAAGAAAAGTCGTTGTCGTCTGGACACATTAGAATGGGACAAATTGTTGTTTCGTTTTCGTTTGGCAAAATTCTTTTCCATACAATTGCTTTTTCGTCTTCTCGTTCCATCCAATATACAAGTGTTGGAATTAGTCCTTTGTACATATTGTCTGGATATAGTTCGTCAAGTTTTTCGTCTAACCAATTGTCTCGTCCTAAAAATAGTTGACATTTTTTGAGTGTTAATCTTGACACAAATTTACGTTTGTTTTTTAATCCTACATCTGGTTTACAATTTAATTTTGCATTACCGATGAAAGCAGAAACAGGCTTCCGATAAATCGGAACGAGAACTGCTGAGGAGCAACATGTCAGGAACTAAATCGTTGTGTGACGAAGTACATCATTGATTAAGCCAAGTTTAGCTGTTTGGCTTTTTTGATATACTTTGGAACGCCCAATGCCTAAAAAAAACCTAAACTTCTTCCATTAGCACCTCCTTTTGTTTAGGTTGATAATAATTCTTCCACAAGCGTTTAGGCGTTGTACCGTTGTTGAGGGAATGAGCCTCAAATGGCGTTAGATTGCCTATGCTGCTGTGTGGACGAAGGTGGTTGTAGGTACTGATGGCAATAGCCACGGCCTCTTGAGCCTGTGCAAAGGAGTGGAAGCGTTCTTCCAGCAGTTCTGTTTTCAGGATACCGTTTACTCTTTCAGCAATGGCGTTTTCAAGCGGGTCGCCATTTTCGGTCATGGAGATTTTGATGCGGTTGTTTTGAAGCATATCCACATACTCATGGCAGCAGTATTGCACGCCTCTGTCGCTGTGGTGAATCAATCCTTTGGTGTTCGGATTGTTTTTCAATGCCTGTTTCAATGCTATAATAGTACCTTGTGCCGAAAGGGTTTTATGTAGGCAAAAACCAACAATCTTACGGCTAAAGGCATCCGTAATCAAACTCAGATAACCGAAGCCATCACCGATAACGATGTAGGTAATATCGCACACCCAAAGTTGGTTAGCAGCAATGGGGATGAACTCTTTTATCAGGTTCGGATATTTGCGGTAAGGATGGTTGCTATCAGTAGTTTTGGCTTTTCTCCTGCGAATACGAACCAATAAGCCATACGCACGCAATACATCGAAAAAAGCATCCCTGCCTATACCAATGGCGTGTTGGTGGAAGAACCCATTCATCATTGCAAAAAGTTTTCTGCCCCCAATTCGCTTTTGCAGCTTTCGGTGGCGAAGCACTTCTTGCACCATCAGTTCTGCCTGAAAGGCTTCGTTTTCCTGTTGTTTTTGATACTGATAATACGCTTGCCTACTGTAACCAAGCAATGAACAACACAATCCCGCAACCCGGGACGGCTCGTGTTGCTCTACTCTCAAGACCGCTTGGTGCCATGCTTTTTTCTAAGGTCGATGCCATATTGCTCCTTGCCAATATCCACTAATGCCTCCAACAACTTGTTGTAGAGCCGTGCTTGCCGCAGTTCATCCTGCAACTGCTTTACTTCTTTAGGCAAATCCTCCTCAGGCTTTATATTCAATTCTCTGGCCCGCCTCAACGATTTGGTGCCTCTGCCTTTAAAATCCTGAACCCACTGGTGAATGAGTTGAAAACTGATGCCATACTTGGCTTGTAATTGGCGGTATGTCCCTCCGCCACTAAGGTAATCGGATATTACCCGTTCCTTTAGTTTTTGATCGTGTTTTTTCATTATTTCTTGTCCTAATTTGAGTTGATTTTTTGTCAACCTATTTCAGGACGAGACAAATATCCGTCAATGCGAAAATTTATGAAGTCCCAATAATCTTCATAATCACTTTTGTCTTGTATGCCTTCTATCTTGTTCATCGGGTTCTTTTAAAATGACGCCTAACGTTTTGCCGCTTGGCGCAGTGGGGGATTTCGGATCACTTCACTGGCAATTAAGCACAAAAGTTGATAGAAGCACTGCACTTGATTTAACCACGACAGCCCCCATTGCGGCAAACGGCTGTTATGGGCTGGTTTTCTTGTCACCTCAGACATTCATTTAAGTCAAAGTCAAGTATTTCTGAATAACTTTCTCCATCTTCTTCATCAAAGTCGGGTTTTGTGATTCTACAACCTTCACCGGTTACATAATTGAAAACGAAACCTTCTTTTAAAGAACGAATATTTTTAATCGCTCTTTTAACTTTTTTAATGTCTGTTAGATAACCACGACTCCTGCTAACCTCAATAATTATCTCTGGCTGATTCCAAGTGTTCCCGTCTTTTTTTATTACGATGTCTGGTATGAATGAACCATTATTGAAACTACTGTTTTTAACTCTAAGTTCTGGTGCTACAGAAAATTCATACTCAAGTCCTGAATTGTCCAAATGAAGTCTAATGTAATAAATGAAATTTGAAATAACTTCTTGGTGTTGTGGTAAATTAAATCCTGATAATCCTTTCATAAACTCTAAATTTAAAAAATGTGGGGCAAAATGCCCCACATAATGATTTCTACTTGAACTGTATAGCGTCAGCTTTATCCATATCAATTGACGTAAAAATAATTCCGTCTGCTTTTGGATAGTCTTTTTTTACTTTCTTAATTATTGAATTCAGCATTTCTTCTGGTTTGCCTGTCCAAGCGACACTTTTTTTAACAGAACCTAAATATTCATATTCTGTTGTCGGCTTACTTAATATAAAAATATAAAGCCCTTGTTTTTGGTCAACTGTCGCAGACCCCTTATCTGAAATTGACGTAAATGCCGCAAGTAAAAAAGTAACAGCAATTAATCCTATAAAAAATTTTACTTTCATATTTGTTTTTTTTGAATTTATATAATCCTACTCTTTTGGCTTTTCGGTTACGCCCCGTTTTTGAGAGTGGTTTCTGGTCTCCACTTTGTTTTTCTTTTTTGTCACTTTGGGTGGTCAGCCCTTTGACTTTCGCAGACCGCTATGTTTTTTTAAACTTGCCCATAACGGTTTGGCGCTTGGCGCAGTGGCGGATTTCGGAGCACAAAACTGTCAAAACACCACAAATGTTGATGCGAGGTAGAATGTTCAATTAACCACGTCACCCGCCATTGAGCCAAACGCCTGTTACCGCCTAGTGCTTCTTCCTTAGAATCCAATTCCTATTCCCATTTTTAGTCCCACAAGTGCTAAGTCAAAAACATTGCCTTTTGTGTCAAATTCTGCTAAATCAATATTAGCAAATGGACCAATTGTAAATTTGACATTATTGAAAGTTCTTGAATAATGGGGAGAAAACATCATCGAAAGTCTTGAATTGGCTTTCGGAAATTCGGAGTTACCAATACTGTTAAAGTTTTGTCTGGTAAGCACCCAATAGGTAAATAAAATCTCTAAATCTAAATGGTCAAGGAAATTATTTTTTTCCTTTAACGAACCTGTGAATCCACTTGAGATTAATAAATAGTTCTCGTTTGCAACAAAATTCTCTTTTATGCCTTGGTTGTCTATCCATCCGTTGTAACCGATTGTCGTGCTGCCAAAACCAATATTTGCAAGAATTGAACCTTTTTTATTATTCAAAACTTGTCTTTGATACATTGTCCCATAGTAGAAGCCGCTTCCAAAAATGTAATCTTTGTCTGATTTGAAATTTGCTTCATTCACAAATAGTCCAAAGTCAAACTTGAAATAGTTTTTCTTGGTATGGTCATTGTTTTCTTGGTAACTCTCTTGACCAAATGCCATAAATGACGATAGTAACAAAGTCATTGTCATCAGTTGAAATTTATTTTTTTTCATAAGATATAAATTTATTTGGTTGTCAAATTTATGTTTTTGTTTTGTCGGTTCGTTTTTTAGCATTGGCGGTAACGGTTTGCAGCTACCCGAAGGGCGGGACTTTTACCACAAAACTTGATTTGAAAAACTAATGTTTGATTAACCACAACTCTGTCTTTGAAACACGAACCCCCGCCTTTTGGGTAGGTGCTGTTATGTGCTGCTCTTCTTTCTGTCATTAGTTATTGCTTTATTATTTTACCAGTGAAAACTTTTTTGCCCCCTGTTATTTGAATAAAATAAAGTCCTGAATTTAAGTTTGTCAAATTGATTTGAATTTTACCGATTGTTGAATTTTGTTCTATTACATGCTTACCAGTTTGGTCATACACCTTTATTAAATAATTTTCGTCTGTCAACTCAATATTTGCGATACCACTTGTTGGATTTGGTATAAGTTGAATATTAGAATTAATTTCAAATAAATTGCCTGATAAGCCAGTCATTAAATTGTCGGTAAGCATATAAGTCCAAACAGGAATGAAAACAGGAATTCCCGATACCTTTGGGGTTTTATTGTCTTGAATAGTGCTAGCGTGCTCGTCTCCAATTGGTACAGAATAAGAAGTTGTTAATTGTCTTGTGTTGGAGTAAGGAGGAGTATTGATGTCTACATTTATTGGTATTCCATAGTTATCCACCCCTAAACTATCCCAAGCTTCTAGTTGTTTATTATGGTTATCAAGCGTATGATTAAAGCAGTAAATATTGCTTGGAGTGGTTGCCCAACCTGAAGGAGAGAGCCATGATGAAGGGCTACCAAAGTAATCGCTCCAATCTCTAGGTGAAGAAAAACAGATAGCTCTTTTTATCGGGTAATATTTTCCAATTAGCGCTGTGTGTCCACCTCCTTGAGAATGACCAGAAAATATAATTTTACTGAAAATGATATTATTATTTAAGTCTAAATATTGTCCCCAATTTTCTGTAGGAAAATTATTATGTAGGTATATGAGTAAATTTTTAACTCTACTCAAAATACATTCGTTTGCTCCAATGCTGATATTTGGCGAATAGTCAATACCCTCAATAATTTCTCTTCGCGCATTTTCATAGCAAAACGGGTCAGAAGAATTACTGCAAATACTGGCCATTGTCGGAACATTTGGATACATAAGTCCAATACTATGAAAACCCAAATCTGAAGCTAATTTTCCGAAAAGTGTTGCCCGTTTGGGTTCACCACCACTTCCTGGTAAATATATTACTAAAATATTTTTGGCTGTTAAAGTCGTATCTATGTAAACATAATGTGAATCCGTATTGAACGTTGTGATAAGAGGGTCTGTGTCACTTGGTCGTATTTTTCTTACAACTGTTTGGCTGTATACTATTGTGCTTAAAAATAAGCATGCAAATAGAAGAATAAATTTGTTTGTCATAATTTATTTCTTAAATTTCCATTTTAGACTAAAAAAATTGTCAAAGGTTTAATTCACTTCTTTAAATTGTTGTCTGTCGCAGGGTTGCACCCAACGGTTTGCGGCTTGGCGAAGGTGGCGATTTTACTTACCAACTTACATACGAAGCACCGAACTGCAAATTTACGAAAAACTGTCATACGAAGCACTGAACCCGCCATTACGCCAAACCGCTGTTATAGCCAGTGCTTTGTGTTTTTATTCCTTGATAAATTTTTCAATAATAATTGCTCTATTTTCATCAAAAATACTCAATAAATAAATTCCTCTTGATAAATTATTAGTGTAAATTTTAATGTCTTTATTTTCATTGGTTTGTTCTTTAAAACAAATTTCTCCAATTGAATTGTAGATAACAATTTCCAGATTTTTATTATCAAACGGTATAATAATGTTCAGAAAATCAGAAGTTGGATTAGGAAATATATTAATTTTTTTGCTGGTAGTTTCATCATTTATAGATGAAGGAATACAATTTAATGAATGAGAAGTAAAAAAACTCCATATTAGATCGGTTGCATTTAATGAAGTTGAAGGAGGGTCACCATTAGCAGTTTGGTTACCACCTGGCCAGGAATGTCCGCCATCAGAGGTTGTATAAACAAACACTTCGGAGCAGTTGCTACAATTTGTCCATCCTTTGCCTAAAACACCATTTTGATTGTAAACTATATTCCAAGAACCCTGACAACTATCAATAGTTGCCCAAACATTTATTACAGAATCAATGGGTGGATTATAAATACCTGAGTAACCGGTTCCATATCCTCCTGCGTATGGAACCCGAGTATCGGGTAGGGAGTGAATATGTAAAACAGGAACCGACCTTGAAGGAATACAAGGGTTTGTGGTTACCATGGTTGTAGCTACGGGTGACACAGCCGCAAATAATTCTGCTTTTTCACAAGCTAATCGGTAAGCGAGCATTCCACCGTTAGAAGCACCGGTAACATATATGCGACTTGTATCAATAGTGTATTGAGTTTTTAATTTATTTATCATTTTAACAATAAACCCAACATCATCCACATTATAGGTAACAGAAGGACCACAGCAAGTGCCTGCATTCCATGTTCTTAATCCAAGAAATGACCTGCCGTTTGGATAAACCACCATAAAATTTGAAGCATCTGCTTTAGGGCTTAAATTGGAAATATATTCCATAGTGTCGGCATCATGACCTCCTCCATGAAGTGCAATAACTAATGGAATAGGGTTAGAACTGTTATAATTTGGTGGAATGTGAACCTTGAAATTTCTCCATTGCAACTGATGTTGCAATGAATCCCAAACCGTAGTTTGTGAAAACAAATTCCATGATGATAATATTGTGAATAATAAAAAACTGATAAATCGTATCATTGCTTTACAATTTTACGGGTTTGAATAAATCGTTCTGTTACAATTTGAACAAAATAAATTCCATTAGGAAAATCTTTTAAGTCAATTTGATTGGCATTATGATAAAGAGCAATTTGTTGACCATTGACATCAAAAACTTTGAGATAAAAAGAATGTTTATCCATTCCACTAATAAATATTTGATTATTTGAAGGATTTGGATAAATGGAAATTTCTGAATTTTTAAATGAATTAGATGATACAGACGACAATTGATTCATGGGAGTATCACATCTTCTTAAGTGAAATTTTTTAAAGTAGTTGTTGCTGGAAGTATCAATAACTGTTGCCGAATAGAAAACCCAAACTTTTCCGTTTCCAACATAAGGCTCAGGTTCTGAAATATTTAAGGTGCTGTCAAAGTTACTTAAAAGCCACATGGTTTGTTGTGAGCTATCAATTGTAGTCATCCATATTTCACCGGGTTGTTTTAATGTTGTATTTAAGTAATTAGAACCCTTGTTGTTGATTTGGAAAGTAGAATAAAGTTGTCCATTAAAAAAGAACGGCTCATGTGATTGATTGAGTGAAGGGGTCGTTAAATGGACGGTTTGTGGTATTACCATTTCATGTTGAACAAACATTTGACCAAAGTTAGTTCGTTTGTAAAAATATGCCGTATCCGAAGCGTTGATGCCACTCATTAAATATTGTTCTCCCGATAACGGATTTCTTACAGGGTATCCATCTATTTTGTTTGCTAAATCATTTGTAACAGGAACAGGCGGATTAAGTGGTGTTAATGCACAAAATTCTTTAACCTGTGCCCTGTTATTAACATCCTTATAACCAAATGTTAAATAAGGCGTACCTTTCATCCATCTGGGAACAATGATATCCATGGGAACGGGAAGTGGGAAAATAGCGTTTTGTTGTTCAATCAAGTAATCATTAGCCGGATTGTTTAC
Organism: Bacteroidia bacterium; assembly: GCA_046296495.1. Taxonomy (GTDB): domain Bacteria; phylum Bacteroidota; class Bacteroidia; order UKL13-3; family UKL13-3; genus JBKBLB01. Next base: position 19,405 of record JBKBLB010000022.1, read on the forward strand.
ATCCATCAATCTCAGCTGATAATAAGAATTTTGAGGTGTATTGGGTGAGAAGCCGGGAATACTATCATTCCAGATGTAGCTTACAAAGCGTTTGTTTACTCCGGGAAGTTGAGACGGATAAAACACTCTTCTTTTATTATCAATGGTAGCTGGGATATTAGTAACAACTGCACTTGTGGGGCTTGTAGGTCTTACAAATTTCATTTGTCCCATAATGGTTTGTCCTACATAATAAACCCCTAAACTATCTACACCCCAATCACCCGGTCTGGCATAAATGGTGGAATAAAACGGGCTATAACCCTTTCCATTACTAGGTATTAAATCACCGGTATTAGGATCAATGCCGCATTGCCAAACCTTTCCGGTAGTTCCGTTTGAATCAACCTCAATCCAGACCATATAATTTCCAATAGGTGATATTTCTGGATTTACATAATTTATGGCAGTATCTCCCAAACGAACATCATTAATTACAAAACTTTGTGCGAATGATTTTGAATAAACGCAAATACTAAAAAGAACGATGATTAGATTGAAATTTAACTTTTTCATATACGTGTTTTTTGTCTTATACAAGGTTTAGACTAACAAAGCCCTAAAAGGTTTAATTGGCATTGGCTATAACGTTTTGGCGCTTGGCGAAGGTGGCGATTTTTACCACAAATGTTAATGCGGAGAATTGCACTTGAACCTACCACAAAACTGTCATACGAAGCACTGCACCCGCCATTACGCCAAACCGCTGTTATGTGCTGCCCTTCTTTCTGTTGTCACTATTGCTTGATTAGTTTTAATGTCTGATGTCTATTATAGTAGAACGCTGTTAGATAATAAAGTCCATTTTGTAAGTTTGAAAAATCTTGTTGCTCAATATTTTTGCCTGTCCAAATTATTTGTCCAATGGAATTAGATAAAACAAAATATTCAACTCCAGTAATATCCATAAACTGAATATTATTACTAAAAGGATTAGGGTATGCTAAATTCTTAATTTCAGATGATTGCGTCTCAGAAATGGAAGTTGTTATTGGAGTGGTCAATAAATAAGTCCAAACATTTAAAAATTTAGGATTGTTCAAACTATCTAATGGCGTCCACATATCAATTACTGTCGAATTATGATAAGGAGTTATCAACATGGATTGAGGTGTCTCGTTTGTGTAAAGAAGATGAGAATTATTGTATGGTATACTTAAATTATCAACTAATGTGCTATCATCACCACCGGTCCATAACCCAAGAGCCTGTGTTACCTGAATTTGTGATGAATAGGGAACCCCATCGTCTTGTAAGTGTAAGAAGCTGAAAATTTTGTTTTTTGATGTTGTAAAAGTTCCTGAAATCCAGTTTGGGGGTGCATTGTAGAAATTACTAAAGTCATTTGCACCCGAAAACATTATACATCTGTCTATATTATTAAGGCTTGCAAAATACAATGCGTGTCCTGCTCCTTGAGAATGACCAGCTGTTACTATTTTACTCCAATCAAGAAAATTTCCAACAACGAATTGTCCCCAATTTTGTGTCGGATAGGTAATATTTAAATATTGTAAAAGTTTAACTGCTCTTGTATTCAGACTATTTAAAGTGTCAATTGAGATTGCTGAACTAACGGGTGTTCCATAACAAGCTTCTTGCCTAAAATTAGTGTAACAATTAACATCTGAACTTGAACCACAAGCTGTTTGAATGGAAGTAGAATTTGGATAGGTAACTGATATTACATGGTAGCCAAGATTCGCTGCTAATTTTAAAAATAAGGTTGTCCTTTTAGGACTTGAGTTTGTCCCACCAATGTAGAACAGCAGTTTATTAATTGGCGTAACCGAAGTGTTTATCGCAACATAGTTACTATCTCCAGATGATGGATAGGAATTATCGGTTTGCCAAGGTTGAACATAAAATGTAGTTAGTTGACCAAAAGATATGTTAACTATTAAAAAAGTCAACGCAAGTAAAGTGAAAAATTTTGACGTCATATTGTTCATTTTTGGTTTAGACGTTCGTATATCGAAAAGGTTTAATTTCATTAGATTTTTTGTCTTTTGGGTTGCACATAACGGTTTGCAGCTACACGCAGGCAGGGATTTTTAGCACTAAACTTCATACGAAGAACTGAACTTTAAATTTAGCACTTTCCTGTCATACGAAGCACGAAACCCCTGCTTGCTTGTAGGTGCTGTTATAGCCAGTGGTTCTTGTCGTCTGTCCTTGTAAACCATTGTGATTGTTGAGATTCAGTGTCAGTGTCATTGTCTGTTGGGTTGTGCGTTGCGTTTTTTATTTTTTTGAAGGGTCGGTAAATTTTTTAAAACAATTTTGTCTTGCGTTGGCTTTGCAAGCTCTTTGACAAAGCTTTGGTCTGCGTGTTGGCTTTGTGGGGCTTTGGCAATGTGCTTGCAAATTGGGTAGCAATTAATAATTTAATGTCAGTCCAACTCCAAATCCCATATCGCTATCGTAGTGTGTTCTAATCCCCATATTTCTATTTATGATATAACGCAAGTCAACCATAAATTCTTTGTCTGTATTTACCATAAAACCAGCTCTTATTCTTTTCGTAATCGGTATATCTTCTCGCATTAAAGAAAGTCGAACAATTCCATCGTGATACAATTCTGCCTGAAAATTCACCAACATTGGAAGCGTGTACATAAACCCTAAACTTACAGCAGTTCTGTTGTCTTTTTTATTTACTTGTCCGAATAAATTTTCTTCTTGTTCATCAATTCCCATTTTTCTGTAACGCCAATCAAAACCAATAAACGGCATCAGCCATTGCATTTTTCCAATGTATCGTCCTATATGTGTTTCGGTTTCATAGCCGTGCATATCATTGTAGCCTAAACGCCATTCTGAACCTATGCTCCAACGAGTGTTTTGTAACATTGCCATTCCATCGTTTCCGTTGGTAGCAAAATCGTTGTCTGCCATAAAATGAAATTTACGGTCGTCTGCAAATAGTTTACGTTGAGCCAATTTAGGATTTGTTATTAAAGGATTTGGAGCTTGATTTTCATAAGTAAATACTCTGCCCATACCACTCATCATATGGTAGAGAATATGACAGTGAAAAAACCAATCGCCTTCTACATTGGCGTTAAATTCCAATGTATCGGTTTCCATTGGCATAATGTCCACAACATTTTTTAAGGGTGCATTGGCGCCTTGACCATTGAGTAAACGAAAATCGTGTCCGTGCAAGTGCATTGGATGTCGCATCATAGAGTTGTTATATAAAACGATACGAACATTTTCACCTTTTTTGATTAGAATTTTATCAGTTTCAGATATTACTCTATTATCTAAACTCCAAACATAGCGGTTCATATTTCCTGTTAGTGTAAATTTTAACTCTTTTACGGGTGCATCTTTTGGAAGTGAAGTATTGTTGGGTGATTTCAACATTACATAGTTTAACGTAACAATATCTGCCAAAGCATTGGCGTTGTATCGGTTTGGGTCGTTATCACTTTGTTTTGGTTTGCTGTCTCCAGTAATTTCCGGATACATTACCACATTCATATCCATTTGATTTAGGCTCATATTCATTCCCATATCGTCCAAATCGCCATTCATTTTCATCATATCATTCATCATCTTCATTCCTTCAAAATACTTCAATCTTGGTTGTGATGATTTCAGTTGTTTTATGCCGTTGCCAATGTATAATGATGCAGAATTGGTTCTGTCTTCGGTGGTTGCCAAAAATTCAAAAGCCGTATTTTCGGCAGGAATAGTTACAATAATATCGTAGGTTTCAGAAACAGCAATAATCAATCTATCTACTTCAACAGGCTCTACATCGTTGCCATCGTTGGCTACTACTGTAATTTTGCCACCTGCATAAGTGAGCCAAAAGTAAGATGATGCTCCACCGTTTGAAATTCTTAAACGCACTTTGTCACCTGCCTTTAATTCCTTTCCGTCAATGGCTGTAAGGTCTGTACTCGGTTTACCATTCATCAATATTTTTTCGTAATACACATCGCTTACATCCATTGCCAACATTCGTTTCCATTCGTTTTTTAGTTTGGTTTTGAAATGCCCAGCTTTAATGGCTTCTGCATAACTTTGAACGGCATTTTTTTTCAATGCTGGGTAATCGTTGGCATTATGCAACATTCTGTGAATGTTTTCAGGTTTTAAGTCTGTCCATTCGCTTAATACAATGGGAACGGTAGGTAAATCATCAATTCCCTTTCGAAATGTTTTGTCATCAGATTTTTTGAGCATTATAAAATTGCCATACATTCCTATTTGTTCTTGCAAACCCGAATGACTGTGATACCAATGTGTGCCATTTTGAATAATTGGAAAACGGTAAACGTGTGTAGTATTTGGCTTGATTGGCATTTGCGTCAAATTAGGAACGCCATCTTCTTTGTTGGGTAAAAATAAGCCGTGCCAATGCAAAGATGTTTCTTCTTTAAGCAAATTATGAACGTAAATTTCTGCTGTGTCGCCTTCTGTAAAGACGAGCGTTGGCATAGGGATTTGTCCGTTTACGGCTATGGCTCTTTTGAATTTCCCAGTAAAGTTTACCAAAGTGTCTTTTACATAAAGGTCGTAACGAACTGTTTTTTGAGCGGATATATTATTACTGACCAATAGTAAAAATACTATCGGCAGCAATTTTTTTGAAAGAATATTTTGTAGAACCATTTTAAGATTTTCATTTGTTGAGTTTAAGAAATGGCGTAACCGTTTTCGATTACGCCAAATTGGAGTTTATTTAATGGTTTCTACTGTTTTGCCACAAGTAAGCATTTGCGAACCGTAGTATGGATTTTTTACTGCGTTTTCTTTGCTCAACCAATTTGCTCCTTTACCATCGTTATACATTGGGCAATTTTGATAGTATATAGAATAATCCTGTTTACTGACTTTGAGCAAAGCATAAAAGTTTGCTGACAAATCCATAAAAACGACACGCTGTTTTTCTATAATTGTAGTAGCTACAATTTTTTCGGTATTTGATTTTAAACTACTCATCACTTTCATCCAAACAGTGTGTTCTTCTGATGAGAGTTTTTCCATTTTAACCGAATTGATATTTGCAAGTACGTCTTTAGCTAATGTTGAAACTAATTTACCGTCTGATTTTACCAAAGCATCTTTTAAAGCAAAGTAACTTTCGAAAATCGTTTTCAGTTGATTTACTTCTTGCTTCGTTTCAACTACGTTTTCTTGATTGTGCATTGAGTGGTCTTCAATAACTGCGGTTGAAACAATTGCAGTTTTCTTTACCCTTTCGTATTGGCAACATCCAGCAAGTTTACTATACACATCATCTGGAGCGAGGAATTTGTCGCTATCATAACCAGCCAAAGCAATGCGTTTCAAGATTTCATCTTGATTTGTTTTGATACTGTCGTAAGTTATTGTTGCCATTTTGCTGTCTTTGTTCCATTCTACGTTAGCAACTTTCTTTACATTTCCTGCTGTTTCAATCGTCTTTTCACACATTTCGCAATTGCCATAAATTTTCACGATCTCGGTTTTTGCATTTTTAATTTGAGCGTTGCAAGAGGAGGATGAAAACAGCAATAAAGTTGCAGCTGATATTTTTGATACTATGTTCATATCTGTTTTTTTATTGGGTTAATAATTCAATTTTAAATCCTGCATCTTGCACCTTTTGGATTACTTCTTCTTCGGTAATTCCTTCGGAATGCACAGAAAGAATTTTGTCTTTGTTTGCAGTGTCCACATCCCAATGGCAAATTCCGTTTGCATCATTTAGAAATGGAGTTACCTTTTCCACACATCCACTACAGTTGATGTTGGTTTTGAATTTTAATGTTTTATCGTTCGTTTTCATTTTAATGTTTGTTTAAATTATATACTGCAAATTTCGATAGCATTCAAACTAAATACATTACTGTATTTTTGAATTGATTTGTAACATTTACGTCTGCTTATTTTTTATACTTCAACCACAGACTATTACTTACTACACTTAAACTGCTCAATGCCATTGCCGCACCTGCAATCATCGGGTTGAGTAAGAAACCGTTAAACGGGTATAAAATCCCTGCTGCAATTGGAATACCAATCAAATTGTAAATAAATGCCCAAAACAGGTTTTGTTTAATGGTGCGAACTGTTGATTTTGATAAATGAATTGCTTCGGGAATTTTTGTAAGGTCTGATGAAATGATAGTCATTTTAGCTACATCCATTGCAATGTCGCTTCCTTTGCCCATTGCTATACTCACGTCTGCTTGTGCCAATGCTGTGCTGTCATTGATACCATCGCCAACCATCGCTATAACCTTTCCTTGTTGCTGCAATTGTTTAACGAATGCAGCTTTATGTTCAGGCAGTACTTCTGCTTTGTAATGTTTGATACCAACTTTTTCTGAAACAGCTTTGGCTGTCATTTCATTGTCGCCTGTGAGCATATAAACTTCAATGCCTGATAGCTGTAATTCTTCAATTGCCTTTTTAGAAGTTGCTTTAATCTGGTCAGCTATTGCTAATATGGCTATTGTTTTTTTCGTATTGGCAAACCAAATTACTGTTTTGGCTTCATTGCCCCATTGATTGGCTTTTTGAGCAACCGCATTTTCAATCAAAATTTCATTTTCTTGTATCAGTCTTTTGTTTCCAATGAAATAAGTTATACCGTCAATCTCAGCTTTTGCTCCTTTTCCTGTGATACTTTCAAATTGAGTTATTGAAACGGTATTCTGATTTTTTAAATGAGAAACAACCGCATCTGCCAATGGGTGTTCAGATTGTTTTTCAATGCTGAATAGTATTTGTTTTAATATCGGGGTTTCTTCAGTCCAAAAATCATTCGTTACAACAGGTTTACCTTCTGTGATGGTTCCTGTTTTATCGAGTATTACAGCATTTACCTTTTTTGCTAACTCAAGACTTTCTGCATCTTTAATTAAGATTCCTTTTTCAGCTCCTTTGCCCACACCAACCATAATTGCAGTCGGAGTAGCTAAACCTAAAGCACAAGGACAGGCAATAACCAATACGGTAATAAGAGCTAACAATCCCTGAGTAAAGCCATTGTCTCCGCCAAAGATGTTCCATACTATAAATGAAGCAACGGCAATTACAATTACAATGGGCACGAAAATTCCTGCAATTTTATCCACCAATTTTTGGACAGGAGCTTTACTGCCTTGTGCGTCTTGCACCATTTTGATAATGTGTGCAAGCATAGTTTCACTGCCTACTTTATCGGCTTTAAATTGGAAGCTACCTTTTTGATTAATAGTTCCCGCAAATACTTTGTCGTTTTCATTTTTCAACACAGGAACAGGCTCACCGCTCAACATACTTTCGTCAACAAAAGAGTTTCCGTTAATTACTATTCCATCTACCGCAATTTGCTCGCCTGGTTTTACCACAATTGTATTACCTATTTCAACTTGCTCAATGGGGATTTCCATTTGATAACCACCATCCTGTACAATCGTTACTGTTTTTGGCTGTAAACCCATCAATTTCTTTATTGCAGATGAAGTATTTCCTTTGGCTTTTTCTTCCAATAGTTTACCCAATAATATAAAGCCAATGATAACAGATGTAGCTTCAAAATAAACGTGAGCGTGTAATCCCCTTTCGTGCCAAAATTCAGGAAACAGTGTGTTGAAAACACTGAAAATGTAAGCAACACCTGTGCTTAATGCCACCAAAGTATCCATATTGGCAGATCGATGTTTGGCTTGTTTCCAAGCATTGATGTAAAAATCTCTCCCTAACCAAAATAAAACTGGGGTACTTAAAAACCACATTATTTCATTCGCAAAGGGCATATTCATAAAAAACATTCCGATTACTACTACAGGAATGGATAGTATCAACGCCCAATAGGTTTTCTTTTTGAGAGTTTTAAAGTTTTCTTTCTGAATATGCTCAATGGTCTCATCACCAGAAGGACTTTCATCAATTAACAAATCGTAACCAATACTTTGAACAACTTTTCTCAAATGCTCTACTTGTATCAAACTCGGTATAAATTCTACTGAGACCTTTGCATTTGCATAATTCACGCTTGCATTCACAACTCCTGCCTGAGATTTAAGCATACTCTCCACACTAATCGCACAAGAAGCACACGTCATTTGTAATACAGGGAATGATTTCTTTACGGTAGTTACTCCATAACCCAAATCTCGAATAGTTTTTACAGCTTCTGAAACTGTTTCCCGATTTTGAGTTTCAATGATTGCTTCCTTATTGTTGAGTTCCACTCGGTGTGATTCAACACCATTAAGTTTTGCCAATCCATTGTCCACAATTAAAGCACAGTGTTCACTTTCAACGCCTTCAAGTGGTATCCTAAATTCATTATTATTTGTTGCCATACCTTTTTTATTTAATTACAAGGCAAAGGTGGCAACATTACATTTCTTACCCGTTACCTGATTTTGGATTGTATTTGTAACATTTACACTTCGTCTAGTGGTTTGCGCTTTATTTCCTTGATATTCTTAAAGTGAGTAGGGGTAAGTCCTGTAACTTTTTTAAACTGATTGCTCAAATATCCAACACTCGAATAATTCATTTTATAAGCAATTTCGCTTAATGATAATTCGTCATAAACCAAAAGTTCTTTCACCTTCTCAATTTTTTGAGCAATGAAATATTTTTCAATAGTCGTTCCTTCAACTTCGGAAAACAGATTTGATAAGTAAGTATAGTCGTGATGAAGTTTACTGCTCAAATAGTCAGATAAATTCGATTTTAATTCGCTGTTGTTTTGGTGTATAATTTCAATAATGGAAGACTTAATTTGTCCGATTAGGCGACTTTTTTTGTCATCAATCAATTCAAATCCAAACGTTTTTAGATGATCGTCAAGGTTAGTTTTCTCAATTTCAGTCAAGTCGTTTTTGAGTTCAACTTCACCTAAACTAATATTCAAAGTTTGAAAACATAGTTTCTCTAATTCATTTTTCACTACCATTATGCAGCGATTACAAACCATATTTTTAATATAAATTTTCATATGCTAATGTTTATGTCGTGCGATGGCAAAAAAGTGGCTCTTTTGGTTTTGCGAAGGGTCGGTTTGTGTGTCGGGGCAAAACCAAATGTGCCGCTTGTGCGGCTGCCTAAAATTGTTTTTAAAAAATGCGGGGCGGCAAAAAAAAATAAAAAAACATTGGGGCGGCTTGAGTGTCGGATTACTCGCTGTCCCGTTTCAATATGGTCTGTATGTTTTTGGTCACCTGTCAAAATGGTTTGTTTTTGTTTTAATGTTTAAATTTTGGTCGGTCTATCGTCTTTGGAACGGTCGTCCTACCATTGGCTATAACTAGCATATCTGCGAAACTAATTTAAAATATGTTTCGCCTTATCAAACCTATTAGGGTTGTTAGGCGAAACTTTTTAGTTTCGTATTACAAATGTTATAAGAAAAAACGAAACATCAAAAAAATTAATTTTAAAATAAACCTAGTTATAAATAAGAGTTTTAAAAAGCGAATTAAATTTTACATTGATTGTTCTGTAAGGCTTATATCCTGAAAAATACAAAATAACCTTAGTTTAATATTTAGTTTATTTTATATCTGAAAAAATATTTTCTTATTCAATTTCAGCAAATACAAGCGAAAATTTGGTTTTATTGTAAAATTCAGCAAATCATAATTTTATGCCATATATAACTGGTTGTAAACGGATATTTACGAAAATAAATGTTTAACATACGAATCGGTTTAACAGGTTGCTTCACTTTTGCATCGTCAATCAAACGCAAAAAAGCGTATTGTTTTGATATGCCGGTTTTAAGCTATTTTAAATAATAACTTGGTGCACAAAGTTTAAATTTTAATAAGCTTCAACGGCATTGTATTAAAATGTTAAACCATTAAAATAAAAACGTATGAACAACTTAAGAAACAATGTACGCCTGATGGGCAATTTAGGCTCAGCACCTGAAGTAATTAAAACAGCTAACGGAAAAAAATTAGCTAAATTTAGCCTTGCAACCAACGAAATATATACCGACCCAAGCGGTAAACGGGTTAGCGAAACACAGTGGCACAATTTAATAGCATGGGGCAAACAAGCCGATTTGGCCGAAAAATATTTAACCAAAGGAAAAGAGATTGCCATTGAAGGCAAACTAACAAACCGAAATTATACCGACAAAAACGGCCAAAAACGTTATGTAACCGAGGTACAAGTTAACGAAATACTTTTACTCGGAAATACAAAAAACAATCAGTAATCTTTTTACAGGAAGCTCAAAATTCAGTTTTGAGCTTCCTTTTTTAAAAGTAATAAAATTTCAAAACTTTTTGATAATAAAGTATTTGAAAAATTGTGGAAACAATTAATTGTTTGCCTGAACCAAAAGCCTGAACGAATGGTATTTTTGAAGATTAAAAAATAATAAAATGAGCAATACAGAAGCCAAAGAAAAGTTGCGTGCATTGCAACTTACTATTGATAAATTAGAAAAAACATACGGTAAAGGTACCGTAATGAAAATGAGCGATAAGCAGGTAGATGAAGTAGAAGCTATTTCAAGCGGGTCACTTGGTCTTGATATGGCGCTTGGCATAGGAGGTTACCCAAAGGGAAGAATTATTGAAATATACGGGCCTGAGTCTTCTGGAAAAACAACCCTTACATTACATGCCATTGCCGAGGCACAAAAAAAAGGTGGCATTGCGGCATTTGTTGATGCCGAGCATGCTTTTGACAGAAATTATGCCGAAAAATTAGGAATTGATGTAGAAAACCTTATAATCTCTCAGCCTGATGACGGTGAACAAGCACTCGAAATTGCAGATGCACTAATAAGAAGCGGAGCCATTGATATAATTGTAATTGATTCGGTAGCTGCATTGGTTCCAAAGGCCGAACTTGAAGGTGATATGGGCGATAGCAAAATGGGTTTACAAGCTCGGTTAATGAGTCAGGCATTGCGTAAACTTACAGGTACCATAAATAAAACCGGATGTATTTGTATTTTTATCAATCAATTGCGCGAAAAAATTGGCGTAATGTTTGGCAATCCTGAAACAACAACCGGTGGAAATGCCTTAAAATTTTATGCTTCCGTAAGGCTTGATATAAGAAGAATTGGCCAAATAAAAGAAGGCATGGATATTATTGGCAACAGAACCAAGGTAAAAATTGCCAAAAACAAAGTTGCACCTCCGTTTCGCACGGTTGAGTTTGATATAATTTACGGTGAAGGAATATCGAAAATTGGCGAAGTTATTGATTTAGGCGTTGATTTGGATATAATCAAAAAAGCAGGAAGTTGGTTCAGCTACAACGATACCAAGCTTGGCCAGGGTCGCGATGCCGTAAAACAACTATTAAAAGATAACCCTGAATTGTTTGCAGAAATTGAACAACAAATTAGAGCCAAAGCCGATCCTAATACAATTTTTAAAGGCAAAGAGGGCGAATAGTTTTTTAGTTTCGCATCTTTAAATTTTTAAACATGAATATTTTATTAATTGGTTCGGGTGGCCGCGAACATACATTTGCTTATAAAATAAGGCAAAGCAAACACTGCAGCAAATTGTATATTATGCCAGGAAATGCCGGCACATCAAATCTTGGCCAAAATGTTTCAATTAATCCACTGCGTTTTAATGAGGTTACAAATTTTTGTGTTCAACACAACATACAACTTGTTATAGTAGGCCCCGAGGAGCCACTTGTAAAAGGTCTACGTGATTATTTTTTACAACACGATGAAGTTAAAAATATACCATTTATTGGGCCCGATAAGAGTGGTGCTATAATTGAAGGCAGTAAAGATTGGAGCAAATCGTTTATGGAAAAATATAAAATTCCAACGGCTGCTTATAAATCATTTAATAAAAATACATTACAAGAAGGAATTGAGTTTATAAATAAACAGGCTTTGCCAATAGTATTAAAAGCCGATGGACTAGCCGCAGGAAAAGGTGTTTTAATTTGCAATACCTATGCAGAAGCAAAATTACTATTTGAAGAAATGCTTACTAAAGCAAAATTTGGTGAAGCCGGAAACATAGTTGTGGTTGAAGAATTTTTAAAAGGTATTGAGTGTAGTGTTTTTGTGCTGACAGATGGAAATAATTACAAAATTTTGCCTGTTGCCAAAGATTATAAACGAATAGGAGAGGGCGATACGGGTTTAAATACAGGTGGCATGGGGGCAGTTTGCCCTGTGCCTTTTGCCAATAAAGAATTTATGCATTTGGTTGAACACAATATAGTTGTGCCAACCGTAAATGGTTTAAAAAATGAGGGTATAAAATATTGTGGTTTTATTTTTATAGGGTTAATGAATGTTGATGGTAACCCATATGTTATAGAATATAATTGCCGCATGGGCGACCCTGAAACAGAAGCGGTTTTGCCTTTAATTGAAAACGATTTTGTTGAACTGATGTTGGCAACTGCAAATGGTACTTTAGATGAAATTGAATTAAAAATAAACAATAGCTGTACTGCAACAGTAATGCTTGTTAGTAAAGGCTATCCCGAAGATTACGAAAAAGGAAAAGAAATTAAAGGAATTGATTTGGTTAATGATTCAATAGTTTTTCAAGCTGGAACAAAATTACATGATGATAAAATCTTAAGTAATGGCGGGCGAGTTTTAGCAATAACATCATTTGGCTCAACCATAAAACAGGCGGTAGAAAATTCTATAAAAAATGCGCAGTTGATAACTTTTGAAAATAAATATTTTAGAAAAGATATTGGTTTTGAATTTATTGATTGATAAATTCGTTAAAAAAATCTGTGTTTAATCCAAAACACTGATATGAAAAGCTACCATTCAAGTTTAGTTTTTACAAAAGTTATTGTATTTGTAATTTTAGTTGCTTGCTCCGTTAATGCACAGGAGCGTTATCATTTTAATTCATTAAATGTAGATGACGGTTTAGCCCAAAACTCTGTATGGGATATTAAGCAAGATAAGTACGGCTATATGTGGTTTGCCACCACCGATGGCCTAAACCGCTATGACGGGGTTAGAATGATACATTACAAATACCGCCCAAACGATTCAAATTCTATTGCAGGAAATTTAATTGAAAGTTTATTTATTGATGATGATGGAAACCTGTGGGTATCTCATGAAAAAGGTATTAGTAAATTTAATAAAACTAAAAATTCGTTTGATAACATATTTATATACGATAATGTAAACAACATGATGAACTATGTGCATTTGGTTGGTGAAGACAGAAAAAATAGAATATGGTGCTTGGTGGGTGTATCAAAATTTTTTGGCATAGATAAAAAAACACTAAAAATTGTTAAACAAGTTGAAACCGGGGTAAATGGCTTATTTGCTATATCTACCAGCAGAAATGGAGTTTGTATTGGAGACAAAATTTATGGGCAATTACATTATGATGCAACTAATGTTTATTGTTTTGATACAAAAAACGAAAGTTTAAAAATATTTAATGGTCCATCATTTAAGGTAGGTCAATTTATTAAGTTAAATGATTCTACAATATGCTCTTTCGGTAATAAAAAGCTAATATGTTTTAACATAAAAAACCATCAATATAAATTTTACGATATAAAAAATTACACTGGTACAGAAGAAAATTATGCTATAACCATGCTTTTGTATGGTGAATATATTTTAATGGGAAACGATATGGGTTTGTATTATATAAATCCTAAAACTTTAAATGTAGATAAGCACTTAAAGTCTTTTACAGAAAAGGAAAGTGAAGGGTTTAAATATGTGCAGTGTCTTACCACCGATAAAAGCGGAAATTTATGGATAGGTACTAATGGTGATGGTATAAAATGCTTATCGAAATACCGAAATAAGTTTAAGCATCTTGCATTTGATGGCAACGAAACAACATTAGTAAAATCAATTGCCGCAGATGATGAAGGAAACGTATATACCGGCCTATATGCTCAAGGAATGGTTGTGTATACCAATGATAATAAAGCTTTACAATTTAGATTTGGCGCTCGATCAGATAAGCTTACACACATACTTGCAATAACCTATTTTAATAACCGCATTGTGTTTTGCCAAGATAGGTTTATAAAAATTCTAAACCCAAAAACAAAGCATATTGAAAAGCAAATTGCCATTCCAGGCTACATTAACGAAGAGTATATTACTTACCCGCATTTTGTAACTTATAAGGGTAGTTTATATTTTTTAACTGACAACTGCATTTATTTGTTGGATGGTTTTGAAAAACTTAAGTGCGAGTATGCACACAACGATAAGGCAATAATTTTTTCAGCTTTTGAAATAATAAATGATACCACTTGGTGGATTGGATATACGCAAGGTGTATTTATTTTGAATCCAAAATCAAAAAAGTATAAAAATTTAGGAATAAATTTATATACTAAAAGTATTTGTAAAACTTCGCAAGGCGAGGTGTGGGCAGGTGGAAACGGAGGGCTTTATCGTTTTACGAATATGGGTAAATTAATAAAGGCTTATTCAGTTGATGATAAATTGCCCAGCGATTTTATTTACGGTATTTTAGAAGATAATAACCAAAACATTTGGTTCAGCCATAATAAAGGCTTAACTAAATTTAATGTCAAAGAAAATAAATTTACGCATTACAAAACCCGCGATGGTTTGCAAAGCAATGAGTTTAATACAGGAGCATATTATAAAGATAAAAATGGGTTACTTTATTTTGGTGGTGTTGCAGGTGTAAATATTATTGACCCTGAAAATATTGCAACAAACCCTTTTACTCCATTGGTTGCTGTGCACGAAATACAAGTAAACGATCAGGTTTATATGCCGGGTATTTCGCACAATACCATTAACACAATTGAACTGGATTACCTGCACAATACCATTTCGGTTGATTTTGCTGCTTTAGAATACAGTATGCCCGATGCCAATACCTATAAATATCAATTAACAGGTTACGATAAAGACTGGGTTTACAGCGGAACCAAACATTCCGTTAGATATACCAACTTACCACCTGGAAATTACGAATTGAAAATATTAGCTGCAAATGGCGATGGTGTCTGGAGTAATAAGGCAAAAGTAATTCATTTAACAATAATACCACCATTTTGGCAACAAAATTGGTTTTATGCTATTATGTTGCTTTTAGGTTTTGGATTGATTGCTTTATTTATTTGGTTTTTATTGAAACGACAAAAAGACAAGGCAAAGCGAGAACTGGAGATTCAACAAAAATTGGAAATGGAACGAATAAGAATTTCTCGCGATTTGCACGATCATGTGGGCTCGCAACTTAGTTTTTTGGTAAGCAATATAGAGTGGATGTGGCAACATCCCGAAGCATACGATAAAGCAGATGAATCGCAAAAATTTAAAGAACTGAGCGAAGCCGGAAAAAACGCCCTTCAAACCCTTAGGCAAACAATTTGGGCTATGAATAACCAGCACCTTACCATTGAAGAATTTGCCGATAGATTTAAAGATTTTGCCAAAAAACATGTAGGTATTGATAAAAGAATTTCAATAAGTTTTAATGAAGAAATTCAAGAAAATCATACCTTATCTCCAACTCAGGCACTAAATGTTTTTAGAATTTGCCAAGAGGCACTTAGCAATGCATTAAAACATTCGGGTGCCAATAAAATAATGGTTGAATTTTTTTCATCAACATCAGGAGAAATTGAAATTAAAATAACCGATAATGGAGTTGGTTTTGATATTAACAATTCGCATAAAAAAGGGCATTATGGTTTGCAAAATATGAAGGCCCGGGCTGCAGAAACAAATGCTAAATTTAATATTATATCCAATAATGGTCATACCGAAGTTTCAGTAAAAATTCATGCAAATGAGGTATTAAAATAATTTTTTTTAATTATAATATTTGAACCTAATTATTTAGGGTAAAATGATAACATTAGCAATTGTAGATGATAAGCAACCCAACAGAGAATCGCTTGCAAATAAAATTCAATCAATTTCTGATTTGAAAGTATGTTTTTTGGCCGAAAACGGTGAGGATTTTCTTGATAAAATGAAAAAATGTAATCAAAAGCCGCAAGTTGTATTAATGGATATTGATATGCCGGTTATGGATGGTATAGAAGCTGTAGAAGTATGTAAAGAAATATATCCGCAAGTAAAATGTATAATGCTAACGGTGTTTGATGATGATGAAAAAATTTTTGATGCTATTAGGGCTGGAGCAATAGGATATTTATTAAAAGATGAGAATATTGAGAAAATTACCAATTCAATTAAAGAAGCCGTTGAGTTTGAAGGCGCACCAATGAGCCCGCGTATTGCTCGAAAAGCAATGCATTTATTAAGCCGCGCTAAGGTTGATTTACTAAAAGCTGAACCAACCGATTTATCAGATCGTGAAATGGATATTTTAAGAGCAATGGTTCAAGGATTAGATTACAGAGAAATTGGAGAAAAGTTATTTATAAGCCCACATACGGTTAGAACCCATATTTCGAATATTTATAAAAAACTACATGTTAGCGGAAAAACACATGCCGTTAAACTTGCAATGAAAAACAGATGGGTTTAAATAGTAAAATATAATTACTATTGCATTTAAACCTTTATTTATTAATCGAGTCAAACCGTTGTTATGAAAAAAATTACATTATTTTTATTGTCAATTTCGGCATTAATATTTGCTAGTGCTACTGTAGATTTAACAAATCTTTTTCAATATGCCAATCAACAAAAACCTGCATATATTTTAAAAGATAATACACCCGGAACCAATGCCATTACCAATGCTGGCGCAACACTTGGGCGTGTGTTATTTTATGATAAAAAATTAAGCCTTAATAATACAGTTGCATGTGCAAGTTGCCATGTACAACAATTTGCTTTTGGAGATACTGCCGTGTTAAGTCGTGGTATAAATGGCGAGCTTACCGTAAGGCACTCCATGCGATTGATAAATGCACGCTTTGGAAACGAACAAAGGTTTTTTTGGAATGAACGTGCAGCAAATCTTGAACAACAAACCACACAACCAATACAAGACCATGTTGAAATGGGTTTTAGTGGTTTAAACGGAAATCCTGGATTTGATTCTTTGCTAAGAAAAATTAATAATTTAGATTATTACAAAAAACTTTTAAAGTTTGTTTACGGTAAAGATACTGTTTTTAACGAATTAATGGTGCAAAGAAACTTAGCACAATTTGTTAGAAGCATTCAAAGTTTCGATTCAAAATATGATATAGGACGTGCACTAGTGAATAACGATAATCAGCCATTTCCGAATTTTACGGCCGAAGAAAATCTTGGTAAGCAGTTATTTTTGCAACCTCCTCCACAAGGTGGTGCAGGCTGTCAGGGCTGTCATCGTGCCCCCGAGTTTGATATTGACCCTGCAAGCAGAAACAACGGTATAATAGGTGTTGCAGGCAGCACAGCCATTGATTTAAACAATACCCGCTCACCATCGTTAAGAGACTTGTTTAATCCAAACGGAAACTTAAATGGTCCGTTGATGCACAATGGAATTTTTACCAATATAAATCAGGTTATAAATCATTATAATATTATTCCAAATCCACCGGCAAATACCAATTTAGACCCACGCCTTACACCCGGTGGACAACCTCAAAGGCTTAATTTAACTCAGGCACAGCGCGAAGCATTAATTGCTTTTTTACAAACACTTACCGGAAATGATGTTTACACTAATCCCAAATGGAGCAACCCTTTTGATGAAAATGGCAATATTGAAATAAAAGATGTTTCAACATTTATTAGCAATTATGACGCAGAAATTTTAAAAATATATCCAAATCCGGTTAATGATGTTTTGTTTATTGAAGCCAAACAGCAATCATACAACTTGTTTATTTACAATATTAAAGGGCAACAGCTTTTAAATACCCAAATAAACGGAAACTCTAAAATTAATGTTTCTGAGTTGCCTAAAGGAATATTGTTATTACAGTTGTTTGAACACAATAAATTAGTGATGAGTAAAAAGTTTATAAAATCGGAATAACTTAGCAATTGCCTTATTTTGCAAAACTATAATGCAGATAAAGGCACTAAAAATTTTAAATTTTAAAAACTACAAGCAAGCACAACTTTTATTTCATGATAAAGTTAATTGCTTTACAGGTTTAAATGGAGCAGGTAAAACCAATTTGCTTGATGCCATTTATTTTATTGCTTTTACAAAAAGTTTTTTAGGAAATAACGATTTACAATGTATCAACTTTAATGAGTTTTTTTTTAGTATTGAAGCTGATTTAAATAAAAACGGTTTACAACAAAAGGTTTATTTGGTTCAAAACAGTAACGAAAGAAAGCAACTAAAATTCAATAATAATCCGGTAAAAAAATTTAGCGATTATATTGGCAATATACCACTTATAATCATTGCTCCGGGCGATATTTTACTTCCATTGGCACCATCAGAAGACAGACGTAAATTTGTTGATGCTTTTATATCTCAGTTTAATAAAGTTTATTTAAACAACCTGCTTACTTATAACAAAACACTTGAACACAGAAACAAACTTTTAAAAGATTTTTATGAAAAAAATTATTTTAACGAAACCTTGTTAGCAGGTTTAAACGAGCAACTTGTGCTAAACGGCAATTATATTTACGAGCAACGAAAAATTTTTATAAATGAAGTTGCACCACTGCTTATCCAACACTATAAAAATATTAGCAGCAGTAACGAAGAAGTAAATATTCTTTACGAAAGTTCTCTCAATCAAACAAATTTTTCGGATTTACTAATGCAATCTGTTCAAAACGATTTATCGAGTGGCCGAACAACCCAGGGCATTCATAAAGACGATTTATTGTTCTACATTCATGGTAACTTACTTAAAAAGTTTGGATCACAGGGTCAACAAAAATCGTATTTAATTGCATTAAAGTTAGCCATGTATGATTTATTGGCTCAAAAAAAACAAATAAAACCGCTTTTGATAATTGACGATATGCTTGAGAAACTTGATGCTGTTAGAATTGATAAACTGGTTAATTTAATAAACAACAATTTTTTCGGGCAAGTATTTATATCGCACACCGATAAAGATGTTTTAATAAAATTGTTTGAACGCAATAATATTGATGCTAAGTTTTTTACGGTAGAAAATGGTAGGATTATAGATTAATGCTTACATTTGAAACAATGCAACACAAAAAAGACAATGAGTTTTTGCTTAAAGATTTAATTGGCAATTTTGTAAACGAACAAAAACTAACACCAAAGTTGCTCGAATCTACCATAATTACCAATTGGCAAAAAATAGTTGGCGATTTAATTGCAAAAAATACCGACAAAATTTATGTAAGAGAAGGTGTACTTTATTTATACATTCAATCGGCTGCACTTAGGCAAGAACTTAGTTACCAAAAGCAAAAAATTGCCGATTTGGTAAACGAACATTTAAATCAAAATTTTATTGAACAGGTTGTAGTTAGGTAATTTAAATTTGGTTGCAAAAATATAACACAGCATTACAACCCAAATACTTAAATTTGCATTATAAATGCAACACTTAAACAAGTATCGCCTTGCATACGGATGGGCTTTATTTATTTTTATTTTATGTACTGCAAATCCTTCATCATTTCCCGATATTCCTTTCGAATTTACCTTCGGAAAAGATAAAATTGCACATTTTGCACTCTTTGGCTTTCAGGCTTTATTTATAATACTTGCTAATTTAGGTTCAAACAATTTCAAGTATTATATATCAGCTTTTTTTATAAGTTCGGTTTATGGCGTAAGTATTGAAATTATACAAGGTTTGTTTTTTGCAAATCGCTCTTTTGATTATGCAGATATGCTTGCCAATACCATTGGTGCTGCATTTGTTGTAAGCTTTTTTGGAACCTATCGTTTAGTTAAACAACTTTAGGCTTACCGGTTGTTTTTTCGATTCCTCATATACTTTTATGAGTTTTTTTAGCAACTCGTTTGGCTGAAAAGGTTTTGTAATAAAATCATTCATGCCTATTTGCATTACTTTTTCTTTTACATCGTTAAAAGCATTGGCCGTTAATGCAAAAATTTGTACCGATTTGTTTGTTTTGCGAATAACCTTGGTTGCCTCTATGCCATCAAGTTCAGGCATTTGCAGGTCCATTAAAATAAGGTCGTATTTTTTCTTTCTAAAAAACTCAATGGCTTCAAGTCCGTTTTCTGCAGTATCAAACTCTATACCCCAATTGGTTAAAAAGCGTGTAAGTACATATTGGTTCAGCATGTTGTCTTCGGCAACCAAAACACGCATACCTTGCAGCGAAACAGTAGGGGTTGTTTCATCGGTTGCAATTTGGGCTACATTTGATTTTGTTATATAAGGAAGTTTAATGGTAAACCAAAATTTTGAACCAACGCCTGGTTTACTTGTAACATATATTTTACTGCCAAATAGTTCAACAAGTTTTTTACAAATTGCAAGACCTAAACCTGTTCCTCCATAGTTTCGAGAAATATCGGTTTGAGCCTGACTAAAAGCCTCGAAAATAAAGTTTAGTTTGTTTTCTTCTATTCCAATACCGGTATCCGATACGGCAATTTCAATACTTGCTTCATCTTCGGTTTTATTTCTTAAAATCATTTCAACCAAAATATTTCCCTGCTGAGTAAACTTTACGGCATTTGATATAAGGTTTGAAACAACCTGACCAATGCGTACTGGGTCGCCAACCAAGTTTTGAGGTATTGCTTCATCAAACTGCAACGAAATATTTATTTCTTTTTCTTTAGCCTTTAAACCATACATTTCAATGGTTTTTTGAGCTAAGGGTTTAAGGTTAAATTCAATTTTCTCAAGTTCTAATTTTCCTGCATCAATTTTGCTGAAATCAAGAATATCATTCAGTAAATACATTAAATTATCTGCCGAAAATTTAAGTGTATTTATAAGCTCTTTTTGTTCGTTGGTTGCATTTTGAGCCAATAGGTTAATCATGCCTGTTACGGCATTCATTGGTGTTCTTATTTCATGGCTCATGGTTGATAAGAAAAGCGATTTTGCTTTTGCAGCACCTTCGGCTTCGTTTTTTGCAGCAATTATTTGCTCTTCGAGTTGTTTTTTATAAGTAATATCAGTAAAGGTTCCGGTTATTCTTGTGGCACTGCCGGTTTCATCGGTTTCACAAATCTTTCCTCTGTCAAGCACCCACAAAACACTTCCGTCTTTTTTATGCAATCTGTATTCGGCTTCGTAGTAGTCGGTTTTTCCTGTAAGGTGGTTCACCAGTTTTTCGTTAACAGCATTTAAGTCTTCTTTAAACATTAAATCATTCAGCGATAACTGAGGGTCTTCATTTTCATTATATCCCAGCATTTTTTTAAAAACAGGCGAAAAATATACTTCACCGGTTGCAAGGTTTATATCCCATACGGCATCTCTACTTCCCGATAATGCAAAGTTCAATCTGCGTTCTGTAGTTTCAAGTTCTTCCTGTGTTAAAGTTATTTGAGTAATGTTTTCGATAATGCCAATAATTTGCTGAACGTTTCCTTGTTTATCGAGCAAGGGTAGTTTTATGTTTCTTAAAATAAGTTGGCCTGTATCTGTTGTTATTTGAAGTTTGTTTATTAGCAAAGGTTCTTTGCTTTCAACAACCATATTATCAGTTTCTGAGTATGCTTCAATTTGTTCAAAGCTTTTAAATATTTCTGCATCGGTTTTTCCTAATACATCTTTTTCAGAAACGTTAAACAGCCTTTGCATTTCTTTATTCCAAAGAGTATAAGTTAGCCCTTTCGATACATCTTTTACACTAATACCAACAGGCAAATTATTTATTAATTTATCTAAAAATTCTTTATGCCTGTTAAGTTCTAAAAATAGTTTTTTTCTTTCGGTATTATCTTCTATTACTACCAATAAACCATTTTGTTCTTTGGGTTTAATTTTTGCGGTATAATGCTTTATAACACCATTTACTTTAAAGCTGTAATCAATTTGTTTTGATGTATTTTCTAACCTTGCTTCTTGAGCAAGTTGAGTTAGCTTTATTTTAAAGGGTTCGTCAAATAGTTTTGTTAAATTGTTGTTTAAATAATAACTCTCAGGGTAAATTAATTTATTTGCATTAGAGTACCAAATAGCTTTGCAAATATTCTTTTCATCAAATTCAAGAACTACATCTTCAAGTACCTCATAAGGAAATGTATTTTCGGTTACTGTTTTTAGCTCAATACTTTCTTTGTTTTCTTTTTTATGTGCTTTTATAAAAATAAAAACATTATCAATAATTTCTGCTTTTATTATGTATTCAACTTGCTTGTTTTTTATAAGGCTATTTCGTTGGCCATTTGCTTTTCCTTGCTTTTTGGTTTCTTCATAAAAGCCTTTCCAAAAATTATATAATTCACTGTCATCTATTTCGGCTAAACCATTTTTTCCTTTATCAAGATGTGTGCCTTTTAAATTTTTACTAATTTCATTAAAAACATTATTACAATATATAATTTCCAAATCTTGGTTCAACACCCATACAGCATCGTCAACATTATTAGCTATAAAATTTAAATATGAAGGTACGTTAACTGAATTTAAATTTTCAGTATTGTAATCACCAGTTTTTGGTTTCAATTGTAAAATTGAAAATATGCCAAATGCGAAAAACAAATTGATGTAAAAGGTAAAATTTATTTGGTACTTATTGTTTATGGCTGAACCAAGAGCCGGAAAAAAATTTGTACTGTTTGTCAATATAAACACAATAACAAGTAAAATAAAACTTAGATATTTTGATTTTGTACTTAAGTTTTGATTAGAGTTTATTATTAAAAAAAATACAAGATAGTAAAAAATAAAACCCGTATTATCTGCTATATTACTATCAAAGTTTATTAAAAATGTAAGTGATGCAAAAAGAAGTAAATACCCTGATAATTTTGTTTTTTGGTTTGTGTTTAAGTAATAGGCTATTGCTATTAAAAGCAAAGTAACTAAAGTTAATAATCCACCTGATATAAACCCTGAAAAAAATGAAAGTAGTGTGTAAAAAACTGTTACACAAAAGGCAGCAAAGTATAAATAATTGCTATGTTTAATTGGCTCAGGCATTAAATAAACAAGCAAATTAAAACGATTTATTGCTGTTTATTTGCTAAACTCTATCCACACACAATGTGTAATGTTGTTTTATACTTACAAATATTTTAAATTTAAAATTTAAAAAAACTAATCGTTGTAAGTTAAAATTTCTAAGAGATGTTGTCTTTTATCAGGGGTTATGCTTAGTTCATCTCCATTGCTCATTATTACGGTAGAGTCGCCTTTAAGTATTTTTTTTACATGTTTTATATTAATTATAAATGAACGATGTATGCGTAAAAAACCAAAGCCATGCTCTAAATACTCATAATCCATAAGTTTTTTGGCAAGCATTATTTTTGTTTTGTTTGAAAATATAATGTTTACGTATGAACCTTCTGCTTTTATGTAAACTATGTCTTTAAGATTTTCAATTATTAGTCCATCAGAAGTTGGCAAAACTATGGTTTCGGGTTTTTCTATCTGAAGATTTCGTTTAAGTGTATGTAAAACTTTAAGGTTGTTTTCTTTTTCTTGTTTCAGGTATTTACGTTCAAATAATTCTATAGCTTTTTCAAGGTCGGCAACTTTTACGGGTTTTAAAAGATAGTCAACAGCAGCAAGTTTAAATGCATTTATGGCATATTCCTGATATGCGGTAACAAAAATTATTTCAAAAGAAATATCATCATCATTAAAAAAATCCAA
Source organism: Bacteroidia bacterium (assembly GCA_046296495.1). Classification (GTDB taxonomy): domain Bacteria; phylum Bacteroidota; class Bacteroidia; order UKL13-3; family UKL13-3; genus JBKBLB01. The sequence goes on from JBKBLB010000022.1 coordinate 43,063, forward strand.
AAGTTCTAACCCACTGTGCCCCGGCATTTCAACATCAAGAAAAATTAAATCGGGTTTTTCTTTATTAATAATTTTTACGGCAGTAGGTAAATCTTTTGCTTCTGCAATAATTTCAATTTTCTTGAAGTTTTCTTCAACAATACCTCTAATTGCAGCACGTGCATGTATTTCATCATCAATTATTATTGCCTTATATTTATTCTTCATAGTTTACAGGTATTTCAAGAGTAACTTTAGTTCCGGCCGCTTTCCCCATATAATCCAGGTCAACTGTACTAAGCTTTATGTTTAATTTATATTGTTTGTTAATTAAATTTATTCTTTCTTTTATAGCATTGGTAGCAAACGATTCCGGCTTGTTTTGCCTTTTCTTGTTTATTTCTGCCGATGCTTGCCTTCCAATTCCATTATCTGTTATTTCAACAACAATTTCATTGAAGCTTTTTGGCTCAAAAAAAATTTGAAGAATTTTTTGCCCCTTTTTATGTAAAAGGCCATGTTTTATGGCATTTTCTACATGTGGCTGAATAATAAATGCTGGTATTTTTATACTGCTTAAATCTTCAATTTTATGATAATCTATTTTAAAAATAAAATCATTAGGTTCAAATCTGTACGATTCAAGTTCGAGGTATGTTTGTATGGTATTAATTTCATCTTTTAATGTAACAAACTGGTTATCGGTAAGCGTTAGCGAGCTTCTCATTAAATCGCTAAACTTTGTTAAAATATTTCCTGCATCTTTTTTATTGCCACTATAAATTAAACCTTGTATTGAGTTTAAAACATTATAAATAAAATGCGGATTCATTTGTGCCCTTAATGAAGCAAGCTGAGAATTTATAAGTTTTTGCTTAAGACTTTGTTGACTTTTTACCCTGCTTATAATTGAATTAACAACTAAATAAATTATAGATGCTAAAGAAAAAACAATAAAAACTAAAAACCACCATGTTTGCCAATATGGTTTATTAATACTAAAATTTACAATATTGGAGTTAATGTAATTACCATTATTATCTACTGCCTTAATCCACAATAAATACTTGCCGCTGTTTAATGCATTAAAATTAATACTTCGCTGTTGTTTATCTATTTTTAAAATTATTGTATCGTTTGCTTTAACCAAATTAGCATTTACTTTAGAAACATTAAAAGAATAATCAATTAATTCAAATTCAATAAGTAAATCTCGCTTGTTATAATTAAATTGTAATGTATTGTCAAAATTTGAAGATGTATTAACTTTATTTATCTTTAAAATTGGTAATGTTTTTACATTGCTTTTTGCTAAATCTTGATTTAATACACCCTGACTTCCACCTAAAAACATTTTATTGTTTAATACTACAAAATCATTTAAATTATCAGTATGTTGAACTTCTTTTGATACTTTATAAGAACCATCATTGTTAAACACTATTTTAAAAATTCCTGCATCGCTAAGTGCATAGATAAATCCGTTATAAATTCTTATTTTTTTAAAGTTTAGGTTTCCTTCTCCAATATCTTTAATAACAAAACCGGGATTTTTATTTTCAATTATTACTATACCGGTGTTTTGTGTGGCTGCATAAATTTTATTATCGTATAATACCAAATCATTGCATATAATTCTTTCACCGTTATCAAGTCTTATAATACTTGAGTTGTAGTTCTCATCATAAAAATATAAATCATCAAAATATCCAATATATTTTGATTTGTTTCGGGGATTATATGCAATGGTTTTAGATTTAAAGTCTCTTAGAATAAAGCCATCAAAATTTTCAGAAATATTTCTTTTAAGTTTGAATTTACTATTTGTAATTTCAAATTTCTTTTGTGTATCAATATTTAATAAACATGTAGAAAGGTATGATGAAGTTGTAAGTATATAATTGTTTTCTACAAAACATGCATCTCTTCCAAATGATAATTTTGTTTTTGTAAAGTCATCAAGGTTTATAATTCCATAGCTTGTAAATAACTTGTTTTCGAATATTTTTAAAAATTGTATTTCGTTAGATAAACCAAAGTCAAAGTGTTTTTTTATATTTCCATTAGTGTCTAAAAAATAAATTATGCCGTTTGTTGCTCCGGCAATTATTTGATTTTTATATGCTGAAATTGCCGTAACTGTTAAACCGCCTAAATTATTAAGTAAAAAAGTTGTGCTTTTGTCTAACTTAAATATTCCGTTATCAAGCGAGCTAATCCAAATATTTCCTTGAAAATCTTTTTCTATATCACTTATTCTGAATTTTTGCAGCCATAAATTGCTTTTATCATCTAAGTTAATAATTCCATTATTAGTACAATACCATATTTTATCGTTAATATACTCAACATTTAATATATAATTGTGTTGTATAGAGTTATTGTAATATTTTTTTTGAAAATTTTTGTTTTCATCAAAAGTATAATAAGTATTGTTTTTTCCTTTAGAATACATTAGCATATAATTAGTACAGTCTAAAAATCTAATTTCAACTTGTTCAACTTTTTTAATTATTTCAATATCATTATCATTAATTTCCCAAATCAACGAGTCGGTAGAAAAAGCAAAAACCCTATTTTTAAATATTCCAATAGAGCGAAAATTGAATCCGTTTAAGTTCTTTTTGTAAAAAACTTTTTTTACTCGTTTATCTGCAGCGTTTATACAAGTAATTTTAGTTTTAAAACACAACCAAATTGTGCTGTCTTTAACTTTTATTTCATTCAGTGTTTCATCTTCTTTATTTTCATTTTCATTTAAAGCGAGCGGAATCAGTTGTTCATTTTCAATATAAAATAACTGATTACTAAAATTCATACCCCAAATGGTGCCAAATATGTCCTCTTGAATGTATGAAATTGATGTTGAAAGTGTATTTTTAAATGGTATTTTATTAAAAGTGTAACCATTAAAAGTAAATAATCCATTGTTGGTACCCAAATACAATTTTCCACTTTTCGAACTGTAAATCTGGTAAACCGCAGATGCCTCCAACCCGTTTTTTTGGCTGTAATTTATATAAACAGGTTCAGCCGCTTTTAAAAAATTTAAAAGTAAAAAAAAATGAATAAATATAAGTGAGTGGTTTTTCAATAGTGCAATTTTAAAATTTTACTACATTGTAAAATTTAATGTTTATTAATAATATGTTTTGGTTTTTAAAAAAGGTAATTGGCTTTGTAAAGCAAATACCGAGCGTTATAAAAAAAATTGCCTAATAATTAATAAAGTCTAACTTTGTTGCCGGGTAGGCCCTGTACGACCAGCTCCCTCTAATCCCCCAGGTCTTGACCGAAGCAAGGGCGTGAGGTTGTAGCGGTGCGATACAGTAAGTCTGCCCTTTTTTTATAGTTTAATCATTAGCCTAAGGTTTAAACGTCTTGCTGTAAGATAGTTTGGCACAGCATATTGTCTTGCTTCTACATCCTCAACCCAAATATAACTTACTGTATTGTTTACACCTAAAAGATTAAATACTTCCAATGCCAGCCAAGCACTTTGTATATTTCTTTTTAAAAAATTATCTCTTTCAGTTTCATCTTCTTTCACCAATACTTTGCTAAAACCAATATCAACCCTTCTATAACTTGGCATTCTGTTTATATCATTAAATCTTCGTTGGTCGGGTACACCAAAAGGCAAACCTGTTCCATAAACCAAATTCAATGTCATTTTATAATTATGATTTTTTCTTAAGTAATCCTGAAAAAAAATAGCTGCTGTTACCCTTTGGTCTGTAGGGCGTGGTATATATCGCGATTCAACATTATTGCCCAAAGCATCGGTTTCACCAACAATTTTTTCCTGAGTTTTTAAAATGCTTAGACTTGCCCAACTTTCGGCACCATTTACAAATTCTCCGTTTACCCTAAAATCCATTCCGGCTGCGTAGCCATTTGCACTGTTGTTGGCAAAATAACGTAATCTAACATTGTCAATTTCATAAGGTATTAAATTATTTAGTTGTTTGTAATATGCTTCGGTAATAAATTTAAATGGTCGGTTCCAGGCTTTAAAATTCATATCGCCACCAACAACATAATGTATGGAACGTTGAGCGCTAAGGTTTTTATTTAATATGCCATTAAAATCTCTTAACTCTCTGTAAAAAGGCGGTTGATAATACCAACCGTAAGCGGCTTTTACCATCCAGTTTTTTAGTGGTTTTGCATCAGGTTTGTCTTCAATACTTTTGTTGTAGGGTCTGTTTGGTTCAAAACTAAATTGCACACGTGGGCTTACAACTGTTTCGTTGTTTATGGTCCAATAATTGGCTCTAAGTCCGTAGGTTACTGATGCGTTGTAAACCTTGTTAAGTAATGTGTTATTTTGTAAATATCCGTTTACTCTATTGCTATATATGCCAAGTCGTGTACTTAAAAAACTATTCAATTCAAATGTTCCGTCAGGCAATAAAGGTGGCCTTGCAAAACCTGCACTGTCATCGTATTTCCACTCGTGTAAGCGATCGGTTATTTGCTCGTTTTGAACAAATAGGCCCCATTGTAAATTATTTTTGTTAATGGTGTGATAACCCCTATGCCCAATGTTGGTAACATTTGCCTGTATGCTGTTGCGGGCATTGTTTATAAAATAACCAACACCTCTAAGACTGCGTGCTCGGGCAAAATTATCGCTGCCAAGGTCGGTTTCAATATCGCTTAATCGGTATGCGCCTTCTACAGTAAAAAATTCATTTTCGTTACTGTAAAATGTAGATGCAATAAGTTTTAATTGGGTATTTAAATTGGGTTTATAAACCAAGCTGGTTGCACCTGTTAGCGTGCGATATTCCATTAAATCAGCGCCATCAAAAAATATTTTTAACTGAAAAGCTGTTCTTACAGTTCCAAAAACTGTTTCACGGTTTTCGGGTTCAAAAAAATAACGATTTTGTGCATAGCTTCCCAAAAAGCTAAGGCTCAAATTATCTGTTATATGCCATGTTACAAGGCTTTGCACATCAGAAAAACTGTTTTGGTAATTACCTTTTTCGTCTAAAGTTCCTAACACATAGGCATTATTCCAGTAACGTGCACCAAGCAAATATGTTAGTTTATGGTTTTTGTTTGAACCTTCAAAATGGGTTTGAACGCCAAGCATACCAACATTTACACTTGCTGCAAATTTTTTAGGGTCTTTATACTTTATATCTAAAACACTGCTCAGTTTATCTCCGTAGCGGGCTTCAAAACCACCGGCACTAAATTTTATGTTTTCAACCAACTCGCTATGTATAAAACTAAGGCCTTCTTGTTGACCGCTTCGTGGTAAAAAAGGTCTATAAATTTCAATATCGTTAACATAAACAAGGTTTTCATCAAAATTGCCGCCTCTTACATTGTACTGCGAGCTTAGTTCGTTATTTGAAGTAACTCCAGGTAATGTTTTAAGCAGTTGCTCAAAACTTCCACTAATATTTGGTAGTACGCTTTGCTTTTTTGGATCAATTGAATACATGGAAGCTTTATCTCTATCCCGCTCCTCAGATACAACAAATTCTTTTAGCGACACACCATAATCAAGTTTTACGTCAAGGTTTAGTTTTTCTCCCGGAGCTATTGGTTCAATACTTATAATTTTAGGTGGTCTGCCTACATAAGTAAATGCTATACTGCAAGGTTTATTTGGTTCAACCAAAACCGTATATTTACCATTATCATTGCTTATGGTTTGTTGGTTTTGATTAATTACCGAAATATTTACATCGGCAATTGGGCGATTAAGGCTATCTTTAACTACACCAAAAATAGTAGCTTTTTTTTGAGCCAAAAGTTGTTTTGAAGCAACAATTAGAAAAAATACACAAGTGAATTTTAAAAATTTTATAGTTTGAGCCAACTGCACTTAAACGGATTTTACTGGCAAAATATTTTTTAGACTTGCAATTGTTTCAATAGGATTTTTTGATGCAAAAACAAAATTACCGGCAACAAGCACTTCGGCACCTGCATTTAACAGCAAAGGTGCATTATCGGCATTTACTCCACCGTCTATTTCTATTAAGCAACCTGAGTTTGAAGCTAAAATCAATTCTTTTAACTCAGCACATTTATTATATGTTTGGTTTATAAAATTTTGTCCGCCAAATCCCGGATTTACACTCATCATGCAAACCAGATCAATGTCTGAAATTATATCTTTTAATAAGTTTACAGATGTATGTGGGTTTATGGCAACTCCGGCTTTCATTCCATGTTCTTTTATAGCATATATTGTTCTATGCAAGTGTGTACACGCTTCTAAGTGTACAGATAGAATATCAGCGCCTGCCTTTGCAAATGTTTCAATATACCTGTCAGGGTCAACAATCATTAAGTGTACATCAAGTGGTTTTTGTGCTATTTTTTTAATGGCTTTTATAACCGGAAAACCAAAAGAAATATTTGGCACAAAAACACCATCCATTACATCTACGTGAAACCAATCAGCCAGACTTTCATTTATCATTTTCACATCGCTATCAAGATTACCAAAATCTGCCGAAAGTATTGATGGAGCAATAATTGGTTTATGTATCATTTTAAAGGCAAATGTATTATTTTAGTTGTTTTTAACTAAAATGATTTGATACTTTAAGTTGTTCTTTTAAAAAATATTAGGCAAATACCTTGTATTTTGTGTTTAGTAAAGCGGAAAAAGAAATTTTAATTAGTTGGCTACAGTAAATTGCTTGGTATATGTTTTATTTCCATCGTTAAACCTAATAAAATACACACCGTTTTTAAGATCTGTAATGTTTATTTCAGTTTCCATTCCACTATGATTAATGTTTTTAACTTTAGAACCCAAAACGTTGTAGATATCAATTGATATGTTTTCGCGGGTTTGATATTTTACTGATATTTTATCTTTTGCAGGGTTAGGAAATAAACTTAACTCTGTTGATTTACTTACATTTTTAACGCTTGTAACCCATGCATTTACAGTATATTTTAGTGTATCTGTATTTGCAGGAAATTTTCTGCTGGTTATGGTTATTGTAGCACTGCCTGTACCACTAATTCCATTAGGAACAAAATCTCCTTTAAATTCACCTTGTTGGCCAATATCTAAAGTAAAATAACCTGTACTGTTTAATTGAAGATTGGTTAAGCAATTATTTGGGTCGCACATGCCAAATTCCCAACCTGTAGGTATAGATATATCAATTACTTTCCAATCAAAAATATTGTCGGTAGGTTCAGTGCTAATATTTCTGAAATTGCTTTTTGCTTCAAGCATAAAATTATTATTCGGACCTTGTCCTCTTGCATCTTTGGTGCTTAATGTAAAACTGCTGTTTTGCGCAATGTTTATGTTTAAAAATGTGCAAACAATTAAAACCAATAGTATAATTTTTTTCATTTTAAGTATTTTAATTAGCAAATATATAATTTTTGTACAGTTTTGTAATGTTTAATTGTAAAAAACTTGAAACTTTTAATCATTAACGGTCCAAATTTAAATTTACTGGGTTCAAGAGAAAAAAATATTTACGGAACTCAAACCTTTGAAGATTTTTACGATGCACTTAAACAAAAATACAATCAATTACTTATAGATTATGTTCAAAGTAATATTGAAGGAGAGATTATAAATTACATTCAAAATAGCGAAAAAGGTTATGAAGGAATAATTTTAAATGCAGGTGGATATTCACATACATCAGTTGCCATTGGCGATGCTGTGGCTGCAATAAATACTCCGGTAGTAGAAGTTCATATATCCAATATTTTAGCACGAGAAGAATTTAGACACATTTCATTTATTAGCAGGTATGCAAAGGGCGTAATTACAGGCTTTGGATTAATAGGGTACGAATTAGCAGTTCAATATTTTTTATTAAATTTTGAATCTAATAAGAATAAATTTTAGTTTAATGAAAGTTTAATGGTTGTGGAGCTGGCGGGATTCGAACCCGCGTCCGGAAATGCTTTAGCAATGCTTTCTACATGTTTAGCAAAACATTGTGTTCGGGCAAAGCAGGTTGTTTTGCTTACCAACTTCGCCTATATCCGTTATTTTACTGATGCAGGCCAACGGCATACCCGCAACAGACCTTGTTTGTGTGACGGTTCGTTAGGCAATACAACAAGATAAATACTGCCTGAACCGAAGGCTTGCGTAATCTCCCAGATTAGGCAGCCATAGCGAAGTTGTTTTCGCCAATTAAAAGGTTAAGGGTTGAGATTAAAGCGCCAACACACCCAAAGCGCTACATGCTTACACGCTAAATTTACATCCCGTCAATACCGGTCAGCCCCATAATTAAAGAACATTTTAATATGCAAAGATACAATAAACATTACTTTTCTTTAATGTATGTTTTTAAAAATATCAAAATCTTATGATTATAAATACAAAATCAAAATGGGAATAAAATCTCAAAAAGAATATAGAATCTCAAAAAGAAAAATTATTAATAAATTTTAAATAACAGATAATCATATAATTAAATGGATTTTTAAATTTTTGCATGTGGTTTGTAACTATTGGGTATAACCAATAAAAAAAACCAATAAAATGAAAAAGTTAATTTTAGTAGCCGCTTATGTTTTAGCAATTATGGCTACATCTTGCAAAAAAGACCTGAACAGTGAATTTGAGCAAATGGTTGAAAAATCAAAATCAGAAAAAGCTCAAAAAACCAACACTTTAAACGATGCTAAAATCAGTCAGAATTTTGACTGGAAAACTACCAAAGATGTAAGCATTACATTAACCGGATATGCTAACAGTATGGTTAAAATTACTACCCTTGATGGCACATTGGTTGATAATTTAAGAATAAAAACCAATGAAGCTTACACCACAGTTGTAAACATTCCAACCAGCGAAAACCAATTGGTTGTATATTACATGGGTCAGCAAATAGTTTTAGATGTAAACTCTCCGAAAGTAAATTACATTTTTAATTAATTTCAAAACTCATTAATTTTACAATCATGAAAAAATTAAGTTTAATAAAAATATTCGTTGCCATAACAGCTATTTTAATGTTAGGTAGCCAAAGTTTTGCCAGCTGCACCATTACAAAATCTAACGGTGGAGGGTTTACAACAACCATACAAAGTGTTGTGCAAAATTGCAGCAACAATTCTTACACCATACAACTTTTGATGGTACACAATGGCTGCGGTGGACCTTCTTGTAAAGAATTATCACATATTGCTGTTGAAGCCTTAACAGGAACTTACTCAAATATGAGTCGCCAGGTTATTACAGGTTCAATGACAGGCGGAAACTTGGAAGTAGGACCTAATATTGGTTCAATGCATTCTTACACAGGTTTTAAATTTGATAATACCGGAAATATTGGCGGTGGAAAAGCAGGTAGTGTTTTAATTACTTACACACTTACAAGTCTGCAAAACCAAAGAGTTAGTGCAAAAGCCGGTACCAACAATCAGGAAGCCTCGTTTACCATTGCCGATTTTACTTATGTAATGAATTGCAACAATACTTCATGCAGCACAAGTAATAATGATACAGATGGAGACGGCTGCCTAAATAACGAAGACGCATACCCTAACGACCCTGCACGTTGTATGGATAACTATAAAACTGGAACTCTTGCTTTCGAAGATTTGTGGCCTGCTAAGGGTGATTATGATTTTAATGATCTTGTTGTAGCATACGAATTTAAAACCACAACCAACTCATCAAACAAAGTAATTGATATAAGGGCATCATTTACCATAAAAGCTTTTGGTGCCGGTTTTGAGAATGGTTTTGGCTTTCAATTACCTAACAATATTACTCAATCGCATTTTACAGTTACCGGAATGCAATTAAATGAAAACATTGTTTCACTTGCTTCAAACGGATTGGAAAATGGCCAAAGCAAACCCACATTTATAGTTTTTGATAATGCTTACAAAATCATGCAACATCCCGGTAGCGGCATAGGTGTTAATACTTCACCTGGTTCTCCTTATGTAAATCCTGTAACTGTTGTATTGCAAATTTCGGTTCAGCCAAATACTTACACCATAAACCAATTGGGCTTATATAACTTTAATCCGTTTATTTTTGTAAATAAAGTTAGAAGCCACGAGGTACACTTGCCAAATAATCCGCCAACAAGTTTAATGAATACGAATTTATTTGGAACAATTAATGATGCAAGCAACCCATCTCAAAACAAATATTACGTTACAAGCAACAATTTGCCTTGGGGTATTCACATACCTGAAGATTTTGATTATCCAAAAGAAAAAACCGATATCTCTCAGGCTCATTTAAAATTTGTTCCATGGGCAGAAAGTAATGGAACAACCTTTACCGACTGGTATAAAAACCTTACAGGGTATAGAAATACCAATAATATTTATTAAAATACTTTTTATTGGTTAACAATTAGGGTTGCTTATTAAAGGCAGCCCTTTTTGTTTTTATACCTCAACAAATATGTAATATTGCTTTATGTTGAGTTATTATAAAAAGCATATGCTGCCTAAAAAATGGCTTAATAAAATTTATAATCAAAAACTTTTTAAGTTATTTATACCTAAAAAGTTTGGTGGTTTACAACTTAGTTTTTCTGAAGGATTACAGCAAATGTTTAATGCAGCTACTTTTAACGGAAGCTATGGTTGGTGCATAAATTTAGGAGCCGGTGCAGGTTACTTTTGCGGTTGTTTTGAAGAACAAACAGCAGAAAAAATATTTAGGGCAGATAACGCAGTAATAGCAGGAAGTGGAAGTGTCAATGCAAAGGCTGTTTATACAAACTATGGTTTTATCTTGGATGGTTATTGGCAAAAATGCAGTGGGGCATTACATGCAACCACTTTTACAGTAAATGCTTCATTGCCCGATGAGTCAATTTGCTCTTTTGCGCTCAATCCAAAAGATGTTTTATTGATAAAAGAAAATAGCATGTTTGGATTAAAAGCAACATCATCGTTCGCAATAGAGGCTAAGCAGGTGTTTGTGCCAAACGAATTTTCATTTCAAATTGGTAAACTTAAATCATTTACCGACTATCAAGTATATCATATTCCGTTTGATGTATTTGCCCGATTTTGTATGGCAGCAACTTATTTGGGTATTGTTCAGTGTTTTTTGAACCATACAACAGAATTTTTAAATGAGAAAAAATTAATGGAACCACTACTGTATGAAGAAATTCAAGAATCATTAAAAAATTATTTGGAAACATTACTATTTAAAGCTGAAAATGCTACTTTAATAAATCAAAAAGAAAAAATTGATTTTGAAAATTTTATCAATACATCTACAAATTACTTTTATAATAATTGTAACATACTTGCAAGACACATAGGTATGCCGACTTTTGATGAAACCAAAATTATTCACTGGGCATGGAGAGATGTAGTTATGGCATCTCAACACTTTTTATTAAAGTAATAATTATGGTTGTAATACAATGAAAAATGAAAAATTAATTTACGATATTGGAGTTTGTTTTGGTGAAGATACCTTACATTATTTAAAAGAAGGGCATAACGTGATAGGTGTTGAAGCCAATGTATATTTACATAAAAGAAATGAAAAATTATTTAGAAAGTATATTAAAAATGGCAGTTTAATTTTAGTAAATAAAGGTATTACAAATGGAAATGAAAAAAAAACATTTTACTACAACAAAACCATGCCGGCCTTTTCTTCTTTTGATAAAGAACAGTCGGTAAAACACGGCCATAATCAAATAATAGAATTGGAAGTTGAAACAACAACTATAAATGATTTATTTAATAAATATGGTGTGCCTTATTATCTTAAATCTGATATTGAAGGATATGATTTAATTGTAATACAAAGTTTAAAATCAAACTTGAAACCTACTTATATCTCGGTTGAAGCCAAACCGGAAATATTTGATGAAATTTTATCCCAACTAATTAAACTTGGTTATTCAAAATTTAAAATAATTAATCAATATACTCACCTAGCTCTAACCAATACTTTTGAATATGAACATAAAAATTTATCTTTAGTAGAAAGGTTTTATCAATCAGTAAAATACAACAGTAATATCATCTTTAAAGTATTAAGGTTTTTAAAAGCTGAATTAATTTTGGAGCACATTTTTAACATAAGAAAAGAATTAACTTTTAAATTGGGTTCCTCAGGAACGTTTGCCGAAGCTACTGATGGTGTTTGGAGTACAGCTGATGAAATAAGGAAAATTTTTACAGAAACATACAGTCATTACATTAAAAACAAGAAAAGCGAATACCAAGACTATTGGGCTGATTTACATGCCAAATAAAACTAATAAAATGAAGGATAAGCTGTCGGATTGTTTTGGTGCATCATATTGTAAATTGCTTCAAACACATCTTCTGCATTGGGTTTGCTAAAATAATCGCCATCTGTTCCGTAAGCAGGTCTGTGTGGTTTAGCAGTTATGGTTAAGGGCTTTTCGTCAAGCCAGCGATAGCCGTTTTGTACTTCAAGAATTTGTTGTAATAAATAGGCACTTGCACCACCCGGCACATCTTCATCTAATATTACCAGTTTATTGGTTTTTTGCAGGCTTTTTATAGTGTCATGGTTCAAATCAAATGGCAACAATGTTTGTGCATCTATCAACTCTACACTTATATTAACATCATTTAGTTGTTTAATGGCATCCATTGCAATTCTTACACAACTGCCATAAGTTAAAAGCGTTACGTCTGTACCAACAACAAGGGTTTCAACCACCCCAAGCGGTGTAGTATATTCGCCTATGTTATCCGGAAGTTTTTCTTTTATTCTATATCCGTTAAGGCATTCTATTATTAAAGCAGGCTCATCAGATTGTAACAGGGTATTGTACATTCCTGCAGCCTGAACCATGTTGCGTGGTGTACAAACATACATACCTCTTAAGCTGTGTAAAATCATTCCCATGGGAGAACCACTGTGCCAAATACCTTCTAAACGGTGACCGCGTGTACGAACTATTAATGGAGCTTTTTGACCGCCTTTGGTTCTATACTGTAATGTGGCTAAATCATCGCTTAGTGGTTGCAAACCATAAAGTAAATAATCAAGGTACTGTATTTCTGCAATTGGTCTTAGCCCGCGCATTGCTGCGCCAATTCCATGCCCAATAATGGTAAGTTCGCGAATTCCGGTGTCAAATACTCTTGTTTCACCGTGTTTTTCCTGTAAACCGGCAAATCCTTGGTTTACATCACCAATTTTACCAACATCTTCGCCAAAAGCAAAAACCCTTGGGTCGCGGCTTATGGCCTTATCAAAAAAAGCAAGCAGCACTTCACGTCCGTCAACAGTTTTACTGTTTTCGGTAAAAATTGGTTTTATTTCTTCAATATTTAATGCGTTTTGATTCGATTGGCTGTGAAGGTAACTGCTATATCTGTCGGCATTTTCAACTGAAAAAGTATTTTTTAATTTAAGTAACTCATTTCTCTCGTTACTTTTTTCATTAATGGTAAGTTTTAATGCCTGATTAATCGCAACTGCCACATCTTTTCTAATAGGTTCAGAAATCGTTTTTAAATTATCGGCAATTTGGTTTAAGGCTGAACTATTTTTGCTTACCGATGCCAGATTTGAAATTATATTACATGCTTTTTCAATTTCTTGCTTTATGGGTAATAAATAAGCTTCCCATGCATTTTTTTTACTAATATTTACAAATATTTTGGCATCATTCTCAATATCATCAATTTCTTTAGCTGTTGCTATTTCGCTTGCAACAATCCAATCTCTGAATTTTTTAATACAATCAAATTCACTTTCCCAGGCAAGCCTTTCTTTGCTTTTATACCTTTCGTGCGAACCAGAGGTTGAGTGTCCTTGCGGTTGAGTAATTTCGGTTACATGTATAAATACCGGAACATGCTCGTTTCGGGCAATTTCGGCTGCTTTGGCATATACACTGCACAGTTCAACATAATCCCAACCCTTTACTCTAAAAATTTCAAATCCGTTTCCTTTTTCATCACGTTGAAAGCCTTTTAAAATTTCGCTTATACTTTCTTTGGTAGTTTGGTGTTTTGCATGAACCGAAATTCCGTAGTCATCATCCCAAACCGAAATAACCATAGGAATTTGCAGAACACCGGCTGCATTTATAGCTTCAAAAAAATGGCCTTCGCTGGTACTTGCATTACCAATTGTGCCCCATGCAATTTCGTTTCCGTTTTCGCTAAATTGATTTTCACCAATTATTGAAGCATTTTCTCTGTAATATTTACTTGCGTGAGCAAGACCAACCAAGCGTAACATTTGTCCGGCAGTAGGCGAAATATCGCTGCTGCTGTTTTTTAAATGTTTAAGTGTTTTAAAATGTCCGTTTTCGTCAATAGTACGGGTGCCAAAGTGTCCGTTCATCATACGGCCGGCACTTGCCGGCTCGGCATATACATCGGTATGAGCATATAATTGGGCAAAAAACTCCTGTACAGTAAGCAAGCCACTTGCCATCATAAAAGTTTGGTCTCTGTAATAGCCGCTTCTAAAATCGCCTTCTTTAAAGGCTTTTGCCCAAGCAATTTGGGGTAATTCTTTTCCATCGCCAAAAATGCCGAATTTAGCTTTACCTGTTAACACCTCTTTTCGGCCCAACAAACTGGCAAGCCTGCTTTGATATGCTATTTTATAATCATTTAAAACAATTTGTTTGTATATGGCTGCATCAGTTTGCATTTCAGCTTTTGCGTTCATGTTAAAAAAATTTCTATTGCCAAACCTATAAATTTTTAATAATACTGCCAAAACACTTTAAAATTGTTTAGTTTTTATTTATTTGCAACCAACACAATATCAAATTAATCTGAACTTTAAGTAAAAATTAAGTCGGTTTATTTGATATTACAGTTACATGCCAATAATTTTGGAACAATATTTGAAACCTATAAACAAAATTAAAAAACCAAGAAAATGAAAAAACTGATTGTAAGCACATTATTAATTTTTGCAGGTTTAGGAACTGCTTTGGCTCAAACCCCTGCCACTAACGATGAGAATGCAGCCGAAATTAAATTTGAGAAAGAAACACACGATTTTGGAACCATTCCTCAGGGAACACCTGTTACCTACGAATTTAAATTTACCAACAAAGGCAAATCTCCACTTATTTTAACCAATGCTTCAGCAAGTTGCGGTTGCACTACTCCCGATTGGAGCAAAGAGCCTATTAAACCCGGCAAAACAGGTTATGTAAAAGCTACATACAATGCAGCTTCGCCTGGAGAGTTTACTAAAAGTGTAACTGTACAAAGTAATGCAAAAAACAGTACTGTAATTCTTTATTTAAAAGGTAATGTAAAACCTGCAGAAAGTAATTAATTTTAAAAATTAATAATTTTGAAAATGCCATAAGTGAATTTAATTTTGCTTGTGGCATTTTTATTTAAGGCTTTAAACTATGAAAAAAGTATTTTTATTAATTTTTCTAACTTTATCCGGAGCATCTTTGGTTTTGGCTCAAAAAAGTGAACCTGTTGAAAAACCAATTATTACATTTACTAAACTTGAACACGATTTTGGTGTAATTTATGAAGGCAAAACAGCCGAATATGATTTTATTTTTACTAATACTGGAAATGTACCTTTGGTTTTAACCAATGTTCAGCCAGGCTGTGGTTGTACAACACCAGAATGGCCTCGAGAGCCCATAATGCCGGGAAAACAAGGAAAAATTAAAGCAATTTATAATCCGGGGGCTTATAAAGGTCCATTTGCAAAAGGCATTGCCGTAATGAGCAATGCCACAAACAGCAATGTGCAACTTACCATAAAAGGTGATGTAAAAGAAATTCCTAAAGAACAGGTAAGCCCTGTAAAAATTGATGTTGGTGGTGGATTTTAATCTTTTAGTTTAGGATTATTTTGATGCCTCCCGACTTTGACACCTAATCACAAAACTGTCTCTTGAAACCCTTGTAAATACTGGATTTGTTGTTTGATTTTTCAAAAACGTGGTGCGAAAGATTTTTGCCGTTTTAGTTGTTAACGA
>JBKBLB010000023.1:0-45770 GCA_046296495.1 Bacteroidia bacterium
GCTGTCCTAAACTGTCCAACAAAAAATAATAATAGGCTCTGAACAACTTCCAATCTCTGTGTTTATTTTGGTAACTGATGGTGGATTTAGAGGGTGCTGAGCGTATGCCCAGGTGATTTAAGTTACCGGTTGCTGAACGAAGTCCGTTACTTATATCACGAACAGATTGGCTTTTGGCAAATTGACAAAATAACATGGAAACCAAATGGGTCCAGCTATCATATCCTTTGTGATGTTTATCGGATTGAAATTCGTTAACAAGCTTTGAAAATTTATTTCGGTCGAGTTTTGAGATAATTTGTGAAAACAGCGTTACATTTGTCATTAGAAAGGGGGGGATTTTGTGGAACCTCAAAGGTAACAATAAGGATAAAAACTTCCCTTTCTTTTTTAAACGTTTAGGACGCTATTGATTAAATATTAAACTTTTTTATTAACAAAACTTTTAATTTAATTGCATCATAAAAATTTTGGGATTACCCTTTAGTGAATTTTTATTTGTTATAAATACGTTTTCATTTTTTATATAAATACATTCTGACTCGTTTAAAATGTTGTCTAATATTGTAGAACTTATCAATTCACCCTGTAAATTAAATTTTAGTAAATAAACTTTTTTATTAAAGTATTTAACCCACTGTTGTCTCTCTTGAATATCAGGGATCTCACATAATGGCGGTCTTTTACTTTTTACTTTAGAATAATTAATTGAAGTTGTGTCAATATCTTTATTTGCTTGTAAAACGAATAAATAGTTATTATAATAAAAGAAATCATTAACGTTTGAGCTCTCAATTAATAAGCGATTTTGTTGTTTATTAGAAAAATCATTAATTACATATTGATTGGGTAAATCAATTGTATTTTTTATGTAAACAGATTTTACTAAACTTATACTTTTATTTAACCGATTAATTTTCCAAAAAGAAACCATATTATCATAATAATTTAATGTTAATAATAAATCATCATTATAAAAAAATCTAGTAGTATTAGTTTGCGGCAAATATCTATTATAAAAGATAGAATCATACTGTCCAAATAAAAAAGCAGCCATAGTTTTAATATTTAAAACAGCCATAGTTTTTGCCTTTTTATACTTGTTAAAAACGTTCCTTTTTTTATAAGATTTTATAAAATTTACAGGAAATATTATTGTATTATTATCCAATAAAGTAGCGCGAAATCCCGGTTCAAAGCAATTAGGATAATATCTTACACCGTTCTTTTTTATGTTTAATTTTTTCATTGAGATTAGTTTTCCATCAAATGAGTAAACAGATAATTTTTTTTCAGATAATATTAAATAGTTAGTATTATTAGCAAATAAATAACCAAAATCATTATCTAAATTATGATTTGTAAACTGTAATTTGTTTAAAATGAACGACTGATTATTAAATAAAATTTTATAATATTTTAATTTTTCTAAATCGCTATAAAATACAACTGAATCGTTCCAAATATACATTGATCCTCTATGATATTCATTTGAATCTTTTGTTATATTTAAAGGGATAATATCAGTATTAATCTGGCTAAACGTAAAATAATTATTAAATATAATAACTATAATTACAATTAGATTCTTCATATTAATTAAACGGAGGCAAAATAACATCATCCATTATTCGAGCATCACAAGAATTACCAGAACATTTACCACATATATTTGCACGCTCGCAAACTGGTGCCAATCCATTATAATAACCATTGCATTTCCCTCTACTAGGTACGGTTCCATCAGGTCTTTTAACTCTTGGACATGTGCATCTTCTAAATGGCATATATTCATTCCAATCATCAGTTCCTAATTCTTTATATCTAAATGTTATAAACCAGCAAGGTTTATTTTTTAAAACTGAATCGCTTGTTTCCTCATTAATGGCATAATTAATATTTGATATATAATCTGTTAGATATAATTCATCTGAAAATTTAATCCAATTAACACCAATTAAAGGAGTTAGCGTTAAATTTACTTCATTTGAAAATGGTATATTTAATATTGGCCTGAAGTAATAATTACCAATTTGAAAACTATCAGTATAATCTATAATGATATCAGTATAATAGTTAGAACCACCATGATTATTGGCTGAGTTAACTAACTTCGTCTCTAAATTATTATTTTCATCATTATAAAATCTTTTAAGATTAGTAAAACTTATCTTATCATCAAAAGATTCAATTAAAATAGAATCATTTATTAACTTTCTGAATCTTGAATCACTTACTAAATCAATAAGACCTAAGCTTAAATTTTTACCATAATTCATTAAAAAAATTGAATCGTTTAAAGTTATTGTCATCATTTGATTATCTTGTATTTCATATCCAAATATTCTCCTATTCATATCCCTTTTACAAGCATTTAACATGACGACCATTAGCGCAATTGCAATTAATTGTAAGAAAATTGATGCACTTCTATTAATTTTGAAGCGCAAAAAATTTTGTGTGCTGTGTACTGTGTACTGTGTGCTGTGCGCTTAATTTTTGTGTTTTTCATGTTGTTTAAATTTTTAATGGTATTACAAATTTTAAGCATTATTGCCTTTTTGTCAACTTAAAAATTTCTTAATTTTTTTATTCTGCTATTAACTTTTTTGTAGTTGCTCCTTTGGCGGTTTCTATAAATACCATATACATGCCGGGGGTAAATTTATTTCGATTATTTCAATGATTGAAACCATTTTTTTATTTTTCATAGGTGTAAGCTCATTACAAAATAAATTAATCAAATAAAATTATAAATTTAAAATAAATAGTTACTTAACAAATACTTAAATATTAAATAAAATTGTAACGAGGCTGCCCATTTTAAACAGCCTCATTACTTAATCTAAGATGCTTAATTTATGCTGTTAATTATTTTAATTAGATAAATCATTGAAGCAAAAACTATGATATAGAAAAAACTTTCAACCATAATACTTATTTTTTTTGAGCCAATAAAGGTTTCTGTAATACTTATTGTATAATTGGTGCTATACTTCAGATAGATTAAAACAAACCTCAGCAAAAGAATAGCTAATAGCAAAACAAAAATCAATAAATTATTTATATGTGATAAATTGGTTATGTCAATTGGGTTATACCTTTGCAAAAAAATCATTGTAATAGCAATTAAACCTTGGTATAAGCTTACTTTTCTGATTTTCTTTTTTAATATTTCATTTTCCATAAATATTAAATTTAACAATTGTTAATATTATATAAAATTGGATTAATTATTAATTGATATCTACTAGATGCGCTTACACAATTTGGTGAAGATTTAGCCGCTAAATCCAAACATTGTGCTACACTTAATTGACAAAATAATAATATACAGTAACCTAAAGGTGTTGCACCAGTTCCAATTGCACCTAACAAACAAATTGCATAATCAATTGCACATTTACTTAAAGATGCTTTATAAATTGCACATGGATCGTTATTTGGTGCATAAATATCAATTTCCAAATCAGTTAAAATTCTATGAGTTAGATATTGTTTAGCATCATCATCTCCTAAAAATCTCTGGATATTATTTACCTGAATATATTCTCCAAAAGATAATAAACTATTATGAACATTACCAAAAACAGGATTATTGTAAATGTTATTCAATTTTTGTTCAGGACTATCCTCAGAATTAATAATCTCTAGTAGCGTACAGAAGTCGTTTTGTTCCAATTCGGATATTGATTGCATGATATTAATTGATAATTTGCTCAAGGAATCAAGTAATAAGTAATTGTTATTAGATTGGGTTTGGAATTGAGGATTTTGATCGATTTTATTAACTTCTTTTATTTTATCACTCATATCCCTTTTACAAGCATTTAACATGACGACCATGAGCATAAATACAATTAATTGTAAGAAAATTGATGCACTTCTATTAATTTTGAAACGCAATAAATTTAGTGTGCTGTGTGCTGTGTGCTGTGTGCTGTATACTGTACAGCTGAATTTGTTTGATTTTTCATGTTTTTAAAATTTAATTATATTACAAATGTTAATTATATTTTTATGAATGTCAACTTAAAATTTTCTTAATTCAGTTCATAAATTATCAACTATTAGGATTATCTTGCATTACAAAAATATTTCTTTACTGAATTTAATTGAATTTTAGAAAATCACTAAAAATTTCATTACCAAACAAACATGGTTTTGTTATTTTCGCAATCTTAGTATAGCAAGGTATTGAACCAAAACAACCAAATAGAACTTACCATAGTTATGCCATGCCTTAATGAGGCTGAAACATTGGCAACATGTATAAATAAGGCACAAAACTGGCTCAAAGCAAATAATGTTTCGGGCGAAATTGTAATTGGCGATAACGGAAGCACAGACGGCTCGCAACAAATTGCCACTCAACTTGGAGCCAAAGTGGTAAATGTGCCTGTAAAAGGTTATGGAGCTGCTTTAATGGGGGCCATTGCCATGGCAAAAGGAAAATATGTAATAATGGGCGATAGTGATGACAGTTACGATTTTGGAAACTTGATGCCTTTTGTTGAAAAACTTAGAGAAGGATATGATTTGGTGATGGGCAACCGTTTTAAAGGCGGCATAAAACCCGGAGCTATGCCCTTTTTACATCGTTATTTAGGAAATCCCGTTCTTACATTTATAGGAAAACTTTTCTTTAAAAGCCCGGTAAACGATTTTCATTGCGGTTTAAGAGGCTTTAAACAAAACATCGTTCAAACACTCGATCTTAAAACAACGGGAATGGAGTTTGCTAGCGAAATGGTGGTAAAAGCAACTCTATTTAATTTAAAAATTACCGAAGTACCTACCACACTTTCACCCGATGGACGCTCACGGCCCCCGCACCTGCGCACCTGGCGCGATGGCTGGCGACACCTTCGTTTTTTGTTAATTTACAGCCCCCGCTGGTTATTTATTTACCCGGGGTTGTTGCTTATGTTGGTTGGAATTTTACTAAGCATTATGATAATTCGCGGACCGCTCGGTGTTTTCGAAACTATTTATTTTGATACCAATACCTTACTTTATGCCGGAGCATTTATTATTACAGGCTATCAGGCAATAAATTTTGGCGTATTTACTCGCATGTATGCCGTACAGGCCGGTTTTTTACCACAAAAAGACTGGCTTACTAAACTGTTGGGTCAAATATCATTAGAAAACGGTTTGATTGCCGGTTTGATTATTTTTTTATTAGGCCTTTCAGGTACTTTTTACAGCCTGTATCTATGGGATTTAACCGATTACGGCCATTTGGATTATTCGGCAATTTTACGCATTGTTATTCCAAGTGTGGTTGCCATTATTATTGGTTTGCAAACAGTATTGAGCAGTTTCTTTTTAAGCGTGTTACAGGTAAATCATAAATAAATGAAGGCTTTAGACAGGTATTTACAAAACGTAAGAATTAATAAAGCAAAAAAATTCATCAGACAAAACGATGCCGTACTAGATATTGGCAGTGTAGATGGTATAATGTTTGAAAAGCTGAAAGGCATTATAAAAAAAGGTATTGGCATTGACCCTATTTTAAAAAAAGCGGTTATTACTGATTTATACACCTTATTGCCCGGCTATTTTCCTGATGCCTGCCCCGATGGTCAAACTTTTGATTGCATTACCATGCTTGCCGTGCTCGAACATATTCCACTACATGTTCAACAACAGCTTGCACAAAACTGCCACAAAATTTTAAACCCTAATGGCAGGGTTATTATTTCCGTTCCATCGCCACAGGTTGATAAAATTTTGGATATACTTACCAAATTAAAACTTATAGAAGGCATGAGCCTTGAAGAACATTACGGTTTTAATGCCAAACAAACTCCGCTGGTTTTTCCCGAACCATATTTTAAATTAATACATTACAACTCTTTTCAATTTGGGCTGAACAATTTTTATGTATTCGAAAAAATTTAACTCATGAGTAATCCTATAGCTAACAACCCTCAATTACTTATACTAGCCGATGCCAGAAAAGCAGATAAAGCATATTTTGACCAACTGGGACAATACCTGCAAAAAGGCAAACCCGAAGTTGTAGTTGGCCTTATTGTTGCAGAAACTGTTAACGACAAAAAACTTGAATCATTTGTTAGCAACGGCAAACTGGTTATACATACCTTCAGCAACAAACAATCACTTAATTTGCAATTTGCCTCTATTACCGAAAAAATAAATGCATCACAAACCCTTATTTGTTATAATTCCAATTTTAGTATTTCTGCATTATCAGTATGGGCAGGTGCTGCAAAAAAATCAATCAGCGAAAACAATATTGTAATACCAACACAATTTGTTCAACCCAAGGGTTCAAAAAACAAAACAAGCATTGCAGCAAAAGTTTATAATTCACTAACCCGCTTATTCAGCCCCGTTAAACAAACCGATTGTGTAAGCGGCATTATATTCGGTTCAACCCAAAAGTTGTTGTATTTGTTGAACACAACACTTGCAACTGCCAACAATTATGAGCAAACATTGTATAATTTATGTGCTATTGAAACACCAATAAGCGAAGTTCAGCTAGCTTACGAAAAGAAAAATGCCGTATCGGTTTTATCTGCATTTGTTCATATTTTTACATTAAGGTTTGGTTACTACATAAAACAAAGTTTATACGATTTAAAACAAAGCGAATTTACATACAAAGATGGCAATCATCCTTTTTACAGGTTGTTGTTTTTTGTATTTACACTGATCGCAATGGTTATTTATCCGGTAATAAGTCAGGATTACGGCAGCACATGGGATGAAAAAGCACACAACGATTATGCTCAGTTAAGTTATCAATACTTTAGTAGTTTGGGCAGCGATACAGCCGCACTTGCCGAGCCGGTAAGCAATGCCGACTATGTGAGACAGGCATACCGCTTTTATGGCGAACAACTAAACACCATTGCGGCCTTTTTGTACAATTGGTTTGATACAGGTATTTATGAAACAAGACATTTTGTAAACAGTATTTATGCCCTAATTGGTTTAATTTTTACATCATTAATTGCCTTGCAAATTTCAAACTGGCGAGGAGCTGTATTGGCATTGTTATTTTTGGGTTTTAACCCCGGGTGGCTTGGGCATGGAAGCAATAACCCAACCGATATTCCTTTTGCAACGGGTTTTGCGTTTGCAGGCTATTACATGATTAGGGTAATAAAACAATTACCTAAGCCAAAGTTTTCATTGGTTTTTTGGCTGGCTTTTGGTATTGGATTGGGCATAGCATCTAGGGTTGGCGCATTTTTACTATTGGCTTATTTCGGAATGTTTTTAGCAATAAACTGGTTGGTTAAGGTTCAACAAAAACAAAAAGATGCAGGCAAACTAATACCTGCATACCTAAAGCTTTTTTTATTGGTATTTGCAGTTAGTTATTTCTTTGGCATAATTACCTGGCCTTACGGATTAAGTAATCCGTTTAAACACCCTTTTCAGGCATTTGCAAAAGCAAGCGAAAATGCATTTTATACCAATAATGTTGAGTTGTTTGAAGGAGTAAGAATGTATATGCTGCACGATGCTCCATGGTATTATGTCTTAAAATTTCTGGCTATTGGCAATCCGGTTTATTTATTGCTTGGCTTTGCTATTTCGCTTGTAATAATATTATTGGTAAAAAAATTCCGAGAAAATGGAATATTGTTGATGCTTCTATTTATGGGCTTGTTTCCGGTTTTTTATGCCGAAATAAGTAACGTAAACTATTACAATGGTTGGAGGCACTACTTGTTTATATTGCCTTTTATTGTTCCGCTATCTGTTTTTGGTTACGAGCAATTATTGGCAAACCGAAATAAAGTAGTTTCGATTTTATCGGCCGTTATTCTAATTGTTTTGTTTGCTAAACCATCTTGGTGGATGATAAAAAACCACCCGCATCAATACGTGTATTTTAATGAATTTGTTGGTGGACTTAAAGGTGCATACGGAAATTACGAAACCGATTATTACAGCAACAGTTGCCGAATGGCTGCAGAATGGATTGCAAAACAACACCCCAACGAAGCGCTTACAATTGGCATAAATAACGAGATTACTACTGCTGCATACTGGGCTCAAAAAATAAATCCTAATTTAAACTTTATTTGGGTACGCGAATACGAAGAACAAAAGCCAATATGGGATTATTTGATACTAACTTCTCGAACTTTTAGCAAAAACGAATTGCTTAACGGCAGCTTCCCTCCAGCCAATACCGTACATACCATTATGGCTGATGGGGTTCCGCTTGCTGCCATTGTAAAACGTAAAGATTATAATATGCCTTTAGGTTATAAAGCCTTAGACAGGCAGGATTTTGATTCGGCAACTTACTATTTTAAAAATGCGGTAAAACTTTACCCGAATGATGAAGAAGCATGGCGTATGTTGGGTTTTACTTACATGGCACAGGGTATAAGCGATAGTGCAGAGTTGTTTAACAGAAAAGCCATTGAAATTTATCCTCAAAATTTTTCTGCCTACAGCAATTTGGGTATAACCTTTTTTAATAAAAAAGAACTGCAAACAGCCATAGCCTATTTTGATACTGCTGTTAAATTTAAAGAAAACCTTACAGAGTGTTGGTATTACAGCGGCCTTGCCTACTTAAACTTAGGTGATTATAATAAAGGTATTAAACACCTTGAAAATTGCATAAAACACAATGGCAATTTTGCCGAGGCTTATTACTATTTGGCTAAGGCTTATGCACAAACGGGTAACCTAAACAAAGCTGCCGAAAATTATCAGATAGCTTTAAACTTTAACCAACGTATGATACCTGCATGGCAGGAGTTGGCAAATGTTTTTAGCCAAATGGGTAAACAACAGGAAGCTAATTTTTGTATGCAAAAACTTAAAGAACTATCAGGGCAATAGCATGCAATTATTAAAATCTATATTATGGGTTGCAGGAGGTGGCGCTTTGGGGGCTTCTTTCAGATATTTGTTTTATGTTTTGCTTTATAGGTTTAATGTGTCGTTTTATTTACCTACTGCATTTGTAAATTTTACCGGTTGTTTTGTAATGGGTTGGCTTATTACCATTTATGCAAACAACCCGCAATACCAGCATTTAAAATTGCTTTTACTTACCGGATTACTTGGCGGATTTACCACATTTTCTGCATTTGGTGCCGACTTTTTAAATTTGATTCAGCAAAAACAAATAATACAAGCATTTGCTTATGCCCTTGCTACTAACGTGCTGGCAATTGCTGCTACATTTGCAGGATATAAAATTGGAATTTCGTAATGAATGGTATTGTACTTAAAAGTACAGGAAGTTGGTATAATGTATTGGTAGAACCCAACAAAGTAATAGAATGCAGAACCAAAGGAAAATTAAGACTAAAAGGTATAAAACATACAAACCCTGTAACAGTTGGCGATGAAGTTGAAATTGAAATGGAGCCAGGCAGGGAAACAGGTATCATTACATCAATAAAAGACCGCAAAAATTACATTATTCGTAAGGCCAACAACATGTCGAAACAAACGCATGTAATAGCAGCTAATGTTGATTATGCCATATTAATTGTTACACCTTTATTTCCGAAAACTTCTTTGGGATTTATTGACCGTTTTCTTGTTACTGCCGAAGCCTATCACATACCAGCCGTACTTGTATTTAACAAAACTGATTTGTTTAAAAACGACCTTGAAATACTGCTTAATGATTATATAGATTTATACGAAAATAAGGTTGGCTATACCTGCTTAAAAACTTCGGTTGTTACAGGTGAAGGCCTTGATGAATTGAAGTTATTGCTTAAAAACAAAAAAACATTAATTACAGGACACTCAGGTGTGGGTAAATCGAGTTTAATAAATGCCATTTGCCCCGAGTTGAATTTAAAAACAACAGAAATATCAAACTACTCATTAAAAGGGCAACATACTACAACATTTGCCGAAATGCACCCTTTGCCGTTTGGCGGATACATTATTGATACACCCGGCATACGCGAATTTGGACTTGTTGATTTTGAAAAAACAGAAATCTCGCACTATTTTAAAGAAATGCAACCTTACATAGGCCAATGTAAATTTAATAACTGCATACATGTAAACGAACCCGAGTGTATGATTTTGCATTGTGTAAATGAAGGAAAAATTGCATATGATAGGTACAACAGCTACATAAGCATGTTAAATAATGAGGATATTTATGATTGAGTTTGTAATGTTTTGTTGTATGAATCTTTATGTACTTTATTTTTAACAACAGCTCGAAATTTTAATTCGTTTAGAAATTTTTAAGAATTTTATTTCCATTTCATGACAAACATTTGTGTTATCTCAATGTTAAGATACTTATAAATTTTAAACCTATGAGAAAAATTCTATTAACCTTAACTACCGCTTTGCTTATTGGTTCACAATCAATAAAAGCACAAACAGCCAGAGTAATGGCTATTCACAACTCTCCCGATGCAGCACTTTCTTCAGTTGATGTTTGGCTGGTTACACCACTTGGTTCAACCAAACTAATTGATAACTTTAACTTCAGAAATGCTTCGGGCTATATTGATGCTCCGGCAGGTATTAATATAAGAGTTGCCTTTGCTCCCGCAAACAGCAACACTATAAACGATACATTGCTTGGTTACGGCTTTAACCTTACTGCAAACCAAAATTATGTATTGATGGCTACCGGAACTATCGGCACCGGCTACACCCCTGCAAAACCATTCGATTTAAAGGTAATTACGCCTGTTTTTGAACGTATTACGGGAGGCACACAAACACAATTAACGCTGGTACATGCTTCTACCGATGCACCAAATGTTGCATTACAGGTAAGAAAAATGAATGTAGAAGTTACCTCCATAAGCAGCTTTGAATATGGCAATGTAGTTGCTACTCCAATTTTTACGGATGATTATTTTCTTGACATTTTAGCCGGAGATAATCTGGTAACAACGTTATCGGTTCCTTTAAAAAGTTTAAATCTTACAGATAGTGCACTTGTTGTATTTGCATCGGGTTTTTTAAATCCTGCAAACAATAATAATGGCCCGGCATTTGGCATATTTGCTGCATTATCAAATGGAACTGTTGTGCAATTGCCTGTAAAAAACACCTTCAGGTTACAGGTAGTACACAATTGTGCCGACCCTGCTGCAGCAAATGTTGATATTTGGCTTAAAAATGTTGCTACCAATACCAACACCAAACTTTTAAGTAATTTTGGTTTTAGGCAAGCAACTCCATTTATTGATGCTCCTGCATTGGTTGATTTAGAAATAGGTGTGGCACCTGCAGGCTCTACCTCTCCTAACGATATTATTTTTTCTGTTGAAACCGGGACAATTCCAGGTGGTTTGACGGCTATTGCTTATGCATCAGGTGTTTTAGATACATCAGGCTTTGCTGAAAATCCAAACGATATTGATATTTTATTTGATATTTTAGGCTTGGGTTCAACCGAAAAAGCACTTACCAACGGAAAAGTAACCGTAAATGTAATACATGGTGTTACTGATGCGCCTGCCGTAAATGTTCGAGTAAAAGACGGACCTGTATTGTTTGAAGAATATGAATACGGAGACGCAAGTGATGGTGAATCGGTTGATGTGGACCCTGCAAACTACATACTTGAAATAGTACCATCGGGAAGTGCCAACGCTTTGGTTAGCTATCGTGCTGATTTAACTTCTTTTAGAGATAGCGCCTTAGCCATTTTTGCTTCAGGCTTTTTAAATCCATCTGCCAACAAAAACGGACCTGCTTTTGGTTTAATGGCTGTAACACCGGGTGGCAGAGTATTAATGCTTAAGCCAATTACTACTTCGGTAAGAAATATTGTTGCTGCAAATAATTCATTATCAGTTTATCCGAACCCGGCAACAAATTTTATTAATATTAAATCTGATAAGGATTTGGAAACATTAAGCATTTATGATATGCAAGGACGTGTTGTTTATAACGATAAATATACCGAAAATTTAAATTTAAGCAACCTAAACATATCTAAAGGCATTTATCAGTTAGTGGCCGAATGCCAAAACCATACATTTACAACAAAATTAATGGTTGAATAGAATATAAGGTTTAAGTTTTCATTGTTTGGCAAAAAGGGCTGCTTAAATAGGCAGCCTTTTTTGTTTTATAATATTAGTCTTTAACTGCTGCTTCTTTAAACAACTCATCTTTCGATACAACTTTTATTAAATCGTTGTGCTTTAAAAGTTTGCTCACCACACTGTAAGGACCAACAATAACAACATCATTTTCGCTTAGTCCATCAACAATTTGTATAACCTTATCATCTTGAATGCCTGTTTTTACTTGTCTTATTTTTGCTTTGTTATCCGCCTGAACGAATACAACCTCAAAATCTTCTTCTTTTTCAACTCTTTTAGTGTCTTTGGTTTCGTTTGTATCTAAATCTTTTGCAGGCCTTATGGTTACGGCTTCAATTGGAATACAAAGTGCATCGTAAACTTTATTGGTTTGTATATCTACGCTTGCGCTCATGCCGGGCCTAAAAACCGATTTCTTTTTCCCAAATTTCTCTTTTAAGTCGCTGTAACTGCTTTGCAGTATTTTAATTTTAACAACAAAGTTTATTACCTGATCGCTTGTGGTGGCTGCGCTTAGTGTAGCGCTATTACTTATTTCGGTAACTACACCTTTAAACTTACGTCCCGGATATGCATCAACTTCAATAATGGCTGTATCTGTAAGGCTAACTTTTAAAATATCGTTTTCGTTTACATCAATATTTACTTCCATATTATTTAGGTTTGCAATTCGCATCATTTCTGTGCCTGTCATTTGTGCAGTTCCAACTACGCGCTCTCCTTTTTCAACGCTAAGTTTACTTACAATTCCGCTTACCGGAGCATAAATATTGGTACGGCTAAGGTTTTTGCGTGCTTCTTTCAATCCTGCATCAAACGATTTTACGGTAAAATCGGCTGCCATTACAGCTTGTTTTGATGCTTCGGTTTCGGCTTTAGCATTTAAATAAGCGCTTCTTGATGTTTCCATTTCGGCATCGCTTATAAGTTTTTGTTTGTGTAGGTTAATATTTCGTTCGTAAGCTAAGTGAATTTCTTCAAAACGTGCTTCGGCTTGTATTTGCCTTGCTTTTGCACTTGCAAGGTTTGCCCTGCTGTTGTTAAGCGAAGCCTCTGCCCTTTCTAATGCCGAGTAATAAAGCTCTGGGTCAATACGTGCCAATAATTGCCCGGCAACCACCGAATCGCCTTCGGCAACATACAAAGCAGTAATTTCACCACTTACATCAGAACTTATTTTTACTTCGGTTTCGGGTTGAACCCTACCGTTTGCCGAAACTGTTTCGATGATATTTTTGCGTTCAACTTTAGCCGTTGTTACATTTATACCTTCTGATTTTCCGAACCATCCGGCTTTGCGGCCAATTACAGCAATTAAAATTAATACAGCCAAACTAATTGAACCATATAAAAGCAGTTTTTTATTTTTTTTATCTTTGTTCATCATGTTAGTATAGTGGTTTGCCTAAATAAAAATCTAAAACTTTTCTTCTGAAAATAAGTTCGAATTTTGCCTGAGCCAAATCCGATTCGGCACGTATAAAGTTGTTTTTTGTATTTAAGTATTCAACAATGTTTAGTGCTCCTAACTCAAATTGTTTTTCAGCCAATTCATACGCCTCTTTCGATGCATCAAAATTTACCATATTGCTTTGATGGCGCTTGTAAGCTGCTTTAAAATCGGTATATGCCTGCGCAATATTGCGGTACAAATTATTGAGCGATTGCTTGTTATTGAGCTTTGCATTTTGCATGTTTAGCGAAGCTTTTTGAATATTGGTGTTTACGCTCCAGCCATTAAAAACAGGCACTTGCAAGCTAAAACCTAATACCGAACCAAAATTTTGGCTAATTTGTTTTTCGAATGGTTTTACCCTAATATCTGATGCAACAAAAGTTGGTACATACACCGGTACGGGTAAATTGTTATTATCAAGCCAATAGCCTATTTCTCTTGGAGTACCAAATGTTGGAGTTCCAACCTGCTCGGTATTTTGGGTTGTAAAAAACGATGAAATACTTGCACTTAAGTTTAAACGTGGCGACCTGCTTCCCAAAGCTGTAAGCCTTTGAATTTCTGAAGCCCTCATGCGTTGTTCGGTAGATTTTACTTCGGGGCTTACCTTGCTAAACTCTTCGTAAATGGCATCAATGCTTCTTGGTTCATCGCTTAAAGCATTTTCGGGTACTGTAATTTTTTCAATTTTATAGGTTTCGCTTGGTTTTAGGTTCAGCAACAACCATAAATCGGTGTAGCTTTGCATGGTTTGGTTTTCGGTATTTACATAAGCTAATTCTTCGGCTGCCAGTTGTGCCTTAATTTGCAAAAGCCTTGTTTTATTGCTGCTGCCAAGATTGTATAAAGCTTCTTGCCTTTCTAATTGTTTGCGGGTAGCTTCTACCCTCGATTTGGCTGCCTGTTGTAATTCTATATTTAGCAGTACGCGCATGTAAGCATTACATACATTTAGCATTATATTATTTCTGGCTGCTTCTACATCAAATTTTGAAGCTTGCAAATTGGTTTGTTGCAAACGGATATTATTGGTGTTTTGAAAACCGTTAAACAAAGGCATATTGGCACTTAAACCAAAACTGTTTGTTCTAAATGTAACGCCTTCTTCGGGTAAGTTGGTTCGTGGGTTAATTGCAAAACCTGTTTGCCAGTTATTGGTTGCACTTCCGTTTATACTTGGCAAGGCATTTAGTTTGCTTTGCAAGGCATCGGCTTGCGAGCTTTGCATTTGAATTTGCTGTTGCTTTAGCGAAATGTTGTTTTCAAGGGCAATATCAATACATTGCCTTAAAGAATATGTTTGCTGAGCCGAAACAAACAGGCTGTTTAAAAAAAATGCGATTGCGAACCTTATATTTTTCAAAATCCTTAGGTTTAAAAATATGTAATTAAATTGCAACAAAAATAATGTTTCAATACAGACTGCCACTATTTGTAAAATATCTGATACCACATTGTACATGGAAGGTAAATACAAGTGACAAAGTGCTGTACCTAACTTTTGATGACGGCCCGCACCCTGAAATAACAAATTATGTACTCAATTTGCTTGAAAAATATAATGCCAAAGCCACTTTTTTTTGTGTTGGCGAGAACGTAAAAAAATATCCTGATGTTTACGAAAGAATTTTAAATAAAGGACATACAACCGGAAACCATACATTTCATCATGTTAATTTTTTAAAAACCAACCGAAAAAACTACCTGCACGAAATTGAACTTGCATCGCAATACATAAAATCTGATTTATTCAGACCTCCATACGGCAAAATTTTACCAAAAACGGCAAAAATTATTAGTAAAAACTATAAAATAATGATGTGGAGCCTGCTAACCCGCGATTATGATAAGGATTTGGATTTAAATGCTGCTTTGAACCAAATTTATAAAGCAAAAAATGGAGACATTTTGGTTTTTCACGACAGTGAAAAAGCTTTTAAAAACCTTCAATTACTGCTTCCTAAGACACTTGATTTTTATTACCAAAAAGGGTACAGCTTTAATGCTTTAAAATAATGATTGAAATTATTTTAATTATAATCTTATGGTTATTTATTACAGCTCAGTTAACAAATGCAATAAGTTTTTTTAGCGATGAATTAAAAAAGCCTAAGATTAAAAAATACAATACCGATTTACCAAACGTTTGTATTTTAATTGCTGCCCGAAACGAAGAGCAAAACTTACAACGTTGTATTGAAAGTTTATTAATGCTTAACTATCCAAAAGAAAAACTTGAAATTTTATTTGGTAACGACAACAGTTCAGATAGTACAGAAAATATCTTAATTAGTTACTCATCAAAACACCAACATATAAAATACATTAATATATATGAACGAATTGGCAATGCTAAAGCTAAAGCAAATGTTTTGTCTCAACTAATAAAAAAAACCAATGCACCTTACATTTTTGTAACTGATGCCGATATAACCGTAAACCCCGATTGGATAAACGAGTTGTTGCCTTACCTTCAAAAAAATTTCGATATAGTTAGTGGAACAACCATTTTACAAGGCAATACATGGTGGCCTCGAATGCAAATGATTGAATGGCTGCTGGCAAATGCCCAAATTATTGGTTTTGACAGGGGTGGAATAAAAACCACAGCAGTAGGCAACAATATGGCATTTACCCGAGATGCATACCTAAAAACAGGAGGATATGAAAACATGGAATACTCGGTAACAGAAGATTTTCAGTTATATAAATACATTTTAAGCAACAAAGGCAAAACACTAAACTTGCTTAATGCAGGTTGCTTAAATCTAACGTCATCTCCTAATAATTTTATTACATACCTGCATCAACGTAAACGCTGGATGAAGGGTGCAGAAGGCTTGTCGTTTGCTTTTAAGATTTTACTTACATTGTATGCTGCATTTTTTCCTTTGGTTATCATTTTGTTATTCATAAATTGGTATTTGGCACTATTAAACTGGATTGTAAAATTTTTGGTTCAAAGCGTAATAATTACCGTAGCTGCCAAAAGAGTTAAGCAAACTATACGATTTTACGATTTGTTTTTATTTGAAATTTATACCAATATAAATACCCTGATAATGGTTATTTTTTACATTACTCCGGTAAAGATGAAATGGAAAAACCGAGAAGGTTAGAACCTAAACTTTTACGATACAATGCATATTCGAAAACCCAATTACTGAAAATTACAATTACTGAACCGAATTATAAATATATTCGCACAAAATATAGCCTGAACCTATGCAAAACAAAAGAATTGCATTACCGAAAAAACTAAAAAAACGCATTTTTTTAATTCCCCTAAAAGACACACTGCTAGATTACGTTGCCATAGTTTTATCAATAACAATATTTGCTGTTTTTAACAACCTGTTTACGCTTGTATTTTCAATTATTATAACCGGAGTTTTTATTTACCGCTTGCAAATTATAGGGCACGATGGTCTTCATTATTCTTTGGCAGAAAACAAAAAATTAAATGATTTTTTTACACGCTATGTTTTGTTGGCTCCGCAATTTACGCCCATGAGCCTTAACCGATATAACCACCTAAACCACCATGGCAGGTTTGCAACCGAGTTTGATGCCGACTGGCAGTACTACAAAACTGCCGATAAAGACACCAAGCCTAAATTTTACTTATGGTTATTAAATGTACTTGGTTTTGGCTTTGTTTTTAAAATTGCCATAAAACTGCTTTCAGGTAAAAAACCTTCGGCAAAAAAACATGAAGCTGCAAAACAAACTGCCTTAGAACTACCACATGATTTATTAAGCATTGCTTTGGCTCAAACTGTAATATTTGCTGTTTTTTACTTTACACTTGGCTGGCAATATTATTTTATAATTTGGGTATTGGCTGTATTTGGAGTTTTTGTACCGCTTAATACCATAAGAAGTTTTTGCGAACATTCAATACCTGAACCTGATGAAAGCAAAGGAAACAGGCTTTATACATTTAACAGCAATTTTTTTGAATCCTTTATTTTAGCTCCACACAATATGAATTATCATTTCGAACATCATGAATATATGTATGTGCCATACTACCATTTACCTGCACTAAAAAAGCTAATGATGAAAGAATACAGAGATTATGTGGAACATATTCGTTTTTCTTACCTGCAACACATGGTAAATTTTTTTAAAGCATTGCCCATTTTAAACAAAACAGCCAATGCCTAAGCAACTTAAAAAAATTATAGTTGAAAACTGCAATGTTTGTGGCAGCAAAGAATTTTCCATTCATACCATTGGTACCGATTACGAATACGAAACCAGCTTTGATGATTTTACTTATGTAACCTGTAACAATTGCAGCCATTTGTTTTTGCAAAACCAACCACATCCTGACGAATTGCCTATAATTTATCCTGATAATTACCAGCCATACCGTTTTGAAACCGATTTAAACCCTATTGTAAGATGGTTTAGAGACAGGGTTCAACTTGCTAAAGTAAAAGATTATAAAAAATACATAAAACCCGAAGCAAGTATTATTGAGGTTGGTGCCGGTAGCGGTATTTTAATAGAAAGTTTAAAAAAATTTGGACCACCTACTTGGAAGCTGACAGCTAATGAATTTGAAATGAAACGCCTGCAAAGGCTTGAAGGCAAAGGCATACATTTTGCAATTGGTAATTTTGAAACCATAGAATTTACCGAGAAATATGATGTAATTATAATGAACCAATTAATTGAGCATTTGTATAACCCCGATACGATGCTTAAACGTTGCCATAGCTTGTTAAATAAAAATGGTATTGTAATAATAGAAACACCTAACTACCTTGCCGTTGACCACAGCTTATTTAAAAATAAATATTGGGGCGGTTATCATATTCCAAGGCATTTTAACATTTACAGCTATAAAACTTTAAAGCAGCATTTACAGGCTAATAATTTTGAAATTGTAACACAGGAGTTTCTTTTATCTCCGGCATTTTGGGTACAATCATTTCATCATTATTTTTATGACAGAAAGAGCAGTTTAAAAAACTTTTTTAAACTTAATAATGTGCTTGTTACCGGTGTAATAACCGTTATTGAAGTAATTTTAAAAACATTTTACCGAACATCAAACCAAAGGGTTGTAGCAAGAATTAAATAAAGATTCTACCTTATTCTATCGGCACTTTTTACCAGTTCATCATCTTTTTGTATTAAAGCATGCGCACGCCAATTAAAATAAATTATTAATATAAAAATGGCAAAACTCACACCAGAATTCATCATAAGTTTATTAAATCCAAAATCAGGAATATTGGTGTAAACCTTTGCAGTAATTGCTAAAAGCAAAAGAATTATAAGTAAAAAATTAATTTTACAATACAGCATTTGTTTTTGCCTGTTTTTGAAACCCAACAATGCAAACAGTGCCAATGCTATAATACCGCTTGATATAAGAATTAAACCCCATTGTAATTTATTAGTAACTACTGCTCCATTTTCGGTAACGGTAAAATAAAACAAATTTAAAGTATAACGATAGGCCGGAAAACCTTCTTTTATATCAACAGCGGTAACAATATGTATTGAACACAATGATGCAATAAGTACTATTATGGCAACAAGATATATTGATTGCAAACGTTGTATCATTCTTCAAAAATATAAATTAACCCAAATTATGCTAAAATATCCGAAGTTTGATTTTGAGCATTTTTTTTCTTTCCGTTATTTAACCATTCTTTTATTACGGTTTTATCGGGCAAATTAAAACTTACATATTTTATGTTCCTGCCTTTTGCCATAAACAGTTTTTCGTAATATGTTTTAATATTTTTAAGCTTTTCGTCTGCATAAGGGTTATTGTGCACATCTCTTAAAATTATTAAAGGCTTAATATTTAATTGATTTAATACATCCAAAGTAAAATCAAACAAATCATCATCATCAGTTTTAAAGTTTACAATACCATTACTTTTTAAAACATCACAATACAGAAACAAAAATCTTGGATGAGTAAGTCTGTGCTTGGCATGTCGGTCTTTTGGAAAAGGATCAGGAAAAGTAATCCAAATTTCATCCACTTCATTTTGCTCAAACAGTAAATTAATTTTTTCAATAACGGTTCTTACAAAAACCACATTTACAATATTATTATCAATGGCTGTTTTTGCACCACGCCACATGCGGTTGCTTTTAAGGTCTATACCAACAAAATTTTCATTTGGGTATTCCTGAGCCAAGGCAACACTGTATTCTCCTTTACCACAACCAAGTTCAAGCACAATGGGGTTATTGTTTTTAAAAACAGTTGTATGCCATTTACCTTTGTTTTGATAAGGAAATGTAAAACAGTTTTTATAACTTAAAAACAATGCAAACTTTTTAAGTTTATCCTTTCCCATTAGCAATATGATTTTTATAAAACAGTCAACTCAAAAGCATTAAAATAGATTCTATTTTAATTATAAACTATTTACTATATGCGGTTGGTTATTTAAATAGTGAGCGAAAATAGAAATATTACACCTTAGTAAGCTATTTAACTTATATAAATATATTAAACTTGCAGCCTTAAAATGATAAACAAAGACATTTTGCTTGAAGCCTATGCACACATGTGTGCTGCAAGGGCAATGGCCAACATATACGATGCTAACCGACAAATAACCAAGTATGTACATAGTACCAGCCGTGGGCATGAAGCAATACAACTGGCTGTTGGTATGCAATTGCTCGATGTTGATTATGCAAGTTTATATTACCGCGATGAAAGTATATTACTTGGAATGGGTATAAGCCCCTACGAACTTATGCTGCAATTACTTGCAAAAGCCGAAGACCCATTTAGCGGAGGGCGTACTTACTATGCACACCCAAGTTTAAAACGAGAAGGATTTCCAAAAATACCTCACCAAAGCAGTGCTACAGGTATGCAAGCCATACCTACTACCGGCATGGCTCATGGAATTAAATACCTCGAAAATGCCGGTTTACTTGATGCTGAAACACCTCCGGTAGTACTTTGCAGTTTTGGCGATGGAAGCATTACTGAGGGTGAAGTAGCAGAAGCTTTTCAAATGGCTGTTTTAAAAAAATTGCCAATATTTTATTTGGTTCAGGACAATGAATGGGGCATTAGTGCCAATGCCGATGAAATGCGAGCCATGGATGCATACGAATATGCTGCAGGCTTTAAAGGGCTTGAACGAATGAGGGTTGATGGCAGCGATTTTGAGAAAAGTTGGTATGCTGTATCGCAATGTATGGAATATGTTCGCGAAATGCGAAAACCCATTTTATTACATGCCAAAGTACCTTTACTTGGCCACCATACAAGCGGTGTAAGAAAAGAATGGTACAGGAGCGAAGAAGACCTTAACAAACACCTAAAAAACGAGCCAATAGCAAAATTGCACAAGTACATTTTAGAAAACGGCATCACAACCGAAGAAGAACTAATTGAAATTGATGAAATTGAAAAAGATAAAATAAACCAATATTTTAAACAGGCTGTAAACGCTCCCGATCCATTGCCCGAAACTGTAACCGAACATATTTGGGTTGATTCTCCGATAAAAGAAGAAACAGGCACAAGAAAACCTGATGGTAAAGAGCCTGTTGTAATGGTTGATGCAGCTTTACACGCAGTTGATGAACTAATGCGTAAACATCCTGAATGTATTTTTTACGGACAAGATGTTGGCGGACGTTTAGGAGGTGTTTTTAGAGAAGCCGCAACGCTTGCTGCAAAATATGGTGATGAACGTGTGTTTAATACACCCATTCAAGAAGCTTACATTGTTGGTTCAACTGTAGGTATGAGTGCCGTTGGCGTAAAACCAATTGTAGAAATTCAATTTGCAGATTATGTGTGGACGGGCGTGAACCAGCTTGTTTGCGAAATAACAAAAAGCAACTACCTAACCATGGGTAAGTACCCTGTAAGCGCAATTATTCGCATACCAATTGGCGCTTATGGAGGTGGCGGACCCTACCACAGCGGTAGCATAGAAAGTACTTTACTTACATTTAAAGGAATAAAAATTGCTTACCCAAGCAATGCTGCCGATATGAAAGGTCTAATGAAAGCAGCCTACTATGATGGCAATACCTGTATTATGCTTGAACACAAAGGCCTTTACTGGAGTAAAAATCCCGGAACAGAAGGCGCTAAAACAGTAGAACCTGATGAAGAATATATTTTACCATTTGGCAAAGCCAATATTGTATTACAAGCTGACGATGAAGCCGTTGATAATGGAGAATCGTGCTGTATAGTAACTTATGGAATGGGTGTTTACTGGAGTTTACAAGCAGCCAAACAATTTGCAGGCAAAGTAGAAATTGTTGATCTGCGATCGCTTCAGCCAATTGACCATGATTTGATCATGCAAACAGTAAAAAAACACGGCAAATGCCTTGTTGTTGCCGAAGAACCTTTGCTAAACAGTTTTGCAGAAAGTCTTGCAGCACGTATTATGCAAGATTGTTTTAAATATTTAGATGCTCCTGTTGCTACATTAGGAGCTTTAAATGTGCCGGCAATTCCTTTAAATATGACACTGGAAGCAACCGTATTACCAAATGCTAATAAAGTAGCATTGGCAATAGAAAGTTTACTTAATTCATAATCACATCATTCATAAAGTTTTCTAGTAATATATTTAGCGTAAAAATTTTTACGCATTACCATTTATTGATATAACATTTTCCATAATAATTTATAAATAAAGTGGCCGGTTCAAAAAATTTGAACCGGCCACTCATTACTAATAAAAACTACTATTAATTGGTTTTAACAACTTTAATGGTTGTTGTTTCATTACCGCTAAGTTTTATAAAATATATTCCACCTTTCATGTTATCCATTTCGCTAACATCAATTCTATTTAAACCTTCAGTTATTTGAACATTTCGTGTGCTTACAACACGACCTTGTAAATCAACAACTGTTAAGGTATAATCAGCATTTTGTGAACTTAAAACTTCTAATTGTAAGCCACTAGTAAACGGATTTGGATAAGCATTTACAGATGTAACTGCTTTGTTGTTATTGCTTACACTAACTACTTTACTTAGTGTTTCTGTACCGTCAAAATCAACCTGACGAAGACGATAATAAAGTGTAGGTACATTGTTTATGCTGAATGCTTCTTTATCAAGCAAACTGTATTTAACTTTTACAACACTGTATACTTTACCGTTTACAAAATCAAACTCAGTAAAGTTTTCGCCATCAATTGAGCGTTCAACATAAAAGCCACGGTTGTTTTGTTCGCTTGCAGTTACCCAGGTTAACAAAACATCTTCATTCAATGCTTTGGCATCAAAAGCTATTAAATTAACTGGCAATGTAGTTGATAAGTTATCACCTACTGCAAAGAACGAGAAGCTAGTTACACCTGTACGAGTACGTGAGTATGGATTAGTGCCCGTAGCAGCAGCAAATGTTGTTCCGGCATAAGTCCAATCAGTACCTGTGTATCTAGATATTGCGCATTGGCTACGGTTAAAGCCTCCAACTTCATCAGTCATATTCCAAGTTAGTGTAATAGTTGCGTTCGATCCACCATTTACAGCTTCGTTAATAGCCCATGTCCTGTCAACCATGCTTGTTGCTATTGGTGAACCGCTGCCGCCATTTGTTAACACTCCGTTAAATACCCTTACCGAGAATACATCGGTTGTTGATGTATTTGTAAGTTGTATTTGAGCAGGTGTATATGATGTTAATGAACCAACAGGGAAGGCAACATTTGTAGAGTTATTTACAACGGTTCTGTTTAATGTACCTGTTCCATTGGTTTTAATATAACTTGAAGCACTAGCATTTAAAATTGAACCATTGGCTCCAATTGTTAAATTGTTTGAACCTAAGCGAATGCTACCGTTTGTAAATTGTAAGCGGTTATTTACAGTTAAGTTGTTATTTAAAATCAAATCACCTGCTGTAACATTTACAATTACTGTATCAATATTGGTAATTAAATTACCGGTATTTTGGTTACCGCTTGAACCATTAAACTCAACTCTGGCTCCGGTATTAATGGTACGTGTTCCATTTACTTGAATATTACCTAATATACCCGATGATTCGAGGCCTTGAGGAGAACCAACAATTAGTCTGGCACCAGATTGAGCAGTAAAGTTACCAATACCACTAAGCGCTTCAGTACCAAAGTTCATGGTTCCACCTGTTTGTACTACTGTATTTCCAAGTGCAGTTAAAGTACCTGCCAAATTAGCAACACCAGTGCCGGTTACGGTAATATTGTTATAAGTACCCGAAACTGGCATTGTTGTACTTACTATCAAATCGGCAATTACGGTAAATGGAGTTGTACTTGTTGCAGTACCCGATGGTGTAGTAACAGCCACATTACCGGTAGTAGTTCCGGTAGCAACAACTGCTGTAATTTGGGTAGCACTATTTACGGTAAACGAAGAGGCTGCAATACCATTAAATGTAACAGCAGTTGCACCTGTAAAGTTAGTACCGGTTATTATTACGGTTGAGCCAACACCGCCTGAACTTGGAGAAAACAATGTAATAGTTGGAGGTGTAGTTACCGTAAAGTTTGTACCGCTTGTTCCAGTGCCTGAACCATTTATAACAGAGATTGCTCCTGTTGTTGCTCCTGATGGAACAGTAGCTGTAATGCTGGTTGGGCTGTTTACACTGTAAGATGAATTAACACCATTAAATCTTACAAAAGTTACTGCATTAAAGTTTGTACCTGTAATTGATACTGTAGTTCCAACAGGTCCGCTTGTTGGGGTAAATGATGTAACAGTTGGTACACCAAATACAGTAAACGGAGTTGATGAATCAACACTATCTGCTGGGTTAATTACACGAATACTGCCTGTAGTAGCACCAGTAGGTACTGTTGTTGTAATGGTAGTATTATTTACAATAGTAAATGCTGCACTTATACCATTAAATTTAACACCTGTTGCCCATGTAAAACCGGTTCCAGAAATGGTAACTGATGTTCCAAAAGTACCGCTTGAAGGAGTAAAAGAAGTAATGGTTGGTGAAGGTATAACAACAAAATTAAATGTGCTTGTTCCTGTACCAAATGGATTAGTAACTGAAACAGGTCCTGTTGTAGCACCGGCAGGTACTGTTGTTGTTATGGTTGTATCGTTTACAACAGTATATGTTGTTTGCGGTACACCATTAAAACTAATGGCTGATGCACCTGTAAACAATGTACCTCTAATGGTAACATTTGCTCCAATTCTTGCTGCTGACGGATTAATTGAAGTAATTGTAGGAGGTGCATTTAACTCAGTACCTGTAAAAGTTATTGCAGAACCGGTAGAAGATAAACCTGCAACAGTTGCAGTACCTGTTGATGTGTTAGATGTTGTGGTAAACTGTGTTGTCCACGAGGTTGGAACTGCCACATTTGAAGTTGCAAGTCTGATATTATTAGCATTTATTACTCCTCCAAGATTTGCAGTATTAAAATTATAAACCAAACCATAGTTGTATGGAGCGGTACCACCACTTATATCTACCCTAACATAACGATTGTTAAAGTTACCTGCAGGAGGCGATGGTGGATTTACACCTGTAAAATCAAGTACAGTTGCACTTGTAGGAGCCGATGCACCCCAATTGATTGAAGCAACAGGGCGACTGGCAAATGTATAGGTTGTAGTTGTATTGGCAGCAGGTGAGCCAGAAGCAGCTGCAGGAATTGGTAATACTGACGGTGCAGTTGTTAAATGTACAGCTCCAATTGTGGTTGCTATACCTTGAGTTGTTGAACGTGGATTTCCAACAGCATCTGTATTAAGGTTATTAATTTGAGGACCTGTAATACCTTTTCCATAAACATACCAAACTTCCTGGTTACTTGGGTTCAAGCCTAATATGCCATTTGGTATATTGGTAAATAAGCTGTTTGCGTTTAACTGACCAGCACCTGTTCCAGCTTGAACATAATATGACAATTCATCGCTTGTAGAATTTATTCTCCAATTTGCAATATTATTGTTTGTTAAGCCCCATTCTGCAACTGCGTTGACATTTGCAGTTGCGTATAAATTAAAAGCAGATGAGGTACTTGTCCATGAAGTATTTGATGGAGTTGTTGCCTGATTTGCCAATGCATAATGGAAACCTGAACCACCTGTTCTTCTGTTAACAATAATATTGTTTCTTAAGTTAACATTTGTGTTAATTTCAGTACCGGTATTATTACCACGTAAAATACCATAAGTATTTTGTATGCCCGAAGAAACAGAACCATCAATTACAATTGAGTTGTTATGAACAACCATTGTAACTGCTGTAGTACTTGTAAATAACCAAATACCTCTTAATTGCAAATCGTTAGTTACGCCATTACCCAATGTAATTTGATTGTTTTGTATAAAAATTTGGTTTGATGCACCTGCAATACCAATACCTGCTGCACCCGGAGTTGGGTTTAAGCTTGAACTGGTAGAAGCATTTGTAATATCATAAATGCGGTTTGAACGGAAAACATTATCCTGCCCTGCACTCATATACATACCATAAGCAATATTTGGTGTAGCACCGGTATTAGTTGCTCTAATTGCATAAACTGTATTGTTTGTAACAGTTGATGTTGCACTTGATGTTGAAACAAAAATACCAGTTGCAACACCTTGAGTAGTATTACTAATACTTGCACTTCTTATATTGTGTACAGTATTGTTTGTAATGGTTGGGAACGAATTGTTTTGAACCAACATACCATACATTAAGCCACCAGTACCTGTTGCAACAGCAGTCATATTTGCAATTGTATTTCCACTTATGGTATATGATGGTGAATAAGCTGCAAGTACAGACAATAACATACCATAGTGTGTTGAATTACTTGCTATGGTTATACTGTTTGCAGTTGTGCTATGACCAATTGTGTTTCCACTTATATTACCCACAATTGAACCTTGCTGATGATATAATCCTATAAACTGACCGGTAGTTAACGGAGTATTCATATTAATACCTTGTACGGTATTGTTCTGATAGGTTACGTTACTTACTCCTAAATAGTGAATACCGTAGAATGTACTTCCTGTTGACCATAAAATACTATTGGTATTTGTAGGATGACCAACAAGGTTTCCGGTAATGACGGTGTTACCGGCTTCAGCCCTTATTCCGGTAAACAAAGTAGTAGCTGCTGTATTGGTAAAATTAATGTTTTGTATGGTATTGTTACTAATAATAGTATTTGCACCATTACCAACATTGGTTCTTATACCATAAAAACCAAAATTATTTGGATTTGTAAAATAGCTGCCACCACAATTTGGTGCACTACCACCAATAAAGTTATTTGAAATATTATTTCCACTCGAGAATGAGCCGGGAATAAATACTATAGCTTGTTGTGATGCTGCAGTAGGTAAACTAGGTACAAATGATAAATCATAGAAGAAACTATTACCTGTTATAACAAAACCATCTCCATTGTTTGAAACAACTCCAACACCTGCTATTACAAAGTTTGATATCAGGTTATTGGTTATTACAATATTGTTGTTATAAACATTTGATTGACCAAATGAATAAACACCCGCGTTTGCAGGAATACCATCAGGCAATGTAGCAATGGTATTATGCGTCATAATACAGTTTGTAACAGTATCAAAAGTACAGGGCGTAGTTAAATACTGGTTATTATTGCCAACCCTAAATTCAACTGTACCTCCGGCAGTATTAGAGTTACCGCTTTCCAAAATTAGGTTTCTTAATGCAACACCTGTTGCACTGCTAACAACAATTAAACCATTACCTGTTGCTGCCGCATAGGTGCCTGTAGCTGCCGTATTACGGAAACGCAACAATCTTTCAGTTGGTGAACCACCATTTCTTATACCTGTAATTTTAACCCTGTCTGCACCAATTAAAGTAATTAAACCATTGGCAGAAGATGTATTTTGGAAATTACCTTGAATGGTTCTTGGCGTGGTTGTGCTAGAATTTGGACGAATAGTTAACGAAAATGTGCCTGCGCCAGGACCGTCTTCATTAAGTTTATTCAATTGAACCGCACCTGTTTCATTTAAAATATCCGAGGTGATTTCAACAAAAACATTACCACCTATTGTACGGTTGTTTAAAAACTCAAATAAACCGCCCGGATTGGTTAATGAAGTATAAGTTTGTCCTACACCAACCGGAATTACGGTATTTGCAGCTATAACAGGCAAGAAAGAGTAGCGACTAGGATTTACAGGAAATTGAGTTATAGCATTAACGCTTGAGCCAACAGCCAATGCAGGGAATGATTGAACATTACCGGCATTATCCTGAGCCACTACAAAATAACGAATGGTGTCTGCTAATGTTAATGGAGTACCAAACGATAAATAATCAATTACAAAATTTGCAACAGCGTTTGTAGCAGTTCCGGTAACTGTAACCGAACCAGTTGAGAACCATGTTAAACCATCACGAGAATAGTAAATACGAGGACGGTTGGTACCGGTCATTACAATGCCGTTGTTATCTGTAATGGTAACATTGTTTAGTGCACGTGTACCTGTAAGTGTACCTGCATTGGTTAAAGGAATATAACTTATTGCTGGTGGGAATGCATCAGGAACCATATTAAAGTTTCCGGCATGAGCACCAACATCGGTTGGAGATAAACCTGCACGGTTATTTCCAAAATAATCGGTTGTTACTGCTGTAACTGTTGGGTCGCCACTACGCTCAGCAGGTGTATTTGCTGATAATGTTAAATCAACATTTGGTGCAGCAGCTAAAGCATTAGCGCCAAAACCAGGGTCAGCATTGCTTGAAGTCATATCAAGACCAGTAACAGCTTTATAACTTAATACATCACCACCAAGAGCAACATAGTTGGTATTTGTTTGATTTATTCTTGCAGCTACGCCACCCGTACCTGGAGTATGAATAATATTATAGTTACTTACCATT
This sequence comes from Bacteroidia bacterium, assembly GCA_046296495.1. Classification (GTDB taxonomy): domain Bacteria; phylum Bacteroidota; class Bacteroidia; order UKL13-3; family UKL13-3; genus JBKBLB01. The sequence continues at coordinate 28,388 of JBKBLB010000023.1, forward strand.
CGTAAAGAGTCTTGATTGCTGATGCCGTAATGGAAACCAGTTGCAGAACCTCCATTTGAAGCTGTATTGGCAAAAATGTTGTTTCTTAAGTCAATTTGTTGGCCAACAGTAATACTTGATGTTCTATCAAAAGCATAGGTAGGAGAATTACCGCTTTGTGGAGAACCTGCAACTAAAATACTATTGTGATAATAAAACGATTGTGTTGCACTTGCATGCCAGATGCCACGTATAATTCTTGGAGCTGTGTAAGTATTGCCCGCAGAATCAATACCCATACGAATCATGTTGTTTGTATAGGTTAAAAACCCTTGTTGGTTTTGAATACCTGTTAATGTTGGTATTGCAGTTGTTGCATCGCTTCTCATGCTGTGTATTAAGTTTCTGGCAACAGTTGAGTTATTACCAACCACGGCAGTTGATGTTGCCTCATACATACCTATTACATGTACAGCAGCATTTGATAAATGATTTAATACGCTTATTTTATTATCATTATAATTTCCATTTACAGTGGCAGTGGCATTTATCATTAAACCTACTAATGCAGCAGAAGTTGTAGTTCCGGTATTATTTGAAATTAAATTTAAACTTCTAACTGTGTTTCCACTTACACTGGCAGTTTGGGTTCCTCCAGAGTTATATTGTAACCCTATCATCTGAACACTAGCAAGAGTACCAACTCTCCAAACACTATCAACTGTATTATCATTTATTATAATGGTACCATTTGAAGTAGAAGTAGAAACTATACCTGTAACAGCATTGGTAGTTAATGTACCTGTTGCTGTTGAATTTGATAATATTCCATAAACAGTATTGCCATTCATTGTTGGTGTTCCTGATGATACCCAAATACCTCTTACTAAATGTGCCGCAGAAGTAGGAGCTACCAATGATTGAATATAGTTATTATTTATGGTTAAATTTAATGTGCTGTGTGTTGATGCTATCCCAATTAAAGCACAACTGGTATTTGCAGTACCTGTATTTGATGATGTTGTGTAAAGATTTCTTATAAAGTTATTTGAAATATTTACCACATTGGTTGAACCGCTTTGAGACCATATACCGGCAAGTGCAGCACTTGTTCCTGTATTTAACACCTGAATGTTAATGATGGTATCATTTTGAATGGTAACATTACCGGTTGTTGTTGTATTTATACCAATAAATCTACCATTATTGCTTGAAACAATTGACTGTGCCATATTGGTGCTTCCAATGCGGTTATTGTTAATTGTATATACAGAAGAAGTTCCTAGTGCCTGAATTCCGGTTAAAGTAGCTGTGTTTGTTGTATTTGAAAAATTAAAATTCTGAATCACATTATTATTCACAATACTTCCGGTAGAAGTACCCGAATTAATAATTACACCATTAAATGTTACAGAGGCATTGTTATTCCATGCTGCACCTCCTGCAAATGGTTCAGTTCCACCAATAAAGTTACCTGTAATAAAATTGCCGTTTGTGGTTAAACCAACCTGCATATTAATTACATTAAGCGTTGTGCTGGTATTAATACCAAAGTTGTGGTAGAAGTGATTATTGGTAATTCTGATATTATCTCCGGTACCGGTAGTAAACAATACACCACTTTGAGTAAAATTAGCAAAACGAGTATTATTTATAGTAATGTTTGTATTAAAACGTGGAGATGTACCCAAAGCATAGAAACCATTAGCCGGTAGAGCCGTACCTGTTAAATCTTGACGTAGCCAGCAATTATTTACATAAACATTGCTCACACCACGTGTAGCAGTTGTGGCAGTTGAAGGAATAAAAATTATACCGCTAGCTGTACTTGATACGCGACTTTCTAAAATTACACTTTCAATTGTATCGGTTGAACCTCCGTTTACAAAACCAATAGCTGGAGTTGATGTGTTGGTTGAGCGAATTATCAAATTGGTATCATTAGGATTTCCTGTTGGGCTCCAACCCAAAATTCTTACATTATCAGTGTTGTTAAATCTAATTAAACCATTTGCATTGGCAACCGTTCCTGTTAATATAAATTGAGTATTTGCAGCCGGACGTATTGTTAATTGATAACCTCCTGCTCCAGATTCCAACCATTTGTTTAGTTCTACGGTTCCCGGTTCAGTAACGCTTGCCTGAATTCTAACTTCAGTATTTCCTTGTAAAGTACTATTATTAATAGCCTCAAACAAACCGCCTGTTCCAGTTAAAGTGGCAAAACTTGGTGAGCCTGAACCTGAACCTATAAATACAACGGTTGGTATTGGATTATTAAATAAATAAGAATTTGGTGCTGCCACATGTGTAATTACATTACTTGTATTTGTTGCTGTAGAATAAGCAGGATTTGAGTTGATATTTCCCGAAGTAGTATCAGCGGCTATAACATAATATTGTACTGTTTCACCAACCAATAATCCACCAATTAATGTGTGGTCAATTGTAAAACTGTAAACACGGTTACGTGCCGAACCAGATACAAATGTTCCAGGAGTGCTTACCCAAGTAGTTTGTGTTGATTTTTTATAATATACACGTGGTCCAAAAGTTGCACTCGAAGGAAATCCTGATCCATCATAAATGGTTGCAGTAAATGTTCTTGGTGCGACACTCGATGTATTAGTTAAAGGAGTATAATATATAAGTGGAGCAATTGAATCAACAGATAATAAATAGTTACCCGCAGAAGCTCCAATATCGGTAGGACCAAATGCTGCACGGTTAAATCCTTTTGCATCAACAGTTACCAATGCTGCTACTGTTGTATCTCCCATGGCTTCAACCGGTGCAATATTTCCAACTTCTATATTAACAGCATTTGTTGCCGCATTTGGATTTATAAAGTTTGGATTTGCAAATCCTGAAGCACCAGCCTGACGAGTAGCGGTTCTAAAAGTATTCATGGTTGCGTAGTTGGTTGCATTCCAACGTGCGATAAATGAATTGCTTGATGCCGGATTAAACAAAATATTGGTATTGGTAGTAAGTAGTAAATTTGATGTAGAATACATTTCATTGTAGTGGTTTAATGTTGCTGAACCGCCATTCAATGAATTGTTTACAAAAATGTTATTTCTTACATCAATAAAGCCCGGAGATGAAGCATTGGCTGTAAACTCAATACAACCTGTTGATGGGTTTGGCGAACCGGCTGAACCATAACTTGGGCTATAATCTACCAAAATATTATTATGTAATATGCGTATTTGGTTTGTACTGGCTGTACTTATAATACCTCTAAATTGTCCGGGACGATTTTGTGCTATACCCGCACTATCTCTTCCCATACGAATAAGGTTATTTGCAACAGTAACAGTTCCGTTTACAATATTTATACCGTATTGAATTGCAGTAGTTGGTGTTGGAGATGAAGGAAAAGCATGTGTTAAACCCCAAATACGGTTTCTGGTAACATTTGAATTATTGCCGATTACGGTTGCACTACCATTAAAAATTATACCTGCAATGGTTGAGTTTACTGCTGCACCATCATTTGTAGAAACAAGGTTTAGAACCCAGTTGCTATCAACTGTTTGGTTCAACTGACCTGATGTAACATTGATACCAACAATACCCATTGAGGTAGATGTACTGGTATTGGTAGTAAAACTAAAAATATTTGAAACATGATTTCCGCGAATAGTATTTAATGCACTAACTGATGATTGGATACCAGCGGTTTGGGTAGCTGCATTACCTAGGCTATTTAAATTGCGAATGATATTATTTGTTGTTGTTTGGATTTGAGAACTGCTGATATATATACCGGCTAATGAAACACTTGTTATTGTTCCCGTTGATATGGTATTGGTTGTTAAATTACGAACTGTATTGGCGTTTAATGTTGCTGTTGCGCTTAAAGATGTAATACCATACATTACAGTTGAGGCTGAAGTTCGGCTCAAGAAATCGCTAACGGTATTATTTGCTACCAAAGTACCTCCTGTACCGCTGGCTTGGTGAATTCCCACTAAATGAGCACTGGTACTGGTTGACGAACCATTGCTATTGGTATAAAAATGTCCAACATAATTATTTAGTACTTGTGCAATACCTGCACTGTTGTATATACCATTCATAATGGTTGAAGCAGGTGAAGAAACATTAGGTGTTAATGGACTTGATGAAAACACAGATACCGAATCTTCTGCATTCATACCACCAACAATATTTCCTCTAATATAATGCGTAGGCGAGCTATTTGAGATGAAAATACCTAAAAATGCAGCACATGTAGTTGATGATGTTGAATTAGACCTTGTAAAAAAGCGATTTACAATATTACTGTCAACAAACGCTTCACCAACGGTAGTTGTACCATGATAAATTGCATTATAACCAACAGAAGTATTGCTGTTTACCAATATGTTTTGTACTCTGTTATATTTTATTTGTGTTGGTGCTGAATGGAACATATAAAAACCATACATACAAACACCTCCGTTATTCTCGTAACGTATATTGTTTGTATCGGTTGGATGTCCGATAATATTACTCAATATATCAACATAGCCGGTGCTTACATAATAATGGTATGGATAATAAAAATTAGATGGTCCACCCATATTGTAAATTTGATTTGTTACTTGGTTTTGAGCAATTACAGCACCGGGTGTAATATTGCTGGCACTATAAAACAAATTATAAATAGTAGCACTTCCCGGATTGATTATTTGACGACCTCCGCTTGCTAATGGACCTTGCCCACCCATAAAATTACCAATAATTTGGTGCCCCCATGATGAAGCATTTGACGGGTTCATGTAAATATCACTATGAATACTTATCCAGGCATTAGGATTAGGAACTACAGTAACTGTGTCATAAAAACTATTTCCTCTAATTAAAAACTGGCGTCCATTACCAGAGTTATTTGATGATATATTTATACCATATATTCTATGTCCATAAAACCAGTTTGAGTCAATACGCGCCCAGTCATTTTGTTGGGTTAATGATTGGCCTACAAACGAAATAGCCGTACCGTAATACATACCCATTGCCGGAGCAAATGTGTTGTATATAAATGTTAAGCTATCATTACCAACACCTATTAAATTATTTGTACCACCAACCAAAATGGCACCATTTGTTGGTGCTGTACTTGTATTGTTGCTGGCATACCTTATAACGGTATTTCTTATAGTATTAGCCGATGCTTCGTTTCTAAAAATAAAAACATTGGCATTAGTATTCAGGCTTCTGTTTTCAATAGTCATGTTTCTACCTACATCAGCAGCGTTCCAACGTCCATCAAATCTCACATACTTGGCATTCTCAATTATAAACATTGCATTAGCATTGGTATCTAAAATTAAAGGTGTGTTTAAATTCTGAGGTTTTATGGTTAAAGTTCTTACAGGACTTAAACCCGGAATGCCTGATATTGTAATTGGAAAAACTTCGCCTGTAACTGTAGCATATAATGGGTCAATTAGTTCCAAAGTAACCGGTCCTGACATTCCAAGGAAATTTAGGTCGTTTATAGCCGCAGTTAACGTTGGATAATTACCTGTTGAGCCAACAGTTAAAATGCCGCTAAGTGGTGCTTTAATCGTTCTTGAACCCGTTGGCGCTGAAACCAATGGAAATTGTGGAACATTATCTACCGTTATTGATAATAATTCCGCATCAAGCTGGTTGTTTACAGTTGCAGTTGAAGAAACATCATAGGTAAGCCAATAAAATCCGGTTGTTCCCATCATTTGGGTAAAAGTAAACGACATGGAAGTAGTTGGATTGTTAATTGTGCTTCCTACCTGAACAGCGGTTGAGAAATTTGGTGTAGTTGTGTAAAATAATTTTGCGTTAGTAATATCTGATGTGCTGGTTGTTCCGTTAGTATTAAACAATAAATTTGTAACCGAAACTCCACCACCAGAACAATTTTGACCTGTTATATTTACGTTAACACGTAGAATAGGGTTATTTGTACTGCCTTGCAAAACAGCTGCTGTATTTTGAATTGCAGTAGCACTTTGAAAGGTTACAGTTGTGTCTAGGCAAGTAATTCTCATGTTAGGCCTGTCAGTAAATGTGCCAGAAACGGATGTGTTTGCGCAAACACCAGATGCATCCTGTATTAAATATCTTGTTGTACCGGTTGGTAATCCGGTTGTCATTTGTGTACTTGCATTTTCTATGTAACTTGAATTGTTGAAACAAACTTCAACAATTAAGTTTTGTGTTGTATCCCAACAAAAAGGATTATCAAACTTAAACATATTCCAGCCTAACACAGGTGTTGCTGTTCTCGGGTTTACCACAGTTTGCATACCGGTTTCCCAAGCTGCTGATAAATCGGTAGTATTTGAGTTTTTCAGCAAAATGGTAAAATTTTGATGCGGTGGTGCTGAATTAACAGCTGTAACATTAAAGCCTAATGAATCTAATGGTATAAATCTTGAGTAATTAAAACCAAGTGATACCATTTCAGCTTTTCTAATTACAAATTGGTGCCTTGCCCCCCAGTACCAGTTACCAAAAGGAGCCGGGTAAGAAGTTGCAGTGTTTGATGTAGTACCTGTACCTATTTGATAGGTTCCGGGTTGTGCAAAACTTAAAAAAGTCATTAGCATTGTGCCAATAACAAAAAGTGTTTTGCGAAATTGTTGTTTGTAGTGCTTGTTCATATATTATATAATTTTAATTTTTATTAAATTTATGGCTTCGAAATTTTAAAAACATTTTTCAAATAGTCAAGTATTATTTTACATATTCTTTACACAATAAATACAAACGGCTGAAAATGTAAGCCTTATGTAAAATAATAGGCCGTCCGAATATTCGGGCGGCCTATTAATAAAAACTTTAATAAATATTACTCTTTTAGTTTGCTTTTACAATTTTAATTGAAGGAATATCCATACCATTAACTTTTACAAAATAAACTCCTGCTTTTGCATCATTCAATTCAAAAATGTTAACTACGTTTAACCCATTGTTAATGTTGTATTTTCTTGTAGCAATCATTCTACCTTGAATGTCTGTAATAACCAACTCAGCCGATAGATCTTTTGTACTGAAAATTTCAAGTTGTACATCATTGTTAAACGGATTTGGATAAGCATTAAGTTTATCTTCATTAGGTTCATAATTATTCACACTTACAACATTTGAATAATTATAAGACCCATCAAAATCAAATTGCCTTAAACGATAGTATAGAGTATTAACTCCCGTTTTATCGAATGCATTTTGATCTTTGTGGTTATACCTAACAACATGATTTGTATTACCGTTACCTTTTATAAATGCTATAGGTTCAAAACTCACACCATCAATTGAACGCTCAACATCAAAACCGCTATTATTTACCTCATTTGATGTAACCCAGTTCAACATTACATCATCATTTAATTTGTTAGCAGTAAATCTGATTAATGAAACAGGTAATGGATTAGATAGCGTATCACCACCTATGGTAAATTCACCATAAACCGATAATCCATCTCGAGCCATTAAAGGTTGTGCATTGGTACCTGAAGCAAATACAAAAGTTCCCGGATTTGTCCATGATGTGGTATTATCAACCCTTCTGATAACTGTAAGCCCTCCAACATTTAACACTCCTTTAAAGCTATCTGCTCTAAATGTTAAATCATAAGTACCTCCGGTAAGTCCATTTCCATTAACCAACCTAAATACACCGTCTTCAGCTGCTCGATTAACGGTAAAGAAACCATCGGTTAAAGGTAAACCTGCATTACCCGGAATACCTGGAACAAACCGAGCAATCACAGTACCTCTAGCCGTAGGTGCTGATGTATAATTTATGGTTAATGTTCTATTGGTTCCATTGGCCATTACAAGCGGAAATTGATATAAACCTGTTGTGTTTCTTATCCAACGGCCCAACAAGCCATTTACACCCCCTGATGAATGAACAATAATACCTCCTGATAAAGATAAAGTATCGGCTGAACCGGTCATTAATGTAACATTATTATTGGTTGTAACAATTCCTGAAGTTAAATACAGCGTATCAACAGCACTCAACCAAACATTCGAACTTGAATTTAAAGTAACCTGGGTATTATTGCTAACCTCAATAGCTTTTACAGGGTTTGTTAAAACTTCATTCACAGTTCTCGAACCACCACTTGCAAACCTCAGTCTGTCGCCAACATTATGTATTGTTCTGTTGGGTGTCCAATTTGTGGCTGTATTAAATAAGCCAGCTGTTGTAGCTGTCCAGTTATAAGTATTTGCTACCTGAGGAGTTATGTTAATTAAGTAATCCTCAGTTTCGCCCCATGTAAATGTACCGCATGCATTTGCAAGTGTTAGTGGTGCAGTTGTTTCTATTAACACAACCCTCATACGTTTTATACCCAATGGTGCATTTCCATGAATGATAAAACTACCTAAATGTAAATTATTAATGTTTGGTTGTGTAGCAACTGTAGAGTTCCATACCATTTCACCGGCATCCCAAAGTCCATTATCATTATAGTCAATGTAAATAGCAGCTTGAGATGCATACTCAAATCCTGAGCTAACATAACAAATTTGTAAATTAGCTATGGTACCTGCAGGTATTACAGCAGGTGCTAAACCGGTAAAGTTAGAATAAGTACCATTAGCTAATGTATTGTTATTTGACGGTGTACAACCTATACCATTATTAAGTAAAGTTGTTGAACCCGAAGTAATGGTAACTTGTCCAATATCCGAATCGGCATTAGAAGTTGCACCACTTACACAATAAGGAGCCCTAATGTATCTGGCACCGTTTGGCGCACCACCTGTTACAACCTGAGTTACACCACCTATAACCATACTAATAATTTCAGCATCAAGCGAATCATTAATATTAGCACTTCCCGGAACATTGTAAGTTACCCAAAAATAATTGGTATCATTCAACAAATTACGACTTCCATTTATATTAAACGGTCCATTTTGTGTACCGGTTGATCCAAAGAAAATAGGGCTTACAAAATTTGGATTCGAGCCGGTTGTCCATACAATTATACTATCAATATTAGTTAAAGTATTTATTGAACCGTTGGTACTTAAATTTAACTGTGTTAAAGCTACAGGAGCACCGGTAGAAGACATTCTAACCATTACTCTAAGTATTTTGTTATTTTGAGTTCCTCTTTCAATTTTCGCCAAGGTTGGATGATTAGCATTTGCAGTAATAAAACTCATTGGTGTTGCAATCAATACATTTCCGGCCGGTGCTGATATGGTTGGCTTCAACCAAACACCAAATACATTTGCACTGTCAAATCTGGCATCAAGAACATTATTATTTGGAGCAGTACCTGATACATCATAAGCTAACCAGTAATTGTTGGTATCATTAACAGCAGTATCAGCAATTAAGAAAGTGAATGGTCCGCTTGGAGACGGTATTGTACCTAATAAATTATTGCTATTAAATGTAGAACCTGATGTTTTATACAATTTTGCTGCTAAAATATCAGCAGTATTGGTGGTTCCTATTGTATTAAAGCGTAATTCGTTTAAAATACCCGGATTACAAGGACTTGACAGTACTTTAACTGGCACTCTTAAAATAGGTACATTGGTGGCACCAGCAAAAGTGCTGCCTGTTTGCTGAATAGTATTTGCAGCAATTGGTGTAGGCGTTGCATCAAGAAAGTTTATGGTATAATCTTCCGTTTCGCCCCAAGTGAATGTTCCACAAGCATTAGTTAATGTTAATAAAGAACCTTCTATTAAAACCACCCTCAATCTGGTTTGACCTGTAATAACATTACATGGAATAGTAAAAGAGCCAATTTGTGTGCCTGTAAACTGCGCTGAAGCTGTCCAAACCATTTCTCCTGTTTCCCATAAACCATTGTTGTTATAGTCTATATAAATGGCAGCACCTGAATTGTATAAGATTCCTGAGCTTGCATAACATAAACTAAAATTAATGGTTGAGCCTTTAACAACGTTAATTACAGTTGAAGTAAAATTACTGTATGTACCATTTGCACCTACAACATTAGCACCGCAACCAACAGTATTATTTAATAAAGTATCACTTCCGCTGGTTAAAATAAATGAACCTATATCCGAATCAAAAGCACTTGTGGCACCACTTGCGCAATATGGTGCTCTTATAAAACGTTGGCCTATTGGCGAACCGTTTGAAGGAACTTGCAATACAGAATTTACAGTTATACCTGTTACTTCTGCATCAAGCGAATCGCCAACATTTGCTGTACTTCTAACGTTATAAGTAACCCAAAAATAATTGGTGTCGTTTAGTAAATTCTGAAAACCTGTTATGCTAAATGGTGCTGTTTGTGGACCGGTAGCACCAAATAAGTTTGTAGCACTAAAGTTTGGATTGTTTCCGGTAAACCAAACCCTTATACTATCAACATTGGCAACAATATTGGCACTGTTTGTTGTAGCCAAATCAAATTGTGAAACTGAAATTGGTGCACCAGTAGATGATGTTCTCACCATAATTCTAAGCATTTGGTTATTTGATGTGCCTCTCTCAATTTGTGCTAATGTTGGATGTATGGCACTTGATCCTAAATATGTCATCGGAACAGTAACAGTAACTGCACCGGCAGGATTTCCGTTTATTGGAGTTCTCCATAATCCAAATACTTCAACACTATCAAACCTTGCATCTAATAAATTATTATTCGAAGCTGTGCCTGCAACATCATAAGCCAACCAGTAATTATTGGTATCGTTAATGGTTGTATCAGCTAGTGTAAAGCTAAACGAACCAGAAGGTGAAGCAACAGTTCCCACCAAATTAGATGTATTAAAAGTATTGGCACTTCCTGTTCTGTATAATTTGGCAGCTACAATATCACCTGTATTTGTTGTTCCTGCTGTATTAAAGTTAAGTTTAGTAATTGTGCCCGGAACACATAGCGTTGAAATAACTTTAACCGGAACTCGTAATATTGGAACATTATTGCTGCCTGCACCAACTTGTGCCACTTGTTGTATTGCATTTGTAGCCATAAATGTTGGAGGAGAACTAACTATATTCACTGTATAATCTTCAGTTTCACCAAAACCGTAGGTTCCGCATGGAGAAATGGGTGAACTAGTTGTTTCAATTAAAGCAACCCTCATTCTTGTATTACCTGGCATTGCATTACATGGAACTTGGAAATTTCCGGTTCTAAACACATTTAACCCATAAGTAAAAACTGGCGACATGTGAACCGTTTCACCCGAATCAAGAAAATCGCCATCCTGATTGTAATCAATCCAAATTCCTACAACACCATCATAATTTCCTCCGCATGTTGCTGCATGAATAGAGAAGGGTACTATAGATCCCGCAATTAAGGTAGTAGGCGGAATAATTGATGTATAATTAGAGTATTGATTTAATGCAGAACCTGTGCCTCCGGTTGTTGTACATGTTGAAGTATTATTTAATGAACCTACTGTAACGTTTAATATTTCACCATCAGCAGTAGTTGTGGCGTTCGATGCACAATATGGTGCCCTTATTTGTCTGGCTCCTATTGGTGCTTGTTGTGTAACCGTTCTTACAATATTGCCTATTGTAACTGAAGTAAATTCAGCATCAACCGAATCTCCAACAATAGCTGAATTTGGAATGTCGTATGCCAACCAAAAATAATTCATTCCGTTGTTTAAGTTAGCCGTTCCATTTATGGTAAATGTACCATTTGGCCCGTTAAAAAAGCCAACAGGGTTGTTTATAGTCATTACTGGATTTGAGCCGCTATAAAATACCCTAGCATTACTAATATTTGCGGCAGGATTTGCCGATCCATTAGTGTTAAATGTAAAACTTGAAACAGGTATCGAAGCGCCTGTAGTTGACATTTCAACTTCTAACCTTAAAATCATGTTATTGGTAGAGTTTTGCTCAACCCTTGTTAAATCTTGATGAAATGCATTTGCCGAAACAAATGTCATTGGTGAAGATACAGTTCTTCCACCTGTAAGTGGTATAACTGCTAACACTCGTGCAGTATCGGCATAAACAACATTATTTAAGTTTGCAACCAAAAGCTGGCCGATGGTAGCACTTTGTGCAACATCATAAGCAACCCAAAAGAAATTATTTCCGTTTTGTAATTGTTGATTACCGGTTATGGCAAAGTTACCGCTTGGGTTAATTATTGTAGAACCAAATTGATTGTTTGTATTGAAATTTGAATCATTTCCGGTATAAAAAACTTTAGCAGCTGCTATACTTGCAGGATTTGTTGAACCTGTAGTGCTGATGTTTAAAGCTGTAACATTTTGTGGCACCACACCATTTACATTTACCCTTATTCTTAACATTTCCATGTTGGTTGCACCGGTTGCAATGCCCGAAGTATTTCTTAAAACAGCACCATCTGCAAGCTGCATTAAAGGAGCTGATGTTCCAAAACTAAAAAACTCCCCATTTCCACTTACCGGTCCGGGAGCCGTAGCACTGGTGGTTCTTGTGTAAAGTGTGTTTTGTGCAAATACCCCGGTTCCTGATGCAACAGACCTTACAGTCCATGGGCCGTTAATATTAGCTGCTTGCATAACAAACAACTGATCTTGGTTGCCATATAAAATATCACGGTTTCCTTTACCTGCTTCGTCATATGTACTTAACAATATAGTAGAAGTAGCTGGTAATACCCTGTTTTCAAGAACCTGAACCCTAAATATATTTCTTCCAATTAAACTTGTTTGTGGTGGATTTATACTACCTGCTTGTGTTGGCAATAATTCGCATTGTAATATTTGACCTGCCCAGCCACCACCAGCGTTTATAGTCATATACCTTCTAACATTGTTAATAATTGGATCACCCAAATAATTACCACCCAACCCAAATGGAACACTTATCGAAGAGGTTAATGTGCCAGATTGTGGCCTTACAAACCTAACCGGTCCAATAATGTAAGATCCATGTAAAGTAGGTGGATTTACTGTATTAAATGAAGGTATACTGGCTGTTGAACCTGTACTGTTTGGTCCAACTGTAAGTATATTTTGATTATCGGTAAATAAAATACCTCTTGAAAACGTAATTGAACCTCCAACACCGGTTGTTGAGCTTGCTGTTGTTGTTCTATTAAGTGTATCACCAACCTGCAATGGCCTTAATAACCTAACATGATGGTTGGTATTTAACGTTAATGTACCACGAATAAAATCTATACCACCTGCTAACGAATCAGTTTCATTTCCCGGATATATTGTATCTCTACTTAATACTGCCATTTGAAAATTACCGTTAACACCTCCACCATAAGTTACACTTCTTAACGAGGTGTTTAAATTAGGATATAAAGGACGTGCAGTAAACCTGGCTTGTGGTGTTCCTCTTAAAATAGTTATAGCATTTGAACTTAAACCAAGAGTTAACCTGCCGTTAGGTGTTACATCTCCAACAATCATATTTACAGTGTTTCGAATAACTATATTTGAAGTAGAAGTTGCATTAAACGTAATACCTCCCGAATTTGCAAAATGTACCTGAGAAATGTAACCATTGGTAATGGTTCCGGTATTGGTTACAGTTGCTGGAGAACCTCCTGTAAAGAAAATGCTGTGTGCTGTTGAAGTTCCCATATTTAATGTACCGGCATTAGTAAGGCTTCCGCCTAAATACACCCATCTTGAAATCGCTGAGCTACCGCTTGTACCTGCATTAAATGTACCGCCAGAATTGATGGTTAAATTACCAAATATTTGAGGAACTTGAAGAGTTGAACTTGAGAAGAAAATAAATGTTCCGTTAATAGTTAAATCTTGCATACGGGCTATATTTACATCGCTAGTAACAGTATGTCCGGTTGCAATAACAACATTATTATCAGCGTTTGGAACAACACCACCAACCCATGTTGTTGGATTACTCCAGTTTCCGGTTTGAGCCGAGGTAATAGTTGTTGGAGTAAACTCTGCTATATATAAACTATCAATAAATAAATTACCGCTAAAGCTGTAAGCAGCATTTCTGTAAAAAGCAAATTTTGCATTAGCCACTTTAAATGCATCCGGTACTCTTACGGTAATTCTTTGCCAAGGAGTAGATGATAACATAGTACCTGGACCACTTGTTGATGTAGTAGATACTGCCGCATTGGGCTGAATATGCATTATAGGTCTCCATGTTATACCATTATCGCTCGAAGCCATTAATATTAATGGATATGTATTATTTGCACTTTGATTAGCATAGTAATAAAACCTTACATAAGGATTAGTTGAGGTTGATAAATCAATACCTGGAGTTTCAACTCGGCTGTAATTTAAATTTGAAGCTCCATTTGTGGTAGCAAAATAATAATCCTCAATCCATAATGCTCCTGAATCGCTAACAGCGGCATTTGGATTGGTTGCAAAACTTTGTTGTGTCCATATACCCAAGCCTGTGTTTTTGTTTTGTCTCCAGTCTTTAGGTCCGGGATTATCAATTGGAGCAGGAGTTCCATCACCTGTATAAAAAAATCTGGTATGGTTCCAGCCGTTACTGTTTGGAGTCCAATTGCCATCAAAATTCTCTACATATGGATATGCAAATGAAGTAGTAAATGATTGTTGCACCCCATAACCTGTTCCTTTTGCATTGGTGGCATATGCTCTATAAAAGTATGTAGTACCTGTTAATAAACCTGTAATATTTAAGCTAAAATTTCCACTCGATACCATTGGTGAGGTTTGAACAGCAATTACACCCGGCCCGCCAATAACAGGATTTGGGTTTGTACTGTAAACAAATCCGCTTTCAGTTACTCCAGGCAAAGCTGTTGCAACCGAACCATTTAGTGTAGCTGAATTTTGTGTAATGGCAGTAACTGAAACAGTTGTTGCGTTTGGTACTGCTAATGTAAATTCTATAGAACCTCTGTCAGGAGTTGTTAAACTTCTTGGATTATTATTAATATCAAAAGTAACACCTGCAACAGGTAATCCATTATTATCTAAAGTATCACTTTGCGGTGTAAAATTTCTGTTTGCCATATTTACAAAAACAGGATTTGCTGTAAATGTATTAGTCTCAATCGATGTTGGAGTAGTTATAGAAGTTCTGTACGTAGCTAAAGTTGCTGCATCGGTTGCGTTTAATAAAGCTATAAATCCGTTTGTTTGATTTGAAAGGAAATAGTTATTATTATTTACAATTGATGTTGAAGCACCAACCGAAGTTGCTGAAGTAGTTCTTAAAATATAATGTTTGGCAACACCTGATTGTGCTCCCGTTAAATTAACAAAATTGTTATTTCTTACATTGTAAATAGCGGTACTTCCTCCCCACTCCATACAAACATTTGATGCATTAAGAGATCCGCTACCATCAATTACTACGGTATTATTGGTTATATTAATAGTAGTAGTTGCATTACCGGTTCCGTTTAAAATACCTACTATCAATCTTGTTGCAGATGCAGTACCATTATATGCTGTAGTTATACCACTAACCTCATTATTAAAAACATGAATAGATTGGGTTGGACCTGTTGTGGTTGACATTGATACGTCTATACCACGACCGGAGTTGGTACTTGTATTTAAATGGTTATGAATTCCATAAACCCTGTTATTGTATATTCTGTTATCATCACCTCTTCCATTCAATACATATATGCCTCTTTTAAGCCCACTTGAAACAATATTTCTTACAATTGAATTATACAATTGAAAATTTGCCTGATTATTAAATTGTATGCCATAAGTTGCAGCAGTTGTTAATCCCCCTATATTTCCGGTTGGCATACCTGTAAATTCAGTTCCTATTGTTACATTCCAAACCCTGTTAAAATTACCCCAAAATGTTGCAGAACCCGATGTTATAAACATACCACCTAAACCACAATTTGTTATCGTTAAATCATGATATTGACAGCTATCGTTTTGTCCAGCTGCACTTGCTGCTGTAAAGCCACCCCCAACTGTACTGGTTGTGTGTATTAATCCTATCGAATTCGTATTGGTACTATCCAATGTAATTCTTGCATTTCTAACTATAATGTGTTTAGCACCATCATTTGCCGTTATGTTCCTAATCCTGTAACCATATTCTACGGCATTAGTAGAAGCCACCACGTCAATACCATCAAACGTTACATAATCTGCACCACCTATACCAATTCCGTAATCGGTTGTTGCAGTTGTTCCGGTTGGTGAAACTATTGGGTTTGGTCCTGATCCAAATCTTCTGAAAATTATTCTGTTGTTTTCATTACCTGATGCCAATACTTCAGGTAAATTACCTAAAAACGTTTGCCCTGAAGTAACATTAAAAATAACCGGATTCGTAATAGTTTGTCCTGTTAAAACATTTAAATCAAATATTGCATCACTAAAATTATTGTAATTGGTGCCTGATGTTGGTAATAAATTATTTATGGTAAAAATACCACCTGCACTTGTAATTGTAGGAACCTGCGATGTTAGTGAAATATTATCAATTATTGCAGGTGGTTGACTACCTGCAGAAGCATCACTTTTCCAAGCAAAAATTAATCTAAACGTTGTGCCGGCAAGCGAAGCAGGTAACAATAAAGTTGCTGTTTGAACTCCTGTTGAAGGTGCGCCATTAGCTACATAAACAGCACCCGATATACCTGCAGGAACATTACTCGTTCCTGAACCGGGATATGTTGTACTACCTGTAGGAACTATATTGGTATCAGAAATAAATATTTGCCACATGTCCCAATTTGTTTCTCCTTGTTGCATCCAATTAAAAGTTAAAACAATTTTTGACTCTCCGGCCGGCACACTAATATTTCTATAAAAATAGTTTACACATGTTTTAGAAATATCATAAAAAGCTGATGTTGTACCAGTATCTCTTATGTAAGCAGCCCTTCCCGAAATAGGTATAGTAGAAAAACCATTTGCAGTATCTAAAACCCACGGGTTATTGGTGCTGTTTGAAACTGTCCAACCGTTTGCTGCAAATGTATTGCCGCTATTAAACCCTCCATCACCTGAAGGATTTATAAGCACAGTTTGAGCCATAGCTATTGAAGAAAATAGCAAAATGGCTAAACTTAAACCCATTTTAAAAATAGATTTAATTGTTTTTAGTTGTAATTGTTTTTTCATGTTGATAAATTTTAAATCTGAAATAAAAGAATTTTTAATTCATCATAATATTTTTTTTTGTAAATTTTGTGTTTCTTTCCTTTATAACTAATTTTCAATACAATAAAAAAGCGGATAAGCTATTTATTACAGCATATCCGCTTTTTCTTTAATTCTTAATTATTTTAATTTATTTGAAGTTTGCTTGAATAAATTTTATCACCAGCTTTTATGCTTACAAAATACATTCCTGCATTTAATGCATTTATATCAATTACTTGTGCAGATAAATCAGCATTGTTTAAACTTTGTTGTTTTACCAGTTTTCCTTGTACATCGTATATGCTTAGTTCTACTTGCTCATTTATTGCTTGAACCAACCTTGCATATACCTGACCTT
>JBKBLB010000024.1:0-37732 GCA_046296495.1 Bacteroidia bacterium
TTGCGCTTTTAAGCTTGTGAAACAAGCAAAAGCAAGTAAAACAAGCAAAATACGCTTTTTTGGCTTTTGTTTTAGTAAACGGTTTTTCATAGTTTTATGATTATTTTGGGGTTCTATTTAGATATAGTGATAAACAAATGCCATTAAAATGCTTTAATGTAGATTAAAGAAACACAAGATATTGTATTTCAGCACTATAAAAACATAAATTTATTACTTATGACACAACTATTACAAAAGAATATTGTAAAGAGTTGAAGAAATTCTAATTAAAACTTGTTGAATTATTTAAAAATTTATCAAGCCTTAATTAATATTTTGAATAGATTTACCGATTCGGAGAGTAAAATCTTCCAATTCATGCGACTCATTTTAAGATTAGGCCTTAAAGTTACCGGAACTAATGATGTTTTTATGTTTTTTCTTGAACACAAATAAACAAACTCCAAATCGAATAAATAACGATTAATTGCAGTTGAAAGAAAAATTGGTTTTACTTGGCTGGTAAAGCCTTTTAAACCTCCCTGTGTATCGTTTGTTGGTATTTTAAAAAATAGCTTAATTAACCATTTCAATAATTTACTTATGATTAACCTGGCTATTCCTACTTTTCTGTAGTAGCTGTCTCCTCTAACTCCAATTGCCAATTGGTTTTCATCTAAAGAATTTAATATTTGTAAAAAACTCTCATCGGTGTATGGAAAATCAATGTCGGTATAAATTATTATGTCTCCATTTGCAACATTTACTCCTGCTCTTAAGGTATATCCTTTACCTTTATTTACTGCATTGTTTAAATATTTAAAATTGGGTAATTGTTGTTTTAAAAAATCAATTTCAACGTGTGTTATATTATTATTTGTTGAGCCGTCATTAACTACAATTACTTCAATATCTTGTTGATTGAGCTTTTCTTTTAATCGGGAGATATTGGCTGCTACATGTATATGCCAGTTTTTTAAAGGATTGTAACATGGTAAAATAATACTTATTGGCATATTTGCAGTTAATAAATTATATCTGCAATAATGCAAAAAAAATTAAATTATCTTTTGGGATTGCTTGTATCGGTTGGCATCTTCATTTTAATGTATTTGCTTTATATTCCTAATTTTATTCTTCAACCCAACCGATATGTATTTAATTTAATAGGCGATGGAATAAAAAACTATTATTCTCTTTTATACTATTTAAGGTACGATAAAGGGTTGCACTTTACAGGTATGGCATATCCATTTGGCGATAGCTATGTTCTTACAGATGGACAACCTTTACTGGCAGGTTTCATACTTCTTATTAAACCTTTTTATCCTTTTATTATTTATGATGTTGTAGCAATAGTAAATTTAGTTGTTCTTATTTCTCCTATTTTGTGTGTTGTTGCAATTCAAAAAATTTTGGTTCAATATAAAGTTAATAAATTTTACAGTTGGGCTTTTGCAATTGGTATTACGCTATTAAGCCCGCAAATTGAAAGGTTTCCGGGACATCAAAGTTTATCTTACACTTTCTTTATTCCTGTTGTATGGCTAATATTAATAAAAATTCATGCAAAACTTAAGTTCTTAAACGGCATTACTTATTTACTTTTTGTTTTGGGCATGGCGTTTCTACACCCATATTACTTGGCTATTGGTTTGGTTTTTTACTTTATATATTTATTGGTTCAAATTTTAAATGGCACATACAGCCTTAAAAATAATTTTTTAAAGATTTTATTATTAATGGTAATAGGTTTATTGCCTTTAATAATTTTTCAGATATTTTCATCAATAAATATTTCAAATGAAGGTAGGGTTGAAATACCATGGGGTTTTACATTTCAGAGAGCAGCATTTGCCAGTATATTTTTTAATGGTGCATCTCCTTTTTATTTTTTACAACCTCGTTTTTTAGAAATTGGCAAGTATGTTTTTGAAGGAAAAGTGTATCTAGGTTATTTTGCATTACCCATTTTTGTTTGGTTTTTAATTAAATCAGTAATTACTAAATTCAAGAATTTTTATAAAATGCCTAAAACTGGTATTTATGCCTTTTTATTTACAGGTATTGGAGCATACATTTATTCAACAGCATTTCCTTTTTATATGCCACCTTTTGATAATTTGCTTGATTACATCCCATACATTACTCAGTTTAGGGCTGTTGGTCGTTTTGCGTGGATTTTATACTATTGTTTTAACATTTTTTTAGTTGTTTACATTTGTACACTTACAAGCTTAAAAGGCAATCTTAAACATTTGGTAATAATAATAATGTTAAGTGTTTTACTAATTGAAGGATTTGCACACACAAAGGGTGTTTTAAAACGAATTGCAAGTAATCCAAATAATAATATTTTTATATATGAGGAGCCAAACCTTGGCTATGAAAATCCACAAGATTATCAGGCTATATTGCCCATAAAACTTTTTGCACTTGGTTCAGAACAAGCTGGTTTAACACATACCGATCCATCAATACAAAACGCATTTTGGCTAAGTTTCAAAACAGGTTTACCTATTGTTAGCTTTAGCATGTCAAGAACTAAAGTTTCACAAGCTAATCAAATTATTCAATTGGCTTCAAACAAAGCTATTTACAAAACAATTGCCGATAGTTTTTATTATGAAAAACCTTTACTAGTTGTTGTTTCCGATTCTCTGAATCTAACAAACGGAGAAATAGAATTAATAAACCGTTCTTCACTTATTTTAAAAGATAAAAATTACAGTTTGTACAAATTATATCCCAATAAAATAAACGAAAGTGCCAAACATATTGCTCCGAACTATAACGAAAATGTTAATTCTAAAAAATGTATTTATGTTCCTTTATTTGAAAATTCGGTTCAAACGGCAAAAAAATATTACGGAGAAATAACTTTATTTAACCAAAAAGCAAATAAGTTGATGCTAAACGACAGTATAGAATTTTCGGTATTAACTAAAAAAACACTAAAACAATACGGTATTGTTGAGCTACACCTTACTGAAAAAGATGAAAACGGAAATATTGTTAATTACTACAGTTCGCAAAACAAAGAAAACTACAATGTTTGTGGAGAATATATTAGGCTTCATTACACCTTTAAGCCTAAAAATTTAAATAATATCTTGGATATAAAACTTAAAGCCAAAGATTTTAATTTTTACAGCCTACTTTTTAAAAAACCTGATGATGTATTTTACCATACAAATCCATTAACCGGAGAACGATTTTTAAATAATTTTTTGTTGTACCAATAATTAAATATAAGCAGTTTTGGGCTTTGAAGCAGATAATTAACGAATAAATTAAATATAGAAATGTAAAAATTTAACTAAGAGAATTTATTTTGCACACAAATTTAAATTGTAGTTTATGAATGACCCGAGATTAAAACCTTATTTTGACCACATGAAAGAGGCTATGGATAAAGCCATTGATCATGCAGCGCAAGAGTTTACCAAAATACGTGCAGGCAAAGCGCACCCAAGCATGTTAGATGCCGTAAAAGTTGATTATTACGGAAATTTGGTACCATTAAACCAAGTTGGTAATATAAATACCCCAGATGCTAAAACCATTACGGTTCAACCTTGGGAAAAATCAATGCTTCAAGCCATAGAAAAAGGAATAATAATGGCCAACTTAGGTTTAAACCCATCAAATGACGGTACAATTGTAAGAATATCGTTACCGCCACTAACCGAAGAAAGAAGAAAAGAAATTGTAAAAAAAGTAAAAGCAGAATCGGAACAGGCTAAAGTTGCAATAAGAAATATTAGAAAAGAGGTTAACGAAGGAATTAAAAAAGCACAAAAAGAAGGTGTACCTGAGGATGAATGTAAAAGTGCAGAACAACATGTACAAAAAACTACTGACGCTTACATAAAAAAAATTGATGAACTAACTGCTGCCAAAGAATCGGAATTGATGACGGTTTGATGAAAACTGAAAATCAAAACAATGAGCAAAATTAATTTTTACATAAAAAAACTTAAAACACCGGTGCTAATAGTTGCCGGTGTTTTTTTGTTTAGTGTAATTTTATTTTTTTTATTAAGGGGAATTATTTTAAATAAAGCTATTGAAAAAGCTCAACTAAAATTTAAAAACAATTATGGATTTAACCTTTCAATTGCTAATTCAAAATTTACCTGCTTAAACCAAATTACATTTAACGATTTATACATAACCCCTCCAAAAGGAGATACGCTTTTTGGTTCAAAACAAATTATATTAAATTTAAGACTTTTAAACCTAATTTCCGGAGATATAAACTTAAGTAAGTTAGAAATGAATAACAGCATTTTTAATTTGCTAAAAAAAGATGGTTATAAAAATTATAAACCCATAGCAGACAAAGCAGAAACAGATGAAAATAAAATATTAGAGAAGGAAAATAAACATTATGCCAAAGAAGCATTTAGGGTTATAAAAAAAATATTTAATCATGTGCCTGATTATGTAAAACTGAATAATTTTAATTTTAATTATACAGAAGAAGATGATGTGGTAAACATTGCCTTTAGGGAATTTTTATTGTCAAATAATATATTAAATACAGTTGCAAAAATTACTGAAAACAATAAAGAACAATTTTGGTACATAAACGGTATTGCAGACCCAGGTAATATGCAAGCTGATGTTTCAATTAAATCAACCAATAATGAGAATTTAACCATACCATATATTGAAAAAAAATATAATTTTATTTTAGGTTTTAATGCATTGAACCTGAATATAAGCAAAGTTGATTTTGATGACGATATACTTATAATAAATGGCTCTGCAGCTGCAAATAATGCAATCATCAATCATCCTAAAATTGCATCTAAAGATGTAATTTTAAATACATCAGAATTTAAGTTCAACATTTTTTCAGGAAAAGATTATATAGCACTTGATAGCAGTTCAAGTATTACATATAACGGCTTTAGTGTTTACCCTTTTTTAAAAGTTAAAAAAAGTGATTCATTTTATACGTATTGGTTAAACCTAAAAACAGATATGCAGCCGGCTCAAAATTTTTTAAACTCTTTACCTGATGGATTATTTGAAAATATTAAAGGCATGGAGGCAACCGGAAACTTTAGTTATAAACTAACTTTTATGCTTGATGAAGAAAAACCAGATGAAATGATTTTTGATAGTGAGTTAAAAAAAGAGAATTTAAAAATAGTAAAATATGGCAAAGCAAATTTAGCAAAACTTAACGAGGACTTTGTACATTACCCTATAGAAAATGGCAAACCCGTTAGACCTATTCTGGTAAGTCTTTACAACCCTGATTTTTACATATTGGATCAAATAAGTCCTTATTTAAAAAATGCAGTTTTAACCAACGAAGATCCGAGCTTCTTTTATCACAGGGGGTTTGTTACCGATGCATTTAGACAAAGTATTGAAAAAAATATTAAAACCGGCCAATTTAAAAGGGGAGCTAGCACCATAAGCATGCAGTTAATGAAAAATGTTTTCTTAACCCGAGAAAAAACACTTGCAAGAAAAATGGAAGAAATTTTGCTGGTGTATATTCTCGAAAATAACTATATAGTGAGTAAAAACCGAATGTTTGAGGTATATTTAAATATTATTGAATGGGGACCTAACGTGTATGGTATTGGAGAAGCCAGTAAATATTACTTTAACAAGATTCCATCAATGCTTACACTAAGCGAAAGTTTATTTCTTGCTTCAATTATACCAAGTCCTAAAAAGTTTATGTGGCGTTTTGATAATAATGGAGTTGCAAGAAACTGGCTCGAAAAATCGTTTAGATTTATTGCTACTAAAATGATAAACCGCCAATTTATTGAACCCTCAGATACCATAGGTTTATCTCACTTGGTAAATGTAACAGGACCTGCCAGAAAACTTATTATAAAAAACGATTCTTTGCTTTTAACAGACTCAATTATTTTAAACCAAATAAACCAACGAGAAGATGATTAGTATTAAAAACATTCCTATTTACATTACAGCTTTTCTAATTATTTTAGGATTAACATTATTTACAAACGAACTTGGTTGGATTGCGCAGCCTATTGTATTATTGGTTATAGTTGTTGCTTTTGTTTATCTTTTATTAAACAGGCTCGAACCAAATGCTATTTATAAAAAACCTAAATTAAATATAATTCCACTTGTATTATTTTTAATAGGTAATGTATTTATCATTTTTGTGTCGTGGCAAATATTTTCTACAAACCCAATTGATGAAAAATACAGTGATATAATACCATTAATAGAAAAAATTTATTTAAACCGAATGTTCTCTGGAGAAGAAGTATATCAGGTTATTGAAGGATTTGGTTATGGAACTTGGTACCCTAATTATTTACCAATGCATTGGTTGCCGTTTTCTATATCGTTTTTATTTGGTTTTGATTCGAGATATGTTGCATTAGCTGTATTATTATTGGCAAACGGTTATTATTTTTTAGTATTAAGCCGATTTAAACTTCACATTGCCGAAAGCATTCTTAAAACACTGCTACCATTTATATTAATGGTAATTTTATTCTTCAAGCAAACCTCAGAAACAGCAAATACAATAGAGTTTCTAACATCAGGATATTACATGCTTTTAGGTTCATTGTTAATTGTAAGCAGCAACGGCATTACAAAAGCATTTTCACTTATGTTTACTTCTCTTTCAAGGTATGTTGTTGTATTTATATTACCTGCTTTATTATTTACTGATATTAAATTTAAAAGAAAAGATACACTGTTGGTTTATATTCTTTTTGTTTTTTTAATATTAATAATTTACGCAGCCCCATTTTTACAAGAAGACCCTTTGGTATTTTTTAAAGGAGCAAAAGCTTACGATACAGCAGCCCTTGGAGAATGGGATGGACAAGACTGGCAAAAAAGCGGAGATAAGCCTTTTCAACTTTTTAGGGGTTTTGGATTTGCAAGTTGGTTTTATAGTTTTTCATCCGGTGATTTAATAAGTAAAATTCAATTAAACAAATTTGTTTTACTTATTATAATGCTAGTAAATACTTTAGTTTGGATGACAACATACAGTTTAGTTAAAAATAAATTTATGCTGCAATCAGTAATGTTGTTTTTTAGTTTGTTTATATTTTTCTCATTTGTTATGGTGCCATATAATTACTTATTCTGGAATGTGTTATTTTTGATGCCTGTACTATTGCTTCCTGTAAAATTGTTAAATGTTACTTAAACATGCAAAAAAGGCAAGCAATTTTTCCTGTTATAATAGTTCTTGTTTTTGCAATTATATACAGTCTTGTAAGTTTTGTAAATCACTACAACTTACAAACCAACGCAATAGATTTGGGATTGTATAACAATGCACTTTACAGCTATACGCATTTTAAATTAAATTACTCTCCATTGCTTGAACCATTATTTCCGCACCGAAATCAATTAGCAGATCATTTTGATATATTTTTAATTCTTATTTCACCGCTTTATCATGTTTTTGGTTCAAATACACTTTTATTTATTCAAATTATTTCAGTACTTATTGGTGGTTTAGGTATATACAAATTTTCAAAGCAATATCACAAAGAAAAATATATACCGGCTTTGGCCATGCTGCATTTTTTTTGTATGTGGGGAATATTTTCGGCCTTATCTTTCGATTACCACAGCATTGTTATTGCTGCAATGATGATTCCCTGGATTTATTATTTAAGCAATACTGACAATAGACTTTTTTTAATTGCTGTTACTACAATAGCCATAATATGTAAAGAAAATGTTGCATTGCTTTTGTTTATGGTATTTTTAGGGTTGATGCTATTGCATTATAAAAACAAAAAAAAACTTATTTTAATGGGTGTTTTAGCCGTATGCAGTTTGTTTTACTTTTATATTGTAATGAAAATAATAATGCCCGCACTTTTGCCAAGCGGTGTTAATTATCATCATTTTGAATATAGTGCTTTAGGAGAAAATTTTAAAGAAGCATTTAAAACAATAATTACTAAACCACTATATGTATTTAATTTACTATTTTCTGATCCTGACTTGCAACAAATAACCTATGGCATAAAACCTGAAACACACTTTTATGTTCTTTTTTCAGGTGGTTTTAGTTTCTTTTTAAACCCTGTTTTATTATTTCCTGCATTGGTAATTTATGCACAAAAGCTTTTTCATAACGATTTTGGCAAATGGGGGATATTGGTTCATTACAGTATAGAATTTGTTCCACTCATTATATTATCATTTTACATGTGGCTTAGCCGGTTCAAAACAAAAATTAAATATATTTTAAGTATAGTTTTTATTAGTTCAAGCATAACTTTAACGGTAAATTTATTTTATAATCCATATAGCAAATGGCATAATCGCAGGCAACTAAACTTGTTTGATAAAAACCATTACAAAATCGAATTTGATGCACATAAAGTTATTAAACTAATTAAAAATGTTCCTAAAAATTTAAAAGTAAGTAGTAGTACCAAGCTTGTTCCGCATTTAGCTTTTAGAGATACAATTTACCAGTTTCCTTTTTATGGTAATGCCGACTTAATAATTTTATTAAAAGATTTTGATGACAGATTCCCCGTAAACGAAGAAACCTTTCAACAAAAAATTATTGATTTGCAAACAGATAGCAATTGGGTAAATTGCTACAACAAAAACAACCTACTTGTATTTAAACGCAAAGAGTTGGATTATTGCATCACTGATTTTTAATTTTTTTTGAAACCGACTCCAGAAATATCCTTTGTTATTCCACTCTTTAATGAAGAGGAAAATTTTGAATTACTTATAAAAAGACTTGAAGAATTAAGAAAAACATTATCTCTTGAAAGCGAAGTTGTATTAATTGATGATGGAAGCAAAGATAAAACAGCCATGCTGATGAATAATCTTGCATTGAGCAATGATGCTTACCTATGTGTTTTTTTAAGTAAAAATCATGGTCATCAACTTGCATTAAGTGCAGGTTTAAGTGTGGCAAGAGCAAAAAAAGCCATAATGATTTTAGATGGCGATTTACAAGATCCGCCTGAAATGATACATAATTTTTTAGTAGAATTAAATAATGGATATGATGTAGTTTATGGTATTCGAAAACAAAGAAAAGAAGGGTTGCTGAAAAAAATGGCTTATTGGACTTATTACCGCATAATGAAAAGCATTGCCCATATTGACTTACCCTTGGATAGTGGTGATTTTGCATTAATAAGCCGAAAAGTTGCCGATTATATGAATAACATGCCCGAACAAAACCGATATTTACGTGGTATGAGAACCTGGATTGGTTTTAAACAAATAGGTATTGAATACAGCCGCGATGCACGACATGCAGGCACTACAAAATACAGTTGGAAAAAACTATTTGAACTTGCAAACAGCGGCATTTATAACTTTAGCGATATTCCGGTTAAAGTAATAACAAGATTGGGTATAACAGCAATTGCAATTGCTTTAATTTATCTGGCATACACATTGTTTCAGAAAATATTTTACAACAATGTTCCAACCGGTTTTACAGCGCTAATATTTGCCATTGTTATGTTTAGCGGAGTGCAACTAATAAGCCTTGGAATTATAGGAGAATACGTGCTTAGAATTTACAGACAAGCGCAAAACAGACCTTTGTTTATAATTGATAAAGTAATAAGTGACAAGCAGGTAAAAGATGGACAAGAATTATTACGTTGAGTATTTTACCCTCGAAAGAAGCAACTGGTGGTTTAAAGCACGGTTAGCTATATTAAAAAATCAGTTAGAAAAAATTGCAAAAGGAAAAAACAACTTAAAAATTCTAAATATTGGTGCAGCAACCGGTGCCACATCAGAAATGCTTGAAGCTTTTGGTACGGTAAAATCTATTGAATACGATAAAGAATGTTTTGAGTTTGTTAAAGAAAAACTAAATATAGATATAGAACAGGGAAGCATATTAGATTTAAATTTTGAAGAAAATACTTTTGATATTGTATGTGCCTTTGATGTGATTGAGCATGTACATGATGATGAAAAAGCTGCTTACGAAATGCGTAGGGTTTGTAAAAAAAATGGCTATATTTTTGTAACTGTTCCGGCATTTATGAGCCTGTGGGGGCCACACGATGTTGTAAACCACCATTACCGAAGGTATAAAATCAAAAGGTTAAAGCATATTTTTTCATTAAACAGTCGTTTAGAGTTTGTATCTTATTTTAATACTTTACTTTTTATACCCATTTTTATGGTTAGGTTTTTAAGTAATCTTACACCTTGGCTTTTAAAAAGAGAGGGTTCGGGCAGTGATTTTGGGATGTTTAAGTCTGCATGGTTAAACGTGTTATTTTATACAATATTTATTTTAGAAAAGCCCATACTTTCTAAAAGAATTAGATTGCCTTTTGGTGTTTCTGCTATGATAATTTCCAGAAAAATTCGTAATGCGTAAATACACCCAAAATATTATTCATATACTAATTATTTTATCGGGTGTATATTTTTTTATTTTTCATAATGCATCAAAATTAATACTTCAAATTTGGGATGAATCGTTGTATGCAGTTAATGCAGCCGAAATGTGGCTTAATAAAGAATTTTTCAAGTATTACTTTATGCTTGAACCAACAACTTACAATGTAAAACCGCCACTTGTAATTTGGTTTCAATTATTGAGTATAAATTTTTTTGGGATTAATGAATTTTCAATAAGGTTACCCTCTCTTTTAGCAGGGCTTATTATATGTTTTGCAATATTTTATTTTATAAAAAAACATTTTAACACAATAGCAGCATTTTCTGTATTAATTTTTTTATTGAGCACGTACGGATTTAATCGGCCACACGTAATAAGAACCGGAGACTTAGATGGTGTATTACTATTATTTACATCTTGTTATACTTTGGTTTGGTTGCAAATGCTTTTAAACAAAAATATAAAATCTATTTGGCTTTTTGCATTATTGGTATTTTTAGCTTGTATCTCTAAATCTGTTGCAGGCTTAATTCCACTAACGGGCATAGTATTTGCAACTTTGGGAACAGGCAATTTTTGGATTTTTAAATCAATTAAGTTATACATTTATGCATTAATTGTTTTAATGCTATATATAATATACTATCTTATTGCAGAGTTTTATAATCCGGGAACCATAAATTTGGTTTATGAATCTGAAATTTTAAGACTAACAAAAGATATTATGACATGGCATCATCAGCCTTGGCATTATTATTTTAGCAACTTGTTTTACAATAATTTGGGTTACTATACATACTTGCTTTTTATTCTACCGGTATCACTATTTTTCACAAACAAAACACAACAGAAAATAATACTTTTTTGTATTATTTATTCATTATCTATTTTGCTATTTATTAGTATTCCACCTACTAAAATCGCCAGCTATGATGCATCTGTATATCCATTTTTAGTTATTTGTATAGGTTGTTGTATTTTTATTCTAATTCAAACTTTAACTAAAAAAATAAAACAAGATTTTGTAAGGAAATTTCTTTTTTTAATAACAATAATTATAATTACTTATCCGGCATTAGTAAATACACTAAAATTAAATAATTTTTTTTTACCAAAAGATGAATTTGAAAAAACAGGATATGCAATGAAACAATTATCAGTAGTTTATCCTGAAATAAAACAATATTATGTATATATGCCAACAAAGTATAAAGAACACAAAGCTCAAGCTTGGTTTTATATGTTGATGTTTAATGATAGAGGATATAATATTCAATTTTCCGATTCAATTCATCAAAATAATATTAATTATATGTTGGTTTCAAACACATACAAAGACTCCATTTTGTTTGAACACAAATTAATTGCAGAAATTGAAGAAAACAGGTTAATAAAATTGAATGATTAAGTTTAATACTAGTTTTAAAATGTGCCTAAATTGTTTTACAAATAAGATTCTATTTTTCATTTCTGTATTCATATTACCTGCTATTGCTATATCTCAAAATACCCTTATCATTGAAAATTTAAATACCGGTAAAAAATTTAAAGCAATACCCGGCAGTACAATTTCAGTATATTACAGTGGTTACCAAAATCAAATTGAATATTATAAAAACACTTTACTTGATTTAACCGACTCCAGCATTGTTTTGGGTATGTTTTACCTTCCTCAGCTATCTTATGGAAACGAGAAGCCAAAACCATATAAAGAAATTTTATTAAAAGATATTACTAAAATAAGAAAAATAAGTATAGGTAAAAACCTTATTAAAACGGCATTAAATATTGCAACCATTTACGGGAGTTTTTACATTTTTCAAAACCATATAAACAGACAAAATTATAGCACCTTACAAAACTTTGGTATTACATTAAGTTTTGGCATAGGCAGCAATGTATTTGTAAACTCAATTTTAAACGAAAAACCTAAGTTTAGCATAAAAGACGGTTGGAAAATTTATACCACAATTGAATAATGGCATTTTTTTTAAACTTTTAGTTAATTTGCATAACAATGGAAAAGTTAAAATATTTGGTTGAGAAATATGCATTTGGAGTATGCACTTATCTTGGCGAAAAATTAGGCATTTCCGAAAGCAGAATCCGTTTATTTTTTATTTACACATCTTTTATTACAATGGGTTCTCCAATTATTATTTATCTTATTATAGCTTTTTGGATTAATTTAAAAAAGTATATTAAAAAAGACCGTTATACGGTTTGGGATTTATAATTTGAAGAAAGCAAATATTACCTTAATTCTTGTTTCGGCTTATGTTTTAATTGCATTTGCTTGGTGGACATACGCTCATTACAAAAATACCATAACTATTTACGAACAGCAGGTTCAACTTACCGAATATAAATGCTACGAAGCATCGTTTGAAATGGAAAGATTGAGAGATGACGACCTTTTTGAAGATACAACCGATGCTAAAAACTACTTTATATCTAAATACCCGCAACTTGAACTAATTTTTATTGATAGTATAGTTCCTTTAAATGGTTTTATGGTTAGGCCTGCCTTAGAAACATATCAACATCTTGAAAATACATATAAACGTGATTTTATTATGTATTTAATTGAAGGCATAGTTATTATGTTGGTTTTGCTTTGGGGCATTATACGTTTATATAGTACTTTTAAAAAATCGCTCGATTTACAACGCCAGCAAAGCAACTTTTTATTAAGTGTAACTCACGAACTAAAAACTCCCATTGCATCAATAAAACTATACCTTGAAACATTAAAAAAACGCAAACTAAATGAAGAACAAATCAGTACCATTGTTAATAATTCAAGTAAGGATATAAACAGACTTCAAAACCTTACAGAAAATTTACTTTTATCAGCACAAATGGATGGAAAGAAGTTTGAATTGATAAAATCTTACATTAATATTTCTGAATTGATAGAACAGTCGGTTCAAAAATATGTTGAACCAAGAAACCTTAACCAAAATTTTACAATTTCTGTTGAACGCAATATTTATGGAGATTTTGATAAAAACGCAATTGAAATGTTGGTTTATAATTTAATAAATAATGCAGTAAAATATAGTGGCAAGGAACCCAAAATTGGTGTTTCGCTTAAAAAAGTAGCTAATTTTGTAGAACTTTCAGTTTCTGACGAAGGCATAGGAATTAATGAAACTGAAAAAAAACAAATTTTTAAAAAATTTTACCGAAGTGGGAACGAAATAACAAGAAAAACAAAAGGCACCGGATTGGGTTTATTTATAGTATTTAACATTGTTCAACTTCATAATGGAGAAATTGATGTTAAAAACAATTTGCCGCAAGGAACTGTATTTACCATTAAACTACCAATGTAACCATGAGCAACAGAATACTTTTAGTAGAAGACGAAATTAACCTGCAACATGCATTAAAGCTTAACCTTGAACTTGAAGGCTATCATGTAGAAGTTGCATCTACAGGACCTGATGCTGTAAAGATATTTAAAGAACAAAAATTTAACCTTGTTATACTTGACATAATGCTGCCCGAAATGGATGGCTTTATGGTTTGCGAAAATATCAGGTTGTTTGATGCAAATACCCCCATATTGTTTTTATCTGCCAAAAATCAAGGACACGATAGAATAACCGGTTTAAAAAAAGGTGGAGACGACTATTTAACCAAGCCATTTGAGTTGGAAGAACTGTTGCTAAGAATTAGTAAATTAATTGAAAAAAGCAACAATATCAAACAAATAATGCAAAATATGGTTCCCAGAGTTTACGAATTTGGAAACTGCTGGATAAATTTTGAAAATTTAGAAGCTCAGGGTGTAAAAGGTAGATTTTATTTGACCAAAAAAGAGGCTCAATTGATGAAACTACTTATAGAAAACAAAAATCAGGTAGTTAGTAGAGAGCATATACTTAAAGTTGTTTGGGATTATGTGGTAATACCAAACACCCGAACCATAGATAATTTTATACTTTCTTTACGTAAATATTTCGAAGAAGACCCAAAATTACCGGTTTATATTCATTCGGTTAGGGGAATTGGATACCGATTTGTTGATAATTCGGCTAATTCACTACAAAACCCAATTGAAAAAGCAGCTTCGTAATATTCAATTCTGTTTTAATTAATATTCCTGTTTTTGCTCCTTTTTCCTTTATTTGCACTTGTTAAAACTTTATGTTAAAACAAGGGCTTCAGCAAAAACTTTTACAAAAACTATCTCCTCAGCAAATACAATTTATTAAGCTTTTGCAGCTTAATACAGTTGACTTTTTGCAACGCATAGAACAAGAATTAATTGAAAACCCTGCCCTTTTAAAGAGTTCTGATGAAGATGCTGCTCCTGCAGATAAAGATACAATAAACGAAAATCAGGAAGAAGTTGATGATATA
The DNA here is from genome assembly GCA_046296495.1 of Bacteroidia bacterium. Lineage (GTDB taxonomy): Bacteria > Bacteroidota > Bacteroidia > UKL13-3 > UKL13-3 > JBKBLB01. Next base: position 14,750 of record JBKBLB010000024.1, read on the forward strand.
AATAAATCTGTTGAAGACTATTTAGAGCAAGAATCTTTTGATGTAAAAGAATATGTAAATGATGAATATGATCCTGAAGGTTTTCATTTAAGCGATGAAGGTGATGAAGAAAAAAAAGACAGACCTTTAGCCGAGACTCACAGCTTTTATGAAGAACTTATAGAACAGTTTAACGCCATAGCCGAAAACGAAAAAGAAAGAATTATTGGCAACCAAATAATTGGAACACTTGATGATGACGGCTATCTTAGAAGAGATTTATTAGCTATTGGAAACGATTTGGCATTTTCTTTAAACATAGAAACTACCCCTGATGAATTAAAAAAATGCCTACATAAAATTCAATCTTTAGACCCAGCCGGTATAGCAGCAACATCATTACAAGAATGCCTATTACTGCAACTTAAAAGAAAAAAAGATGCCAATACCAATGAAGATATAAAGTTAGCAGTATATATTCTTGAACACTATTTTGACGACTTTACCAAAAAACACTACGAAAAATTAACCAAAACCCTCAAAATATCTGATGAAAAACTTAAAGCAGTTATAGGCATTATTACAAAATTAAATCCCAAACCTGGCGAAATATCAGATAACTCAACATCTCAATACATCATTCCGGATTTTATTTTGGTTGATAATGACGGAGAATTAAGCATTCAACTTAATAGCCGAAATACGCCTGATTTGCGTATAAGTAAAAATTATCTTGAAACTCTAAAGGGTTTTGATGAAACTAAAAATCCAACAAAATCACAAAAAGAAACCGTTCAATTTATAAAACAAAAACTTGATGGTGCTAAATGGTTTATTGATAGTATAAGGCAAAGGCAGCAAACTTTGCTGCTTACCATGAATGCCATTTTAAAATACCAATACAACTATTTTATTGATGGTGACGAAACCAAGCTAAAACCAATGATTTTAAAAGACATTGCAGATGCAACAGGTTTAGATATAAGCACCATTAGTCGTGTGGCAAACAGTAAATATATTCAAACTCCCTTTGGAATAATTCCGCTTAAATTTTTCTTTAGCGAAGGTATTACTACTGATGACGGTGAAGAAGTAAGCAGCAGAGAAGTTAAAAAAATATTGAGTGATGCAATAGCAGCCGAAGACAAATCTAAACCACTTCCTGATGAAAGATTAATGGAAATTCTTAAAGAAAAAGGTTATAATATTGCAAGACGAACTGTAGCCAAATATCGCGAACAACTTAATATACCGGTTGCACGATTAAGAAAGGAACTTTAAAATTAAATTTTTTTTAATATATTTTTCAATATCTTTGCAACCCAAAGTGGTTAAAAGATTTTCATATTATTTCTTATCAAAAAACATTCTGTTTATAAGTGCTTTTATCACTTTAATTCTGTTAACATTTCTTTCATTTTCATCAGTTAAAGTTTACCAAAAGCAAGCATTTAACAGCTATTTATCATCCAACACTAAAAATCAGTTTATTATTGATGCTGATGAAAATAGCAATAATAATTTGCCTTTTACAAATCCGGTTTTACCCATTGAAAATGTTGAAGTAATTGATGAAACCGACTCAAATAATAACCAAAACAATAACGAATCTTTTGTTTATGGATTTCATTATTTAAACTTTGAAATCATAATATATAAATCTTTAAATTGTGCTTGCTTTAGTTACATAAGTTCGCAAAAAAGTATTCCTTCAATCCCCCTCTTTGTATTAAACCACAGTTGGAAATCTCATCTTTCTTAATTTATAAAACTCATCAGAAACCTTATTAAAATAGTTGTTTCTGAATTTTAAGGCAGCAACAACATCAACTGCCAATTTCTTAAAAAGTTTAATAAATTGAGAACACTAAAATGAAAATAATATATGCGGTTATTTGTGCCGCTGCTTTGCAAATTGTTGCATGCAATCACAAAGAAAACGAAAAAAAAGAAGCCAAATTTATTGCTACTCAACCGGCAAAAACCGACACCACCATCCACCACGATTATGTGGCACAAATTCGATCCATTCAGCATATTGAGCTACGCGCGATGGAGAAAGGATACATTGAGAAAATATATGTAGATGAAGGGCAATATGTTCGCAAAGGGCAATTGCTGTTTCAAATTATGCCCATTATTTACCAGGCAGAAACCCAAAAGGCTAAAGCCGAAGTGAGCTTTGCCGAAATTGAATACCAAAACACCAAAGCACTTGCCGAACAAAATGTGGTTTCGCCCAATGAGTTGGCAATGGCAAAAGCTAAATTGGATAAAGAAAGAGCGCAGTTGGCTTTGGCACAGGCACATTTAAGTTTCACCGAAATACGCGCACCCTTTGATGGTATTGTGGGCCGCTTTAACGATGTGCGCCTGGGTAGTTTGGTAGATGAAGGCGAACTGCTCACCACGCTTTCCGACAACAGCAAAATGTGGGTGTATTTTAACGTGCCCGAGGCAGAGTATTTGGATTTTGCTACCCACGCCCATCCCGAAAACAAAATGCGTGTTCAATTGCAGTTAGCCAACAACAATATGTTCCATGAAGAAGGCATCATCGAAACCATTGAAGCCGACTTCAACAACGAAACCGGCAACATCGCTTTCCGCGCAACCTTCAACAACCCGAAAGGCATTTTGCGCAATGGCGAAACGGGCAACATTTTCATGCCGGTAACGCTGAAAAACGCACTGCTGATTCCGCAGAAAGCCACATTTGAAGTGTTAGACAAAAAGTTTGTGTATGTGATTGACGAGCAGAACACCGTGCACGCCACCGAAATAAAAATCGGTTCCGAAATGCCGCATCTCTACTCCGTTGTGAGTGGTTTGACTGCAAGCGATAAGGTGCTGGTAGAAGGTTTGCGCAAAGTGAAAAATGGTGAGCAAATCAAATATGAACTCGTGCCTTTCCATAAAATAATAGCAGAGTTGCTTCAACTCCGTGCTGAATAATTAACCATTAAAACGAATAGTTATGTTCAGCAAATTCATTCAACGTCCGGTGTTGGCGATATCGCTTTCCATCGCCATTGTGTTTCTCGGCATTTTAGCCATCAACACGCGCCCCATTTCACAGTTCCCCGACATTGCACCCCCACGCGTAAATATTTTCATTGCTTACCCGGGTGCCAGTGCGCAAGTACTGATTGAATCTACGCTAATCCCGCTGGAGCGCGCCATCAATGGTGTGCAGGGTATGCAATACATCACTTCCGATGCCACCAGTGCAGGCGAAGCCACGGTGCAAATCATTTTTGAACCCGGCACCGATGTAAGTGCAGCCGTGGTAAATGTAAAAACGCGCGTGGATGCCATCATGAACAACCTGCCGCCTTTGGTGCAGCGCGAAGGCATCATCATTACGCCCATTCAGCCGAGTATGCTGATGTATGTGAACCTGTTCAGCACCGATAAAAATGCAGACGAAAAGTTTTTATACAACTATGCTTACACCAGCATCATCCCCGAACTGCAACGTATTAGCGGAATGGGGCGTGCGCAAATTTTGGGTAGCCGCACTTTTGCTATGCGCGTGTGGCTGAAGCCCGACCGAATGCGTGCCTACAACGTTTCTACCGAAGAAGTGATGAAGGCGATGGAAGAACAAAGCCTGATTGGTCGCCCGGGACGGCTGGGGCAGGCATCGGGCAAAACCGCACAATCGCTGGAATATACTTTGACCTACAAAGGTCGGTTCAACAAACCTGAAGAATATGAAAACATTATCGTTCGCGCCAATGCCAATGGCGAAATTTTAAAACTGAAAGACATTGCCGAAGTAGAGTTGGGCAGCGAGTTTTTCGACATCTACTCTAACAAAGATGGCTACCCTTCGGCATCTATTGTGTTGAAACAAAACTTTGGCACAAACGCAGCCAAAGTGATTGAACTCACCAAAGCCAAGTTGGAAGAACTGCACAAAGATTTTCCGCCCGGCATGGATTACGAAATCAATTACGATGTTTCAAAATTTGTGAATGCCTCTATTGACAAAGTGATGCACACGCTTATCGAAGCCTTCATACTGGTAGCTTTGGTGGTCTTCATCTTTTTAGGCGACTGGCGTTCCACACTCATTCCCATTATTGCCGTTCCGGTATCGTTGGTGGGCGCATTTGTGTTTATGCAAATGTTTGGCTTAACCATCAACCTTATCACGCTGTTTGCGCTGGTACTCGCCATCGGCATTGTGGTGGACGATGCCATTGTGGTGGTGGAAGCTGTGCACGCCAAGATGGAAGAAGAACACCTTTCGCCATTTAATGCCGTGAAAAAAGTGTTGGGCGAAATCAGCGGTGCGGTCATTGCCATCACACTTATCATGACGGCTGTGTTTGTACCCATTGCTTTCATGACCGGTCCGGTGGGTGTTTTTTACCGCCAGTTTTCCATCACCATGGCAAGCTCCATTATTCTTTCGGGTATCGTAGCCTTAACGCTCACGCCTGTGTTGTGCGCCATGATTTTGAAAAACAATCACGGCAAACCCAAAAAGAAAACACCGGTGAACCTATTCATTGACTGGTTCAACCGCAGGTTTGAAAAACTTACGGGTAAGTACACACAACTGCTGGAACTCATTGTAAACCGCAGGCTCATCACCTTTGGGTTGCTGGCAGCATTCGCTTTTGGCATCATCGGCATCAACAAAATTTTGCCTTCGGGTTTTATTCCTAACGAAGACCAAGGGCAGATTTACGCCATCATCCAAACGCCTCCGGGCAGCACACTGGAGCGCACCAACGATGTGTCGCGTCAACTGCAAAAAATTGCTGAAGAGATTGAAGACATTTCATCCGTAACCTCACTTGCCGGTTATGAAATCCTCACCGAAGGTCGCGGCTCCAATGCGGGCACCTGCTTAATCAACTTAAAAGATTGGGAACATCGCCACCATTCGGTGAAAGAAATCATGGAAGAGTTGGAAGAGAAAACGGAAAACTTGGGCGCGGTAGTTGAATTTTTTGAACCGCCTGCGGTGCCGGGCTACGGTTCATCGGATGGTTTTTCGTTGCGATTGTTAGATAAAAACAACACGGTAGATTATCAGGAATTTGACCGTGTGAACACCACCTTTATGGAAGCGCTGAAAAAGCGAAAAGAGTTGGAAGGTTTGTTTACGTTCTATGCGGCTAACTATCCGCAATATGAATTGGTGATTGATAACCAAAAAGCGATGCAGAAAGGAGTGTCCATAGGCACTGCCATGGAAAACTTAAACATCCTGATAGGCAGTACTTACGAACAAGGCTTCACACGCTTCAACACCTTCTTTAAAGTTTATACGCAATCGGCACCGGAGTACCGCAGGATGCCTTCGGACATATTGAATTTGTTTGTAAAAAATGACAAGGGCGAAATGGTGCCGTATTCGGCATTTGTAACCATGCGCAAAACGCAAGGACCAAACGAAATCACGCGTTTTAACCTTTACACTTCTTCCGCCATTCGCGGTGTGCCGCAAGAAGGTTACACCACAGGCGATGCTATCGCAGCCATCAAAGAAGTGGCATCTGAAACGCTCCCGCACGGCTACGATATTGCATGGGAAGGCTTATCGTATGACGAAGCCAATCGCGGCAATGAAGCGCTTTACATCTTCATTGTGGTGTTGATTTTTGTGTACCTCGTTCTCGCTTCGCAATACGAAAGTTTTATCATTCCGTTGGCTGTGTTGCTGTCATTGCCTGCGGGCATTTTCGGTTCTTACTTATTACTGAAGTTGATGGGGCTTTCAAACGACATCTACGCCCAAATCGGCATGATTATGCTGATTGGTTTGCTGGGTAAAAATGCGGTATTGATTGTGGAGTTTGCCGTGCAAAAACACCATCAAGGAGCTACGGTTTTGGCAGCAGCCATTGAAGGCGCTAAGGTGCGTTTCCGCCCTATCCTGATGACTTCGTTTGCATTCATTGCCGGGCTGATTCCGTTAGTGCGTGCTACGGGTGCAGGTGCCGTGGGTAACCGCACCATCGGCTCATCGGCATTGGGCGGTATGTTGTTGGGCACTGTGTTTGGCGTCATCATCGTTCCCGGGCTTTACTATGTGTTTGGCTCACTTGCTTCGGGCAGAAAACTAATTCAAGGCGAAGATGAAAACCCGCTAACAGAGGATTTTGTGGAAAATGATTCAGAAAGCAAACTGTTGAGTAGAATTGAAAAATTGAGAAATAAAGTAAAAAACATCAGAAAAGAAAAAAATGAAAACAACAGCTAACCATTTTGTATACATCAGTTTGATTCTGATTTTGGTTATTTGGAGTTGCTCCGCTCCCAATCATGTTTCAAAAAATGTTAACAGAAAAATGCCTGAAACTTATTTAGGCTCAGACGATACAATAAATATTGCTTCATTAAAATGGAAACAATTTTTTAACGATAGTAATCTTATAGCTTTGATAGACTCTGCTTTACAAAATAATCAGGAACTAAATATTGTAAAACAGGAAATTGAAATAAGTAAAAATGAAGTAATGGCTCGCAAAGGTGAGTATTTGCCATTTGTAAACCTCTATAAGGGTTTGGGTATTGAAAAACCAGCGAGATATACTTTTAATGGAGCGGTTGAAAAAAGTCTTGAACCAAATACTGATTTAGCTTTACCAAGGCCACTAAAAGATTTTGCAACAAGTGCAAACGCAACTTGGGAAATAGATATTTGGGAAAAACTCAGAAATGCAAAAAAAGCTGCAGTAAAAAAGTATTTAGCAAGCATGGAGAGCAAAAATTTTTTGATAACAAATTTAATTGCTGAGATAGCTTATTCTTATTACGAATTAATAGCTTACGACAATTTACTTGAAATAATTGAAAAAAACATACAAATACAATCGAATGCACTTAAAGTGGTAATGCAGGAAAAAGAATCGGCCAAGGTAAGCCAACTAGCAGTTAACCGTTTCGAGGCACAGCTTTTAAATACCAAAAACCTGCAATACGCCATTAAACAAAAAATTGTTGAAACCGAAAACAGGCTTAATAATTTAACAGGAAGATTTCCAGATAAAATTGGAAGAAAATCTGATGTGTTTTTAAGCCTTAAAATTGATAGTTTATTGTTTGGGGTTCCGTCTCAGTTACTCACAAACAGACCCGATATTAAACGAGCCGAACTGGAACTACAAGCTGCAAAACTTGATGTAAAAGTTGCAAGAGCTAATTTTTATCCGCGGCTGGGAATAACAGCAACTACTGGTTTTAAAGCTTTTAATCCTGTTTTTTTAACAAATCCTGAGTCTGTAACATATAATTTGGCAGGCGATTTAGTAGCTCCATTTATAAATCGTAATGCTATTCGTGCTGCTTATAACACTGCTAAAGCAAAAGAGTTGCAAGCAATTTACAATTACGAAAGAACTTTAATAAATGCTTATACCGATGTACTAAATCAAGTTTATAAAATTAATAATTATGCTAATAGTTATGAAACCAAAAACAGAGAGGTTGAAATACTTACCCAATCGGTTGATATTGCCGGAAAATTATTTTATTCGGCAAGGGCAGATTATGCTGAAGTATTGCTTACACAAAGAGAATCTTTAAACGCAAAAATGGAACTTATTGAAATAAAAATGCAATTGCTTAATGCCAAAGTAAATATATACAGGGCGTTGGGTGGTGGATGGCAGTAAATTAATGTAAGTTTTTAATAGAATTAATAATTATTTTTTTGAATATTGATTAATAAACTTAATTAAAAAACTAAATGAGATAACGAGCGCACAGCCAATAATATTAAACCATAAAAAACCTATTTGAGAAAAATAATTTAGTAAAAATATTATAACTTGTGATAGAATAGCAGCATAAAAAACAGCACTTCCTTTTATGCTTTTAATGTAAAAACCTGTTAAAAAAATACCAAGTATGGTTCCGTAAAATAGTGAACCTAATTGATTAACCGCTTCAATTAAACTCCCCAATTTATTGGCAAACATGGCAACCGCAATTGCAAAAACACCCCAAAGCAATGTTGCAATTTTTGATGCTTTAAGGTAATGTTTGTCACTGGCATTTTTATGTAAGCTTCGTTTATAAACATCAATTACAAATGTACCTGCAAGTGCATTTAGTTCGCTGCTGGTACTACTCATACTTGCAGCAAACATGGCAGCTATAAGCAACCCCAATAACCCCGCTGGAAAATACTTTAATACAAAGGTTAAAAAAATGTAGTTGGTATCATTTCCATCGGCTGAAGGATTTGCTTGTTTTATAATTTTAATTGCTTCTGACTTTAAATGCTTTTGTTCATTTTCAAGTTGTTTTATTTGCGTAGCAATATTTCTTTGTTCTTCAGTTTGTTTTAGAGTTGTAAGTTGCTTTGCTAAACTTTGTTTTTGTGTTTGAACCAAATTAAAATTGCTTTCAACTTGATTGTATTGAGAGGAATATTCACTTTGTTTTACCTTATTAATTTCAGAAGTATTAAAAAAAACAGGTTGTTGATTGAAAAGGTAAAACACATAAAGCAAAATACCCATAAATAAAATTACAAACTGCATGGGAATTTTTATCATGGCATTCATTAACAAACCCATGCGGGTTTCTTTTATTGATTTACCCGAAATATATCTTGCTACTTGCGATTGATCGGTTCCAAAATAACTTAGTTGTAAAAACAAACCTCCTATTAATCCACTCCATAAATTGTAGCGGTTATTCATGTCAAATTTCAAATCAATAATATTCATTTTACCAAGCTTACCTGCTGCCGCAACCGCTTGGTTCAAACCAATATTTTCGGGCAACATAGTAATCATGTAAATTCCTGCAAGCAGCATACCAATAAGTATGATAGCCATTTGCCATTGTTGAGTTATGCTAACGGCTTTGGTTCCACCCGAAACAGTATAAAGTATTACAAAAAACCCAATAAAAACATTAGTAAAATATATATTCCAACCAAGCAACGAACTTAAAATAATGGCAGGTGCATAAATGGTTAAACCTGCTGCAAGCCCACGTTGAATTAAAAATAAAAAAGCCGCAAGCGAACGGGTTTTTAAATCAAAGCGAGATTCTAAATATTCGTAAGCTGTGTAAATTTTTAGTTTATGATAAATAGGTATAATGGTGATGCAAATAATTATCATTGCCAGCGGTAAGCCAAAGTAAAACTGAATAAACCTCATGCCATCGGTAAATGCTTGCCCCGGTGCCGAAAGAAATGTAATGGCACTTGCTTGTGTTGCCATAACACTAAAACCTACCATATACCAGGGAATACTGTTGTTTCCTCGCAGATAACTTTCGGTATTAATTTGTTTTCGGGTTTTGTATATACCATAAATGGTTATAAAGGCCAAACTGCACAACAAAACAACCCAATCTAATACAGCCATTATTTATATTGTTGGGTAATTATGTAATACAATATAATTTGAACCAAAAGCCAAACCACTACTAAAACATATATCCAAAACCACTTGGCTGATAATGCATTATTTTCATCATTATTTTTATCCATTAAACAATTTTATTTAATAAAAATGGTGGGTTCAAATATATTGCAACCTTTAATAAAACATTAACAGCTAAGTAAACTTATAGTTATACTAAAAAATTAATTAAAACTAACGTATCGTAAATTTAAAATGAAAAAGTTATTTATTTTATCTTATCTAATGTTAAGTGTAACATTAGCATTTGCACAAAAAAAAGCGCCTGAAAATTGGTTTAACCTTGATTATAAAAAAAATAAAGTATATGGAGTTAGTACAGAAAGAGCTTATGATGAATTGCTAAAAGGCAAAACACCCAAATATATTACTGTAGCAGTTATTGATGGAGGAATAGATTACAACCATGAAGATTTAAAAAACGTAATGTGGGTAAACTCAAAAGAAAAAATCAATAATACTGATGACGACCAAAACGGATATGCAGATGATATTTATGGCTGGAATTTTATAGGAGGAAAAGACAGTAATTATATTTATGATTTGCTTGAAGCAACAAGGATTTATAATAAATTAAAAAACAAATTTGAAGATAAAGACGGTAAGTTTATAAACGAGAATGACAACGACTTTGCATTATTTAAAAAAGCAAGGTATTATTATTACAAAAGTTATAACGAAGCAAGTGCCTACGCAAAAGGATATGGAAATTTAATTGAAAGCATAAGAGATATTTTTACTAATAGCGGTAAAGAAAACCCAACAGCAAAAGACCTTGATTATTTTAAACCAACAAATCCAAAAGAAAAAAATAGACTGAGTGTTGCAAAAATGGTTGCAAAGACTGGTGGTTTACAAAACTCGCCAATCATGAATCAATTAAATGAAATTTACAATCATTTTAATGATCAGGTAAAGTATAACCTTGATAATAATGCCGACCCAAGGTATTTGGTTGGTGATAACTATGAAGATAAAAAAGAAAGATTTTATGGCAATAATAAGGTTGATGCGCCCAATGCCGGACACGGAACCCACGTTGCCGGTATTATTGCGGCACAACGCGATAATGAAATGGGAATAAAAGGCGTTAGCGCTACAGCCCGAATTATGGCACTTAGAGTTGTACCTGACGGTGATGAGCGTGATAAAGATATTGCCAATGCAATTATATATGCTGTTGATAATGGTGCCAAAATTATAAATATGAGTTTTGGAAAGCCAATAAGCCCTGATAAAGATTTGGTTGATGCAGCCGTAAAATATGCCATGAGCAAAGATGTACTTTTGGTTCATGCAGCAGGTAACGATAATAAAAATATTGATACCATGGATAACTATCCTACTGCTGTTTTTAAATCGGGTGATTTTACTGCACCAAATTGGATTGAAGTTGGCGCCAGTACATGGAAAAAAGGAAAACATATTGTTGCACCATTCTCAAACTTTGGCAAAAACAAAGTTGATGTTTTTGCTCCCGGATACGATATAAATTCATGTGCGCCTGGGTCAAACTACGAAGTGCAAAGTGGAACAAGCATGGCAGCCCCGGTTACCAGTGGTGTAGCAGCCATTTTACGTTCATATTATCCGCATTTAACTGCTACACAAACCAAAGATATTATTATGAGGAGCGTAGTTGTTTATAACAAAAAAGTAGTTGTTCCGGGTTCAAGAAAACATAAATTAAAACTAAACGAATTATCGAAAACAGGTGGAATTGTAAATGTTTATAATGCCATTTTATTAGCCGAAAAAGAGTATAAAAATCCTAATTAAGGATTTACATGAGCCCAGTTTTCTCCACGTTTTATGCGATATAATTGCATTTCGCTAATATTAAAATTGGCTGCAATGTCTTTTAATTTAAGTTTTCTGTTAGGGTTGTTTAATTGCTTTTTTATTTGAATTACTTTTTTTGCCGTTAGTTTATGCCCTTTAGTTTCGCCAAAAGTTTTTCTGCTTCTCACTGCCAATACAGCCGGGTTTTCTCTGTGGTGAACCAACATTTGTTTGTAGGTAACCAATTGCAGGTTTGATGCTTTATTATCTGCTTTATTATAATTTAAATGAATAACCTTACTGTGTACGTTGGATTTTCTTTCACAAAAGCATTCTGCAACAAAATGATGAAGCATAAATGTTTTTGATTTATTTTTAATTCGCATCCTGAAAACCCTGTAGCCTTCAAGCACAGAACCATTTAACAAAGTACCATCTTTTTGCAGGTCATTTTCGTAAGAGGCAAATCTGCCTAAATTTGATACCGCGTAATGCTTATTAAAGTTATATTTTTCTAAGTTTCTTACAGGTTTCCATATTTCACCTTTCAGGTACTTTATCATTATTGTTGAAATGTTAAAATTACTTTGTAAAGAGTATGTAATAATTTGCAAAATAATTATTTAAACAATACCACAATAAATTTTTTTAAATTTTTCGAACCCTAAACATAAAATAACCATTAAAAACATCATCAACCATAAATTAAATAAACTAATTTTACCCCATGAAAGATGTATTTGTAATTGATGCTACCAGAACTCCAATTGGCAAGTATGCAGGCTCTCTTAGCAGCATTCGACCCGATGATTTGGCTGCACATGTTATTAAAACTTTGGTTCAACGAAATCCCAACATAGATTTTAACGAACTTGAAGATGTTATATTCGGAGCTGCAAATCAGGCAGGAGAAGATAACCGCGATGTTGCAAGAATGGCTTTATTACTTGCCGGTTTACCAATTAGTGTTGGGGGCAATACCGTAAACAGGCTTTGTGCCAGTGGCCTTCAAAGTATTTTAGATGCAGCCCGAGCCATACAATGCGGAGATGGAGACTTATACATAGCCGGGGGTGTAGAAAGTATGACCCGCGCACCATTTGTTATGGCTAAAGCAGAAAATGCTTTTTCTCGAACACCTGAAATTTATGATACAACCATTGGCTGGCGTTTTACAAATAAAAAACTAGCCGAAATGTATTATCCCTTCAGCATGGGTGAAACTGCCGAAAATGTTGCTGCTAAATGGAATATTAGCAGAGAAGAACAAGATTTGTTTGCATTTGGCTCACAACAAAAATACCAAAAAGCTCATTTGGCAGGTGCGTTTAATGATGAAATTACTCCGGTGCCAATACCACAAAAAAAAGGAGAACCTGTAATTTTTGGTAAAGACGAACATCCTCGACTATCGAGTATGGAAGAACTTGCCAAATTAAAACCTGCATTTAAAAAAGACGGAACCGTAACTGCCGGAAACAGCAGTGGTGTAAATGATGGAGCTGCAGCGCTAATTTTGGCAGGCGAAGAAACCGTTAAAAAATTTAACCTTAATCCAATTGCACGTATTGTTAGTAAAGCTATTGCAGGTGTTGACCCGGCAATTATGGGAATAGGACCTGTACCGGCTACCCAAAAAGCCTTAAAAAGAGCCGGATTGAAAATTAACGATATTGGACTTGCCGAACTTAATGAAGCATTTGCTAGCCAAAGCATTGCTTGTATTAGAGATTTAAACATTAATCCGGAAATTGTAAACATTAATGGAGGAGCAATTGCTTTAGGGCATCCCTTAGGTGCAAGCGGTTCAAGAATTAGTACAACGCTTATTTATGCCATGAAAAAACATAATATAAAATACGGCCTTGCAACTATGTGTGTGGGTGTTGGTCAAGGTGTAGCTGTAATATTTGAAGCTGTTTAGAATTTTAAATACAGCAAAAAAATTTTTATCATAAGGAATCTCTAAAAACAATATTGTTAAATTTGGTATTAATATAAATTAAATGAAAATTGGTATAGTTTGCTACCCAACTTATGGTGGTAGTGGTGTGGTTGCAACCGAATTAGGTAAGGCCCTTGCACTACGGGGGCATAGTGTTCACTTTATAAGTTATAAACAACCTGCCAGGCTTGATTTTTTTGCAGGTAAAACATTTTATCATGAAGTTTATGTTAGCCACTATCCGTTATTTGAATATCCGCCCTACGAAACAGCCCTTACAAGCCATTTGGTTGATGTAGTAAAATATGAAAAACTCGATATTTTACATGTACACTATGCCATACCTCATGCTTCGGCTGCAGTTTTTGCAAAACAGATTTTAGCTACCGAAAATATCCATATACCTGTAATTACTACTCTTCACGGTACCGATATAACATTGGTTGGAAAAGATGCAAGTTTTGAACCTGTTGTAAGGTTTAGTATCAATCATAGCGATGCTGTTACAAGTGTATCAAACTCATTAAAACAAGATACTTACAATCACTTTAACACCCAAAAACATATTGAAGTAATTCCAAATTTTATTGACACCGAAAGATTTAAAAAAACGCCAAGAGAACACTTTAAAAAAGCAATAGCACCTAATAACGAAAAACTTATAGTGCATACAAGCAACTTTAGAAAGGTAAAACGTATTGAAGATGTTGTAAAAGTTTTTGAAAAAATTTGTAAGCAAATACCGGCAAAATTACTTTTGGTTGGCGATGGACCGGAACGAATAAATACCGAACAACTTTGCAGGCAATTACACTTATGCGATTATGTAACTTTTCTGGGAAAACAAAATCCGGTTGAAGAAATACTTTCGGTTTGCGATTTGTTTATTATGCCTTCTGAAACCGAGAGCTTTGGCCTTGCAGCTCTTGAAGCCATGGCTTGCGAGTTGCCGGTAATAAGCAGTAATGCAGGTGGCTTACCCGAATTAAATATTGAAGGCGTTACAGGCTTTTTGTGTGATGTTGGCAATGTTGATGAAATGGCAAATAAAGCACTTTACATTTTAGGCGATGAAAACAGACTAAACCTTTTTAAAGCAAATGCCAGAAAACACGCACTTAATTTTGATATAAATAAAATTGTACCCCTTTACGAAGATTTTTATAACAAGGTACTTAACAATTGATACATGTATCAAATTGCTTTATTCAATTAGCAACTTCTTAAAGTAAACATTGTCATTTCCTATCATTTCAAGTATGTACATTCCGGTGTTAATTCCGGTAATATCTAATTTTATATTAACTTTATTTTCTGTAATAAACTGTTTGATGATTTTACCTCTTATGTCTGTAATGTTTATAACATCAATATTTAACCCGTTAGGTTCAATAATAACAAAACTGTTTGCAGGATTAGGATAAACTTTAATTGAATTTACATTATCTACATTGCTTAAACCTAATGAGCCAATGGAAAAATTATATCTTGCAATATCAGATAAGTTCATGCTCGAATCTCGGCACTGGTAATTAATAGAATATAGTCCTGGTTGCGTAATAAGTAGTTCTCCGTTTGCATTTAATGGGAAAGGATACGTTACTACAAGCGTACTGAAAAGAAATGCTTCCGAATCATAATTATCTGTTAATACCAATGGTGTATCAGGTTTTACCGCAACATTTAAAGCAATTCCTTTAACCGGATTATCTATAATGCTTATAATAGGTTTTGTTGAATCTACTACCCTGATGTTAAAGGTTACTGTTGCAACATTACCTGATGGGTCTTCGCAGGTAAAAACTACAGTATAAGTTCCCAATCGGTTTGTATTTACATTGCCCGATTGATTGATTCTTAATGTATTTACAGGCCAGTAGTTATCATCGAATAATGGTGTTTGCAAAGTAAAAGGTGTAAATACCTCTATGGTTCGGTTTAGTTGCAGTGATGTATCACGAAGTGTTGGCTTTATGGTATCAACTACCGAAACAGTAAGCACAAGCGAATCGGCTTCGTTATTACTTTGGTCGTATGCTTTGTAAACAATATTATAATTACCTAAAATTTGAGGGTTTACTGAGCCAAATGCCAATGGCAACATAGGTTTTAAAGAATTATCAGTTACATTAACAATATTAAAAATATCAATTGGTTTAAATACTGCATGAATGTGAGGATTTCCCTGAATTGGCCTAATTACTGGTTTTTGTGTATCTACTACCCTTACATATCTTCTTGCTACCGTAGTTCGGTTAAAAGCATCGGTAATAGTATATAAAACAGTATAAAAACCCACATTAGATGTATCTAGATTTCCGCCAATTACAACAAATTGTGTTATATCTAAATTTGTATTGTCAAATGCAGTATATCCCGGTTCATTAAAACGTGTATTTACTTCTATAGTTATTAATGAATCTCCCAACAGGTTTAATCTTGGTGCAGTTTGGTTTAAGGTAATAAAAACTTCACGTAAAAGGGTATCACTAACATTATTATATAAATCGTTTACAAAATATTTTAAAGTGTAGTTGCCAACCGAAGAGGTATCAATAAAACCAATTCTTTTAACCCTGTGGCTTATATCGCCTTCAATATTATCAAATGCTGTAGCCATTGGGTCAAAAAAAGGAAGGTTTACCTGCCCGTATAAAATGCTGCTGCTGTTTAGTACAATGGTTGGTCTTACAGTATCGTTGGCTATATTAATACGGTAATCTCTGTAAACCCCCATTTGTGTAAAATTTGGTGTTAGTGTGGGGTGATTTAATGCCACCAAAACCCTCATAAAAGTGTAGGCCAACGGCTGATTTGACGGTATAAAAAACGAATCGGTAACCTCTCTTTGCATTACATTGCTTTTATTTAAAACCAACTCGTTGTTTTCAAAATTTCCGTTTCTGTTAAAATCTATCCATACCCTAAATTCAGCCGGAGAGGTATTGTTTACCCTATGTACAGTTAGCCCGTTTCTTTTACCTCTAAAAAGCGTAGCCTGTTGATTTCCGAGAATTCTTAAATAATCAGGTGTCATTGGGCTGGTTATAGTATCAATACCCGGAGGTAAAACAACACGCAAAATTGATATATTCTCAAAAGATTGTGTTGCCGATTGAAAACTTTGCGGATTGGTGTAATTATATGTTTGAATATAATTTGCCCTAAACAAAGTATCGCTGCCAAAAGAATTAATGGCTATAAGCCTTACAGATATTGAACCGGTAGAAACAAAAATAACTTGAGGATTTGCGCTATTTGCATTGGTATTGTTAACAAAAACAACCGAACCGGGTGTAAATGTCCATACAAAGTTTGTTGGATTATTAATTGTTTGATTAATAAACCTGAAAGTATCAGTTACCAAACCGCTTGTATGGCTTATACTAAACAGAGCAATAGGTTTTTGATTGGCATAAACCATTAAATGCAATACAAAAAAAACCAACAGCAATGCAAACAGCTTTTTCATTGTAATTTAAAATTAATCAATAATATATCTAATCTTCGAAGTCTTAACTTCGAACTATTTACTTCGAACTATTTACTTCAAACTACTTGCTTACCTGCACTCTTTTCCAAACATCGGTTCTGCCAAATGCCGAAATACCAATAAATCCTCTGATATTCATGGTGTTTTCGTCTTGTAAGTTTATTTTACAATTATAAGTACTGCCGCTTTCAGGGTCGTAAATAGTGCCGTCTTCCCAAAGGTTATCGCCTTTAAACTCAAAGCTTTTAAGCATTCTTAAACCAAGTAGCGGAGTTTGCCTTTGGGCTTCATCCGGATTATTTTTATCTACCTTAGGTTTTCCCTCTTCATTATTTGGTTCACGCAGCCAAACTATTCTACCGTAATAATAGTTACCGCTTTTTGTAATTTTTACCCTTGCTTTTCCGCTACCGGTTTCCCAAACCCCAATAATGGCATCTCCGGCATTGGTTTGAGCTAATAAATTACCGGTAAAAACTGTTGCTGCAATAATTAATGCTATTCTAAGTAGTCTCATAATATGTAAAATTTTGCTTTTATTTAAACTGCAACATATATTTTTGGTTTTAAAATTCAAACCACAACATTAGGGGCTTAAAAAATTAAGTAAATTATAAGTTTTTAAATTGTTATGGTTTATGCTTGAACCTACATTAAAAAAAATAAATTTGCCGCAATTTTAATTTTCCGAATACACCAAAATGAATATACCATCAAATCAATCAGATCGCTTTATAAACAGGCACATCTCGCCATTGGCAAACGACACACAAGCCATGTTGCAAACCATTGGAGTAAATAGTTTAGACCAACTTATAGATGAAACCATACCGGCACATATTCGCTTAAAAGAACGAATGAACCTTCCGGAAGCTATGAGCGAAGCTGAACTTTTAAAATTATTAAAAGAAATATCGGAAGAAAATAAAATTTATAAAAACTACCTTGGTCAAGGTTATTATGGTACACACACCCCTAATGTAATTTTACGAAACATTTTCGAAAATCCGGGTTGGTACACAGCATACACACCCTACCAGGCTGAGATTGCTCAGGGCAGGCTCGAAGCACTTTTAAATTTCCAAACCATGATTATTGACCTAACAGGAATGGAAATTGCCAACGCCAGCTTGCTTGATGAAGGAACTGCAGCAGCCGAAGCCATGCACATGCTTCATGCCGAGGCAAAAAATGCCAATGCAAATAAATTTTTTGTTAGCAAAGAGTGCTTTAAACAAACCATAGATGTTTTAATAACTCGTGCTGAACCCATTGGCGTTGAACTAGTAATTGGCGATCACAACACCATTGAATTTGATGAGTCTTATTTTGGAGCCCTTATACAATACCCTGCCGGAAACGGACAAATTTTTGATTACAGCCATTTTATGGCTAAAGCAATTGAAAAAAATGTTTTGGTAGCCGTAGCAGCAGATTTATTGAGTTTAACATTACTATCTCCTCCCGGAGAGTGGGGAGCAGATGTAGTTGTTGGCAGCAGCCAGCGTTTTGGTGTACCAATGGGATACGGTGGCCCACATGCAGGATTTTTTGCAACAAAAGATATTTATAAACGTCAAATGCCGGGCAGAATTATTGGGGTATCAATAGATAGTCAGGGGAATAATGCCCTACGTATGGCATTGCAAACCCGCGAACAACATATACGCAGAGAAAAAGCCACATCTAATATTTGTACTGCTCAGGTATTGCTTTCTATAATGGCAAGTATGTATGGTGTTTACCATGGACCTCAAGGCTTAAAAAACATTGCAGGCAGGGTTCACGGTTTAGCCGGTCAGCTTTCCAATGCATTAAACATGCTTGGGTTTAAACAAATAAACAACCACTTTTTTGATACCCTTTTGGTTGAAGTTGACGATGCAGACAAAATTGTGCAAAAATGCCTTGAACACGATATAAACATTCGAAAAGTTGATGAAAAACATATTGGCATAAGCATTGATGAAACCCACACCATTTCAGATGTAAATGAATTGATAACCATTATAACCGGTAAACCATCGAACCTGCAAATGCACCCCGAAACTGCATTGCATGTACCATCGGGATTTGCACGTAAAAGTAGTTTTATGACGCACCCGGTTTTTAACAGTTACCACAGCGAACACGAAATGCTTCGCTACATAAAATTACTCGAAAGTAAAGATCTTTCTCTTTGCCACAGTATGATTGCTCTAGGTTCGTGCACCATGAAACTAAATGCAACTGCCGAAATGATTCCGGTAACAATGCCAGGCTTTGGCATGTTGCATCCGTTTATTCCACGTAATCAGGCAAATGGTTATACCAGAATTTTTAACGAATTGAGCGACTACCTAAAACAAGTTACAGGTTTTGCCGGTATTAGTCTTCAGCCAAATGCCGGTGCACAAGGCGAATACACAGGCCTAATGGTAATTCGCGAATACTTAAAATCAATTGGACAAAGCCACCGTAATATAGCATTAATACCGGCTTCGGCACATGGCACAAATCCTGCAAGCGCAGTAATGGCAGGTATGAAAGTGGTTGTTGTAAAAAACCTAGAAAGTGGATACATAGATTTTGAAGATCTAAAAGCCAAAGCTGAGCAATACAAAGATAACCTTGCCTGCTTAATGGTTACATACCCAAGTACATACGGAGTTTACGAAGAAAATATTACCGATGTATGCGCATTAATTCATCAGTATGGAGGACAGGTGTATATGGATGGAGCCAATATGAATGCACAAGTAGGACTAACAAGCCCTGCCAATATAGGTGCCGATGTTTGCCACCTAAACCTGCATAAAACATTTTGCATACCACATGGTGGCGGTGGACCGGGCATGGGTCCGATTGGGGTAGCGGCACATTTAGTGCCTTTCTTACCCGGACACAGTGTGGTAGATATGGGTACCGGAAACCATGCAATGCATGCCGTTAGTGCTGCGCCTTGGGGCAGTGCAAGTATTTTGCTTATAAGTTATGCCTACATTAGGCTAATGGGTACCGAAGGACTAGAACTTGCAACAAAATATGCCATTTTAAATGCAAATTATATCAAGGCTCGACTGGAAAGCCACTACCCTATTTTATTTGTTGGCAGTAAAGGTCGTTGTGCACACGAAATGATTTTAGACACACGCATATTTAAAACAAGTGCAGGTATTGAAGCCGAAGACATTGCAAAACGCTTAATGGATTATGGCTTTCATGCGCCAACCATGAGTTTTCCGGTTGCAGGTACCATTATGGTTGAACCAACCGAAAGTGAACCCAAATCAGAGCTTGACCGTTTTTGCGATGCTATGATAAGCATAAAAAAGGAAATTGATGAAGTGATAAACGGAACAGCTCATAAAACAGACAATGTCTTAAAAAATGCACCTCATACTGCACAAATGGTAACATCTGATGAATGGAGCCATGCCTACACCCGCCAACAGGCAGCTTATCCGATAAACTGGATTCGTGAGCGTAAGTTTTGGCCAAGTGTAGGGCGTGTAAACAATACGCATGGCGACAGAAACCTTATTTGTGCTTGCCTACCGGTTGAAGCTTTTGCGTAAAGCAAGTTAAAAGTTCGAAGTGAATAGATCGATGTTTGAAGTTTTGTGAATCAGTTAATCTCAAATTCGTAACTCATCATTATACTTTGCATTCTTCGTGTATTCTTTGCGTACTTTGCGGAAAAAAATTGTTTGATGTGAATAGTTCGTTGTTTGAAGTTTTAATAATCAGCTATTTTCATCATTCATAACTCATCATTATACTTTGCTTTCTTAGTGTCCTCTTTGTGTGCTTTGCGGTAAAACAACTTTGTTCGAAGTGTATAGTTCGATGTTTGAAGTTTTAATAATCAGCTATTTTCATCATTCATAACTCATCTTTATACTTTGCGTTCTTCGTGTCTTCTTTGCGTACTTTGCGGAAAAAAATTGTTTGAAGTGAATAGTTTGAAGTTTTTTGAGAATTAGTAATTATTCATCCTTCACAATTTTATTTATTTACAAGCAATTTGCTGTAATATATTTTCCCGTTTTGTATAATACATTTTACAGTAAATATGCCGTTATTTAATTCTGATATATCTAAATTTTGACCATAGTAGTCTTTTGTTTCTTTAACAACCTTACCCTGCATATCAAAAATAATAATATCTGTTTTATCTGGAAGATTTTGTATTACAAATGTTGAATTTGATGGGTTAGGGTACAGTTTTATGTTTTTTATTTCTTCTGTTTTAACCGATGCTAATTGTTGTAATACATATATCCCTTTGTTGGAACTTACTCCTATTACCAAATCTGCATTTTGGCTAAATAAATTATGAAATAAAATACCCTCATAATGATGTGTCCATGTTTTACCAAAATCGGTTGAGTAGCTTGTGCTAAATACGCCATCAATTTGTGTTGAAGCCAAATAGTATCCTTTTTTTGATTTTGAAGGCCTAATATATAACAATCTGGTAATAATCATATTTGATGGTATGTTTAATTGTTGCAGTGTTTTTGCACCATCTGTTGTATAATAATAATTTCTATACACTGTTCCTAAAATTCCACTATCAGGATGATGAAATGCCATACATGAAATATGATTATTTGTATTTGTACCTAATTGTGACGAAATATTTTTATACACAACCGAATCGCCACTTTTATAATAGTAAATTAATGTTTCCTGATGTTGTTTCATATACGAAATGGCAACATCATCAAATAAGGTTACTTCCTTTGTTGTTCTTGATTGACCTATAGTTGTTATTTGTGTTGTATCGGGAATATTGTATTTTTGGCTATCTGGAACCTCCTGCCAATAATTGTTTCCCTTTTTCTTAATAATTACCCTTGTTGTATTGTTTAAAGGATTTGCTTTTGACAACCGATTTGTTGCACAAAGTATTGTGCCATTTTTAAACTCTACTATGTGGTCTATGTTGCCTCTGTAAATGGTATCTCCTTTAATATCTGTAAAAAACTTTCTTTCAATGGTTTTTCCGTAATCTTTTGATATCCTGTATGATTGACCACTAAACATTATGGTAGAGTCTTGGGTTAAAGTAATAAATGAACTTGAAAAAAACGGATTATTGTTTAATAAGAAAAAATTTTCACCTCCATCGTACGATATATATAAATTATTGTTAATTTCATCATTAGCAAATAATATATTATTTGTGTGAAACAATATATTTTCAAAGTTGTAAAATGGCGAATGATGAATTGTGGATAAAAGCCATTGTGATTTGACAGATGTGCTTAAAACAACATAAAATAAGAAAAATTGACGCTTCATCTATTACTTTTTTAATTACTTACAAATTTAAAAGAAATTATGGACATGGTTGTATATAAATTGTTTGCGTTGCATGATTCCAAGAATAATATAAACAATGGCATGGATCTTCTTCTGATTGCGGGCCTTCTTTTTCTAACCTTCCACCAGTATAAGGATAACCATAACCTATTGAAATACTTCCGTCTTTCATTTCAAAAGAAGAATGTGTCAAATTGAAATTTCTATAGCCAAATAATTCAAGTAATTGAGAGGCACCTATTGTAAAATTGCTGAATTTGTTCACAGTTATTTTTATGTGCTTTGTGTCACCATTTGGGTCATCAATTGTAAACCAAAAATAAAATGTTAAATCGCAATTAGAATTATTTACGATTGTCCAAAGTTCCGCATCAGGATTATTTGATGCAATTGGTATGGGCGGCTGCAACGTGCCCGATGAAGCATGGTTTGGAGGAATATTTAATGTTTGGGCGCTTGTAACTAACGATAGACCTATGATTAGCAATGCTAATAAAATTTTTTTGATGTTGTTTTTCATATCAAACTGGATTAGTGATACGAATTTCAAAAAAAAAAAAAACGATAATTGCAAACACCAATTTCTAGCCAAAATATTAAGTATTGGTTATCAGATATTTTAAATTTTTTTTAATACAATTTTTACATATTTGGTAATGTTTTTATTATAAATTGTTTAGTTAGAAGTACCAAATTCGATTTTTAAAGTTTTGGTGAATCAGTTATTCTCATCATTCGTAACTCATAATTATACATTGCGTTCTACGTGTATTCTTTGTGTACTTTGCAGTAAAACAACTTTGTTCGAAGTGAATAGTTCGATGTTTGAAGTTTTAATAATCAGTTATTCTCATCATTCGTAACTCATCATTATACATTGCGTTCTACGTGTATTCTTTGTGTACTTTGCAGTAAAACAACTTTGTTCGAAGTAAATAGTTTGAAGCAATAGCGTCCTAAACGTTTAAAAAAGAAAGAGAAGTTTTTATCCTCATTGTTACCTTTGAGGTTCCACAAAATCCCCCCCCTTCTAATGACAAATGTAACGCTGTTTTCACAAATTATTT
>JBKBLB010000025.1:0-37385 GCA_046296495.1 Bacteroidia bacterium
GCTTTTAAATAAATTTTAAAGTGTAGCGATTGTAGTGTTTGCCCGGTATTACGTGGCAAAGAACGAAAAGAAAGCGGAGCATAAAATTTATTTAAGTGCAATTACTAAAAAAAGGGATTGAGGGATTGTTTGAGCTGCAATTAGTAAGAAAGCGAAAAATGCTGTAAGGGCGGTTCTTTTTGTTACACAAAAAGCTCGTCCTGTAAGCTTAAGCGATTACTAATTGCTGCTCAAACAGGATATATTTTATGTAATAACAATATGCCGTCAAAAATCAACCTGTAAGCAGCTGCGGAAGCACCGGGAATGAAATCCCGGAAAGGAAAAATGACGGCAACTAAAAACCCGTCTGTAAGACGGGTTTTTAGGGGGGGATATAAGATTTATCAGCAATTTATCAGTTATCATCTTTTTTGTTTAAAAATATTTCTCCCCTTTTTTTAGAAATAGATTTTTCCGCCATATCAGTAAAGTCCAGATGCTTGCCGTCTTTATCTTCCAAAAAGAAATAGCAATCCAAAGCGTGAGTGATTTTTAAAAAGCTGTCAAATGTATAAGCAGTTCCTCCGCTTTCAATTCCCTGCACTTGCTCAATACTCATCCCTGCAAGTTTCGCAACAGCATAATAAGTTAATTTCTTCTCCTCTCTGATATTTTTCAGATGCTGCCCGACCAATTTTCGGGCAGCAATAACTACTTTTTCGTTTATCATTACTCTCCTTTTTCTAATAATTCGTAAATATTAACAGCATTTTCATCACCTTCCGCTTCTGCAATATCTTTAAGCGAAATTGCCATTAACTCATCAAAATTAGGGTTTTGTTCAAAATTGTATCCGATAATTTTACCATTTTCATCTACAATTAAATTGGTATATGCTACTTGGAATTTTTTTCCTGATTTTCCATAAGGAATTACTTCGCAATCTTCAACTTCAACTGAAATGATTATCCCATGCTTTAAAACAGGATTTTTTTCAAATGCTTCTTTAAGTGTAATATCTCTATCAAAGAAGTAATTTCTGATTTTCCCATTATCAAATTCGATTTTTAATTTAACAACTAATAATTTTACTGTTTTCATAGTTATTTATTTTTTAAGGTTAATACGTTTTTTCATTTACATGATAGTATAAATATACATCGTGTATATGATATACACAAGCATTTAAGCAATTATGATAAATAAGAAGTTGGCATATTAATAATCTTTAAAGAAACTAGAAATATCTTTTTCATTTAATTGATTAAGGTAAACGGTAGCTCTTAAATAATGCTGCCAATATCTATGAATATGAAAGCGATTATTTGAGGCTATTTCAGAAGCTTTAAAATGACTAATAAATTTTTCAAAAACATCAACGCTTTGAGCCTCAGAACAGGATAAAACTTTATGAAAACAAGTTTTACCATTTGCAGTATCAACTATTTTAATGATAGCATTTTTAGGAGTTTGTAAAGGTGTCATAGGATAAGGGATATAATTTAACGATATTTTTTTTTAAAGGCATGGATAAACCATGCCTTAGGCTAATTAATAAGCTCCCATTTATAGCCTGTTTTTGTTTCAATTACAGGCTTTAAGGTCAATTTGACAAATTCAACTATTGAAGGCTCTAACGTTTCAACAATAACTTTAAAACCTTCAAACCTACACCACTGAATAGACCTGTTTTTTTCGTCAAAAAAATTTTGTTTTACAACAAACTGAAAAAAGTGATGTTCGTCGCCATTATATTTTTTCCCTGTGCTTCTGTATTCAAATACTTTTATCATAGTTTTTATTTTTTAGGTTTATAAATTTAATATTTAATTACAATACAAATATAATGTATTAAAAATACACTACAAAATAAAGCAAGACTATAATATAAACAAAAAGCAATAGCATAAGATTTTTTTCCTAAAGCCAAAAAATTAAAGGGAATGGTCTGTGTAAAGGAATGGAAAAGGGATTGTAGAGAAAATCCTTTTACAAAAGTGGCTGCGGATCTTATTTATAAGTTCAAGAAGCCACTTTTTTTGTTTGTGCGAATTGTAAAAGATTGAAACGTAAAGCCCGGTCGGCAAAGCCGATTTCCCATAACAGAGTAGCTAATATTATAATTCTAAATTTTTATCCATCTTCCTCTCCCCTATTTCATTTTTCAAGGGAAATATATCTTTTAAAAACCTAACATTTTTAAGTTCTTCATTAATTGATTCAAACTTCAAAATACCTTTTAGTATCTCATCATTAGAATATAATCCTGACAATTTGACTGCGTTTAAATAACTTTTTACATCATTCTGATAAATTTCGTTTTTATAAATAAACCAGTCTTTATGAATAAACTTTTGAGCTTGTAAATCTTCGTTAAAATCTTTTAAAATTGGCATTTCACGCTTAAACTGCAACTTATTTGAAAATTTTAAATCTTCAATAAAGTTTCCTAACACTTCCCAGTGCTCTTTCAAATTTTTAAATTCAATTTGAATTTTCACATGAAAATTACCTATTTCTTTTTGTTGCAATTGAAAGCTTTTACCCTCAACATACTTATCTAATTGCTGATGCTTATTAAAAAAATCCGCAAATTTTTGAGCGGTGGAAATAGAAGTTTCTTTGTCTTTGGTAACGTAAATAAATTGGGCTATGCCCAATTTATCGTTACCATCAATTTTGCCAACTTCTATATGAGCGTGAGCAAGCGGATTTTTTTTATAATAATCTTCATCTTCAAATGTCAAACCTGAAAGAGTTTGACAACGAAAAAAATATCCTGCATTATCATTATCAAATGATAAGGACAAGTTTTTAACTTGTTGCTTTACTATAATATCAGAAATTAAATCAATTTGTTTATCTGTGATACTTCCTCCTGTAGCAACATAGCGAACATTTTTATCTTCTAAATTTTTTCGATTTAATTCAAAATGACTTAAACAATCATCAAAACTTTCCATTACAATTAAATTGTCAAGTGGTTGATTGTTTAACATTTTACTTGCAACAAGAGCTTGTCCCTTTTCTCCAAAAGCACCTGAAAAGTTTTTATTTTTTTGAATAATAGCAGGTATTCTGCTTTTATCAGTATTAACCATTAAATATACTGTATTTATATGCTTTTGTCCAGTTTTTTCATCTATATGCGTATTATTAAAAATGCAGCCTTTAAAAATCTTATGGTTAATTGTATTATTAGATATTCCTCTACTATTAAGATAACTTGTATCGTATAATGGTTTTATATTAAAATCTTCTAAATTAAAATCTTTTGAAGATTTAATTTTAATATTATTAAACTTTGAATGTACCTGTTTTTCAAGGTATCCGTTTTTTAAAAAATTGTCTAATTTTTTTCTTACATGACCAATCGTAAATGTAAAATTATCATTACTATGTCTGTCTTGTAAAAAATCAATAATCGTTTTTCCTCTATCTGAATAATCATAGGGGTTAAAATAAGTAAAATGCCCTTTGCTATTTTTTTTAATAATATATAATTCACCCGTTTCCGGATTTTTAAGTCTGGGATAATTGTCAGTACTCCTTGCTGCTTCCTGAAAGCCGTAATTATCAATCATAAATTGAGCTAGATTGATTGCGGTTTTATAATAAGATAAATCTTTTGTTTCCATAATGTAAAGCTGTTAGAGAAAATTTATTTTATAAAAAATTATTTTCGTCAATAGTTTTGAAATCATTAAAAGAAGTTTCATCAGATAGATATACACATTCAATATTAGAAATATTTTCAAATAGTAAAATTTGATTTATCAATACTTTCATTATATCAAAACTTAATTTAAAATTTAATTCAAAACGAATTTCGTTTGAATTAAGATTATATTTTCTTTCATTTATTGTTTGAATTTCAAAAAAACTTTCTTCAATAGAATTACTATTATCAATTAAATTATATTGTTCTCTTAGTTTGTCTTTAATATCAGCAATCAATTGAATAAAATCGAGCGTTTTTAATTTTCTATCTGTTGCTAATAAAGAATTATAAATGATACTAAAATTGAGTGTACCATTTACTAAATACGATTCATATTTAACTTCTGAAATACTGTTTAAATAGTTAAATATAAAATTACTTAAATCTAATAGATTTAAAATATCGCATGAGAAATAAACCTTAATAACTGATTTATTAAGGTTATTTATTTTTTTGAATAAATCAAAATAATAGGAAAACAATTTATTTCCGGGCGGAATGCAAATAATATTAAAAATAGAGCAATCGTGATATTGATTAAAATAATAAAATGGTAATGGATTAGAAAATAGGTGAATTATATTATTATCATCTGTATAATTATCTAGTATTTCAAAATAGGAGTTTTTATAACCTGTCAAAGTACAAGTAAAATGATAATTATAAATGAGTATATCACATAATCCTTTTTCTTCTGAAAAATCCTTTAATGGAAAAGCTAAATATTTATTTTTATGAATCAACAAGGTTTTACTAAATGGGGGGAAGGTAAACACTTCAAAATTAGTTTTAGTATAATGCAATTCATTACTAATTTTTGAAAAATTAAATTCCTTTAATGCGAAGATTTGATTTAATAATTTATGCTCTGATACAGGGGATAAATTATTTAAATTATTATTAAATGCATCAAATTCTAAATTAAAAAACTCACTTATATTATTTGAATAATTAGCATTGGAAAGTAAAATTTTTGGATAAAATAAAGTTTTAAAATTATTGGATTCATAAAACTTTAAATCATTACCATTTAAAAAATACAATGAGTTTTCTTTTTCGTTAATAAATATAAAAAGATTAGTTTTTAATACTTTATTATTTGCTTTAATAAAGTATCTATTAGATTCAATTAAATTGAAATTGCAAAAGATTAATTCATTAATAAATTCTTTCATTGTTTTAATCAGTATATGGTTCCAATATTCCTTTTACATCATTAATTATTCTATCAAAATTTTTATCTACAAGATCATTAAATGCAGTTTTACTTACTCCGAACGATGCAAATTCAGGTATATTATCAATTGTTCCAACAATTTTATCCAATTTAAATTCGGGAAGCTGTGTACTGAAAAAAGGTGGGTTTCCTCCGGCAATTTTACCAGTAAAATGTCCGATGTTTTGTCCCATTACATCCTTAATTTGTAAAGCGTCTTCAAGTTGTAAATTTTCACTTTCTGAAATACTCTCTGCACTTGTAGAGTAAGATACCTTTCTTTTATGAATTTTACCTATCTGTTCGCTAATTCGTTTACCTGTATCTTTATTATTTGTCATTCCTGTAAACTGATTACCTAAATTAGATATGATAGTAAAAGCTTGTTGTTTACCATAATCACGCTCTAATTGGGAATAATCTTGAACTGCCAAAACAGTTGCAACTTTATTACTTCGAGCGGTAGCAGGAAGATTATCTAATTTTTTAATGTATATAGTTGGTAATTCATCAATACAAAACAAAGATTTGTTTTTACCTTGTTGATTAATATTTTGCATTATAACAGAAATAATTAATGAAATAGCAGGGGATAAACTTTCCTGTAAGCGAGGGTCATTGCAGATGGTTAATAAAACAGGATTTTCTTTTTTTGAAACATCTAAATCAAATTCATCCTCACTTAATACCCAAAACAACTCTTTATTAAATAGTTTAGTTAGCGGTTGCTGTACAGAAGCAACAACTCCGGCAAGTTGTGATTCCGCTTTTCTTTCATGAGCAACTGCAATAGGTCGCATCATGGTTTTAACTTCTTCATCTGTACTCATATAATTAAGAACATGGTTATAATCAGACAAACACATAGCAATAGCATGAGGTAAAGTGCAAAATTCGGGCGTGTGTTTGCGAAGCATCCATATAACAGATTGTAAATATGCTATGGCACTTTCTCCCCAAAAATCTGTTTTTTCAATCCAAGAGCGATTCAAATTTTTCATGATTATATCGCTTACTTCCATTGCAAAAAGTTTATTATCCAAAAGTTTGGGGCTTAAAGGGTTACATCTTACAGAAAGAGTTAAATTAGAAAAATTTATCATGGCAAATTTTACTTTTGATAAACCTTTTTTATTTGCATGTATTAAAGCATTATAGGCAGTTTTTCCAAGCGTAGGAGGATTACCCTTATAATCATAAATAATACCTGAATAACCCTTTTCAGCAGCTTGTAATATAATCGGTTCAATTAATGAGGCGGATTTTCCTGAACCTGCACCTCCTTCTATCCATATACCTTGAAAAGGGTTATGAATAGTTAATAATCCTTTAGAAGTTAAAAAGCTAAACGAAAATTCGTTTTCTTCTTTATTGCTAACTGTATTAAATATCTCATCACTTTTTAGCTGTGTCTTTATAGTTGCCATTGCTTTAGCTGTTACATATAAATTAGATAAAAAGAGCATAGGAAAAACTATAAAAGAATAAAAGCTAATTTCATTAAAATAGCCTATAATAATTAAAGCATTTAAGATTACTGCACTAATTCTCCATTTTATTTTATCTTCATTTTTAATATTTTTTGAAAATTTAATACTAGGTAAAATATATCCGGAAGCTATTAAAACAGCTACAAATGAAATCCTTAATAAAAGGCTCATTTTTCTTAATTTAAGAGCTATATTCAATAAAGAAGAATGAATATCATTTTCAGCCTGTAATATAAATTTATGAAAGTAAAACCAATCAACGGTAAGTAATGCAAATAAAATTACCGTCATTATAAGCAGCATGCTTACTACATTTTTTTTATCATTCATATATTAATTGTTTTAATAAAAATTGAAATTACAATTTTTTTTGTGATTATAAGCCAAATCTCCTTTTTTTCTTTCTTTTTAAATTTTCATCATGTTTATCATCATAGCCGTCAAATTTTGTTATACCACCATCAAATACCTGTGCAATTCCTGAATAGTGGCTTAAATTATTTGAATTCAAATAATCCCTTGTTTTTTCATAAGCATACTCCCCTACCCTATTTTCGTTTTTATTTAATTGTTTTATAATATTCAAATAGCTATACGATTTATGAATATCAGATGCTTTAAATTCAATATTATTTTTTAGACTCTTAAATGAAATTCCATAAATTCCGGAACTGTTTCTATGTTCTTTTACTTCAATACCTGATTTATACAAAGCGGTTTTAAATTCGTCAAAATTCCTTGCTGTATAAAGTGAATTTTTAATTCTGGAAGAAATATACCTTTTCGTTAATATGTATTCCTGATTATATTTTACCTCTTTCATTCTGTTTATAGAGGATAATGTATATTTATCCGATAGCTTGTTTTCTTTTATATAAAAACCTTTTTCTTTTAATCCATAGATTAAATAGGGATTTCCTTTTTTATTTAAAACTATTCGATAGTAAATATTTTCTTTTTTAAGGTTATCAAAAAATTCATTCTTAGTAGATGAATTTTCATATACTTTTTTTAATTTTTCAATCAATAAAGATTTATTGTTTTTTTTAATTAATCCTTTTTCTGATAAAAAGTTACTCAACTCGGAAAAACGTTCATTACCTAATGAACGTTTTATTTCCATATTAGATAATGGAACATTTGCTACTGTTTGAGCTATTGATTGAAAACCTCTTTCTTGTAATTCAGCATAATGATGAATAAACGCTTTTCTTAAAGCATTACTAATAGCAAATTTTTCTTGTTGTATTTCGGAATGTTGTAATTTATTTTTATCTTTTAAATTAATTTCAGTAGCTTTTAAATTAAATATACTTTCTATTTCTCTAGTAACTTCATTACTTCTGTAATGATTATTATATTCATTTATTTTTTTACCATCAAAATCAATACTGGTAGTTACAATATGAATATGTGCGTGTTCTTTATCATAATGCCTATATATCAAATAAGGAGTATTGGAATAACCCATTTTATCCAAATAATATAGCGCTACATCTTTAAATTTTTTATCATCCAGATTTTCATTATGCGGAAGATTTAAAGATATATGAACTGCTTTATTATCTCTTACTTTTTTATTAAGCGAAATTGTTTTTTCAAAGGATTCAAAATATCCTTTAGTAGTATCAGAAAATGTTTGATTATCTAATAAAATTGCATCTCCTTTTTTACATTTTTTCTCATGATAATTTATAACATCCTTATAATTTAATATGGGCTTTATCGTAGCAATCATTTATAAAGAAATCAATTTTTATGAGTTAATTTTTTTTACTAATTCATTAATTTTTAAAATAATTTCTTTAATGTTTCTCTCTAATTCTGTACTTGAAATATTACCTTTATAGGTATTAAATTTATGTGCAATTTGATTTATATTTACTCCAATTTTTTTTAATTGAGCTAAACTTTCTAAATCAGTTTTACTTTCTTTTATTTTCAAAATACTCTTATCATTTAACGCAGCTTTAGTTAAATATTTAGGAATACTTAAATTAATTTTTTCAGCTTTTGTTTTTATTAATTCGTATTCTGATGGCTTGCATTTTACTTGAATTATCTTCACTTTTTTAAGATAATTCTTCTTGCTTTCTTTATAATCTTTCTTTCTTTCTTTTATTTCCATTTTATTTTTTTGATTAGCGACCGAAGGGAGTTATTCCCCCCGTTCCATCGGGGGGCAAGGTTATTTTCGCATAGCGAAAATATACCTTGCTTTATTTCACAAAACAAAAATAACCTATTTCATTTAAATATCAAAATAGTGTCCCCGATAGAGAGGCAATTTTATTTTTTTATCCTTCCTATAAGCAAAAATTTTCCTTTATGTATCTTTCTGCCAACACAGTCTATTTTCAATTGATTTTTAAAAAAATATAAAACTATATTTTTATATTTCTATACTGCCATTTATCCTTTTTTAAATTGACTACTTATATATTAATATATCAATATAATAATATTGAAATATATTTCTATATTTATTTAATTACGGATATATAAAATAATATATTTGTGTATTTACAAATATATACATAATTTTGTAGAAATATTTATTCGTAGATATACACATATATATTAACATAAATAAATATAAAAGTATGGAAACAAAAATTATTAATATCGGAAATCAAAAAGGAGGTGTTGGCAAATCAACCATTACTTCTTTAATTGCAAATTATTTGCATTTAAAAACTGATTATTCTGTATGCGTAATTGATGCTGATGATTTACAAGGTACATTATCTCATTTTAGAAATAAAGATTTAGAAAACGGGCATAAGGAAGAAAATCTTTATGATCTAATAAAAATAAACTCTAAAGACTTTCCTAAAACTTATATGAATGCTATTATGGGGGAATATGATTTTGTATTTGTTGATTTACCGGGCAACTTAAAACAACAGGGAGTTATTCAGGCCTATGCAATGGCAGATTATATTTTTATACCGACTTCATTAACTCCTGCTGACTTAGATAGCACTTTAAAGTTTGTTGATTATTACGATAAGGATATATTGCCTGTACGAAGTAAAGCAGGGTTTTCAAAGCCTGTAATAAAGGCTTTTTTAAATAAAATAAATCCTCGTACCTTAGAATATAAGCAATTTGATTTAAACAGGGAAGTTTATACTAACCCTGAATTTTTAGAAGGATTTATTCCATATTCAGAAGTAACCTTTGGCAGAAATGCAAACACTGCTGAAATTTATTCCGGAAACGGAAATAAAGACTTTAATCGTTTTTGTGAAGAATTAATAAGTGTAATTACTAAAAACTAATTTTTATGTCTAAAAAACCAAGTTTAAAAAATCCATTATTAAACACCCTTTTAAACAGAAATAAAGGGAACATGGAAAGTTTAATTGATGCTGCGGAGAATTTAGAAAGTAAAGTGACCGGACTTTCTTTAAGCGATAAACAACCTTTATCATCAGAAGAAATTAAAAATAAATCTATTGAAGAAGTAAAAGAACCTGTTAGTGATGCTAATGAACAGGAAGAACAAGAAGTAGTGGAGAAGCAAATAAATGATAATTATACAAACCCTTCACTTTCAAAAATGCTCGAAAACAAATCGCTTAAAGGCGAAGTTTTAGTAACTCAAAGTATTTCGCAAAAGAATAATAAGCGATTGAAGTTGATAGCTGATGCAGGTGATACAACTATTGTAGCCCTGCTTAATAATATTGTAGATGATTTTTTTGAACGGTACGAAAGTGAACTCAACAAGCTTAAGAAAAATTATATGAAAAATATGTAAGTAAAAAAGGCGGTAAAAACCGCCTTTTTAATGTAATTACTGAACGATGGAAGCAGTTCGGCTATTACATATTATTAAATCCTGTAACTATCATTTCTTTAGCTGTTCTTGCTAGTTGTCCTTTATTTTTACTTTGTTCTTCCTCATGTGTCTTTTCTTTATTTTTCTTTTCTTCTTCCAAACTTCCTTTATTTTCTAATTTAGGCTCCTTCAAGGTTTTTGTATTGTATTTTTTTATTAATTCTTCTGCCATTTCAGGGCTTATACTTTTTATATTGCTGTATTTAATCCCTTTTCTACCGTTTTCATCTTCTGTTAATTGTATGTTTGCCATAAAATATCCCTCTTCTCCTTTATAAACCTTTGTAGGCAAACTTTCTCCATTACTTAAAAGCTCTTTATCGGTTTTATTTAATTCATATTCGCCTATTTGTTTTGGTATTCCAAAATCTTTATCGGAATAAACCATTACCTGATTTAGCTCCTTATCTATTTTAATATAAATACCGTTTTCGTTAAATGCTTGAACAGGGCCTATTGTTTTGCCCTTTTCTAGCAGTTTTATTTCTTCATCTTCTAATTGATAACTTCCGATTTTAGGAGGAATTTCAAGTTTTTCTTGTTTAAACTTGAATTGAATTTTAACGCTTCCGTCTTGTTCATCTCTTACAAGTCGGATTTTAATATCTCGATTTACGCCATCATTAAATTCAGCGTTTTCCAATAAATTCGACCATGAGCCGTTTTTTAAACGCTCAATATCCTTTTCACTGAGTTTTTTTCCCAGTAGCTCCTTTGGAACTTCGTTGTCCCCGAAGCGTGGATTTTCGAGTTGTTGATTTCTTTCCATGTGTTATAGTTGTTAGAGATTTAACGTGTTTTTTTTCTAAAATATATTCTACTGATTTTATTATTTTGCTTTTGTATCCAAAAATAATAAATAATCGGTTTAATAAATGCGAATATTGAGGACTTTCTTTTTGATTTTTAATATTAATTACGGCATTATAATTTAATTTATGTTTTTTAGAGAATTCTTTAATATCCTTAACTTCGTCCTTTAGGAGATTTGATATAAGTTCTAACCCTTCTGAATAGTTTAATCGCATAAAAAATATTTTTATAATCACAAATTTTTTTGTGATTTTAATTAATTTACTATTTTTGCTTTGAATTTTAAGAGAGGCATACAAAATTAAAAAAATATATGATTAAGAAAAACTTTACAATAATAATTTTATTTGTGTTTATTTTATTTACAAATGAATTATATGCTAATGCTTATTTTAAAAGTGTTGGCAATTGGGATACTTGGAAAGGCGGTGTTTTAGGTATTGCTAACACTATAATTTCTATTGCAGCCACTATCAACGTTTTAAATGTAATTAAGTCCATGGCTTTGGGAGAGTCTGACGCAAAAAGAAAAATAGGTGGATTTGTGGTTTTTATTGTAGTATGGTGGTTGTTTAATAAAGTAATGGGCTGATAGGAGGGAACTTGTTGAATATTATTATTATACTATCAATTCTTTGGATCGTTCTTTCTTTTATATACTTTATTTTTTTTCAAAAGAAGAATGAAAAAAACATCATTGTAGTAAATGACAGTATAAGTACAGAACAGGATGCAATTAAGAATGATATTATTGCTATGCCTAAAAAGTTTGCAGTTAAAATCATTCTTTCAGATGAAAAAGATAAATCAATTATCAATGACAATGTAATGGTAGATATGGTTTTAAAAATGGAGGATTTAATAAAAGGTAATTATAAATTACCGGATAATTTAATAAAGAATAATGTTATAGAAAATACAATTAAGCCAATAGTGCCATCAGCAGTAAATGAAAATACAGACGATGACTATTTAGATATAAATACTTTTAATGTTTAACTTTTAATATCTATTTTAATTATGAAAAAAATCGCTTTATTATCAACATCGCTAATAGCTTTTATCAGAACCGCATTAGCGCAACCAAGTTTGCAAAATGTATCAGGACAATTACAAAATGCAGGCAACGAAGTTAAAAATTGGGTAATGATTATTATCGGAATTATTTTAGCTGTTGGTATATTATATACCATAGGAATGATGGTAACAGGAAATCCTAAAGGTAAAGAAATGATTGGTTGGTGGCTTGGTGCTTTAGTGTTTTATGCTATTGCTTGGGCTTTGATTTAATGTTATTATGGAAGAAAATAAAACAGAAAACGAAATTAAATTGAAAACACTTGTTAATATGAATAAACAAGTGTTATTCTTAGGATTTACACCGGTACAATTTATACTATTAGTTATGATAATAATGCTATTGGCTGTAATCTTCAGATTGTTTTCTGTTTTATTTATCATCCCTCTAGTTTTTGTTGCTCAAAAATTGGCAAAAGAAAATAAAAAGGGAAATCCTGATTTTTTAAAATCCTTTCAGGCTTATAAATCATCGCCAAAATATTTAGTTGATAAAGGAACGTTAAAATTCTTGGAGAAAAAATAATATGCAGGTAGATTTTCATAAAGCATTTCCCGTACATTCGATAGAAGATAATTTTCTTATTTCCGGAAATGGTGATGTTACAGCAGGTTTTGCTTTAAAAATGCCGGAAGTATTCACTATGGGTACTTCTGAACATAACTCTATTCATGAGAGTTTTGTTTCATTACTTAAATTACTACCTCCAAAAACAATTTTTCATAAATTAGATTATGTTTATGTTTCTAAATTTTCATCAATAGAAGATTTTGAAACTCATTATACATTTTCAAGAAATATGCGTTCATGGCATGAAAAACCTATTACCGAACATTACTCTTATGTTTTTATTTCATTTCCTGCTTCTTCTAAGTATGCAAAAAACTCATATCTGACTTTGCCGGATTTTATTTTCTCAAAGCCTTTTGATTTATTGCCGGAACTAAAAGATAAAATTGAAAATTATTGTAATACGTTTTTTAATGGGCTTAATGCAATTCATGGGTTTCAGGCAATAAGGATGGATAATAAAAAACTTGGGGCTGTTCTTTATGATTATTTTAATCAAACGTATAACAGCCCTGCTATTGAATATAAAGACAAGCTTATTCAGCCTTATAAAATAGAAAATGATGCACTAAAAATTGGAAATAAATATGTATCTGTAATGTCTTTAATAGAGGAGGGGGCAGGTTTGGCTAATATTAAAGCTCCTAAAACTTCACCGGGAAATGTTTATGATAATAATGTTGAATATAATAACGCAATTGATACGCCAACATCCTTTGTCTATCCTCTTTGTTTAGGATTACCTATCGACCATATATATTCTACCATTATTGAAATAATGGATAACGATGTTGCTTTATCTGAATTAACTGCACAATCAAATACCTATAATTCTACTGCATCAATCGGGCATGGCGCAAGTATTGCTAAGAAAAATTCTATTCAATTATTTAAAAATACAGTTGAACAATATAATTATCAAATTACAAAAACAGCAGTTAATGTTATTCTTCTAAATAAAGACAAAGATAAAATGCTAAAAAATATTGGATTGGTTGAAACAGCGTTTCAGAACATGAACGGTTCTAGAATATTTATTGAAAATTTAGAAAATACTTCATTATTTTTTGCTTGTTCTCCGGGAAATGCAAGGGTAAATAACAGGCGATTTATGAATGTTTTAAATCAAGCTGTATGTTATTTAAACAAGGAAACGCATTATTATTCCGATAAAAAAGGTCATGTATTTGTTGACCGTTTTGGTAAGCCTGTTATTGTTAATATGTGGGACAGTCCATATATAGTGAATAGAAACAAAGTCATTTTCGGGCCTTCCGGTTCCGGAAAATCTTTTTTAATAAACAATCTTATCGACCAGAGTATTGCTCAAAAAAACCATGTTGTTATTATTGATATAGGTCATTCATATAAAAGAACGTGTAAAATTAATAATGGTCTTTATTTCGATAGCTCCGATAAATCAAAATTGAGTTTTAATATTTTTTTGTGCGAAAAGGATAAAAACGGAAAATACATTTATAAAAGTACCGAAGAAGCCGAAGATGCAAATGCACAAATAGACTTTGTTTATTCTGTTCTTTCTTGGATATGGAAAGAGGGGGATAAAATCACTACAGAAAGTAAAAGAATAATAAAACAAAGTATAGTATCTTTCTATGAATATGTAAATACAAATAGCTTGTTTCCTGACATGAATTTGTATTATAATTTTACGTATGAGTTTGAAAAAACAATTATAGAAAGCAATAAAAAATATATGGATTTCGATTCATTAAGGCTAATGCTAGAGCCTTATGTGAAAGATGGGGAGTATAGGTTGTTGCTTAATTCAAAAGAGAATATAAACATTACAAATGAGCCTTTCGTAGTATTTGATTTAGAAGATATAAACGGAAAAAAGGAGTTATTTAATGTTTGCTCCTTAATCATTACAAATTTAGTAATCGAAAAAATAAAGCGTTTAAAAAGCGTAAGAAAAGATTTTATTATTGATGAAGCTTTAGACTTTCTTAAATCGGACATGGGCGATTTTATCGCTTATTTATACAGAACTTTCAGAAAAAAGGAGGGGGCTGTTTATTTGGCAGCACAAAATGTAGCATTTCTAAAGGCTTGTAGCGAAGAAATTAGAAATTCAATTAATATCAATACTGATACCAAAATTTTATTAGACCACTCCAACTATAAATCTTCTTACAAGGATTTATCTGAAATTTTGTCTTTGACAAAACACGATATTTTACAATTAGATTCTATTAAGAATGGTTCTAATTACAGAGAATTTTTCTTAAAAATGGGTAATCACACCCGAATATTAAGAAATCAGGTCTCTGATGAAACGGCTGCTGTATATACTTCTAAAGCTTCAGAAGTAGCAGAAATAGAAAGATTGTTTGAAGAACTTGGCTCTATGACTGCTGCACTAGATTCATATGTTCAAAATAAATATTTAAAAATATGAAGTGCGAAAACGAAAATTTAAAATACGGATTAAAAAATATTCAAGCTATGATATTGGATATTTTAAAAGTAAAGCGTTTGCAATGGATTTTATTATGTGCTTTTATTTTTCATAATACAAATAATGCCATAAGTCAAGACCCTGTAAGTGCATCAGCAAATGTTACTACTGCAACAAACACAGGTATAATGGTAGGTAGTATGAGTTCTTTAGTAACAATTGCGGAAGAAGCTTCTCGCTATCAGGAGAAATTAGTTGATTTGCACGAAAGAGCAGAAAAAATGAAAGAAAACTATAAATTCTTAAAAGATATTGAAAGTTATGCACGTTTAGCCAAATTGCTTGAAAAGGCAATTTGTAATACTCAAAATTTCCAGTTAAATATTCGTCTTGCTAATTCTTCCTGTATTGATTTGTTCAATATAGAATTATTAAATTTTCAATTTGGCTTTTCTCTTGATATGCTTTATTTAGTTTTCGAGGCCGGTCTTTCTATGACGCAAGCAGAAAGAATAAGAACATTAAATGATGCTATAACGGTATTAGAAAATAATCAATCTAAAATTGCACAATTTAACACAATGATAAATTCTGCTCTTACGGCTCAAAACATGAAAAAATATACACAAAAATCATTAAATAGCGGTTATACGCTTAGGAGGTAATTTATGTACAATACAGCAATAGAAAGTTTATTAAAAAGCAATACGGTAGATGCGGCTGTTGAAGCTGCTCTTTCTCATATAATACCCATTGCAGGAGGTTTAGCAATAGTATTGTTTATATTGACTACGGCGTTTAATTTTTTCATGAATAGCATAAAATCTTTAAAAGGTGGCGAGGGTGGAAGCTTTTTTGATTTTGAAGAATTTATAAGAACAATTATAATCGTAGCGATTATTTTTACTTATAAACCTGTTGTAGGTACTGTAACTGATTTAGTAGATACACTAACAAAAATGACAGCAGTACAGGAAAAAGTTATTCAGGATTTACAAGCTTATGCAGATAATACAGTTAATGGAGCAAGCAATCCCGATTCTACAATTAAAACAACCGTAAATAGTGATATAAATGGTTATGAAAATAATCCATTATATAATAGCAATCCTAATGAAAGAGAAATTGGTTGGTTTGATAAAATGGTGGGATATTTAGACCCAATTACATGGTTCAATATGTTATTAAGTTCTGCATGTGCATTGATATTGGCTATTATTAGGATTATTATTAGTGCTTTTATGTTTATAGTATATAAGGTTTTAATTTGTTTAGGGCCATTTGCTCTAGCTTTTTCCGTTTTACCTATGTTTCGTAATCAGGCAGATAATTGGTTTGGAACATTGCTTGGAACAGGACTTGTTTTTGTTACATTAAATATTTTAGATGTAATGTTTTATGAATATGTAAAAAGCTATATAACTACAGCAAATGTAATAGATAATAGGTTAAATTATTTTGCTAATATAGCATTTAATATATCAATTGTAATTTCTTATTTATCCGCCTTTTGGCTAACGTCTAAAATGATTGGAAAAGGAGATTCCGGAAAAATATTATCAAAGGGTGTTTCTTTAGCTACTATGGCTGCTATGGCTGCTGTATCAGGTGGGGCAAGTACAGCAGGTAGCGGAGCAACTAAAATGGGTAATACCGGAAATGTTGCAAGCAGCTCTAAGGATGCATTTAAAGATGGTAAATAAAAAATATTAAAAAATGAAACAGAACACACAATTAGAGGGTTATCCCTTAAAAGGGCTTGAAGGCTACAAAAATGCTTTTCAATTACTGAGAATTACTATTGTAACATTAATTGCAGGTATGATACTTTTAACAGTATTTGGAATTGTTTTTGTAAATAAAAATTTAAAAGAAGCTACTCGTAATATTTGGGTAATGGCTGCGGACGGTTCTGTTATTAGAGCAGAAGCAAAAGATGCAACTAATCTCGAAAGCAGGGTTTATGAATACAGAAATCATGTTAAAATGTTTTATTCGTACTGGTATGCTTTCGACCAAAATAATTTTAAAGAAAACATAGAAAAAGGATTATATCTTGTTGGAGATTGTGGTAAAAGTTTATGGAAAAAATATCAGGAAGAAAGCTTGGAGCGTAAGGTTATGGAGAATAACCTTATCGTTAAAGTAGATATTAAGGAGGTGAAAATTGATATTAACAGCATTCCGGTTAAAGGGGTTGTTTACGCTATTCAAAAAGTGAAACGTCCATCAGGAGAAATAGCCCGTCATTTAGATGCTGTTTTTGATTTATACGATGTTTCTCGAAGCGATGTAAACCCTCACGGTGTATTAATTGAAAATTTTGAAATTATAAATTCAGAAGTAATTAACGAATAATTGCCTAAAAGACTTTAGGAAAAAAAATGAAAAATATTTTATTAATAGCATTAATTTTAATTACCTGTTCAGGTATAGCACAGGTTACAGATACCATTTATGTCAGTTATACGAAATCCGCATATCTGATATTTGATGCTCCTACAACATTTGATGTTGGTAGCGAAGATGTAATTGTTAAAAATCCGGAAAATAAAATAATTATACAAGCCGCTGTTGAGCGTTTTCAGGAAACAAATTTACTTGTTCAATGTAAAGATGAATATTTTTTATTCATTCTTAAATTCGATACTAACCCAAAAAAATTGCTCTATAATTATCAAAACAGAGCTAGTATAAGTCATGCTAAAGATAACGAAAAAGAAAGTACAACAGTAACGGATAAAGCTGTTTTAGTTGATATTTCTTCAAAGTTTAAAAAAGACGAAGAAGAAAAAAAGAAAAATGAGAAATCAGATGCATTTAAAAACAACGCTTTGGCTGTTATTGGAAGAAGTCAGGAAATTATGAATAGGGGAGCAATTAAAGGTGGTGTAAAAGCTGTTGCTACTAATTTTTGTGTTTCAGGGGAATACTACTATTTAAAAATAGTTATTTCAAATGATACTAAGGTTGATTATGATGTGGACTTTGTAAGATTTCAAATTGCAAATGTTAAAACATCCCTTAAAAAAGAAGCTGAACAGGAAATAATCATTCCTGCCGTTTATACTTTATATGAAACCAAAACAATTAAAGGAAAATCAAAAATCGAAAACGTTTATGTCTTCGATAAATTTACTGTGGATAAAAACAAATGTTTTAAAGTGCAAATATGGGAAGTAAACGGTGAAAGAAAACTAGATTTTGCCCTATCTTCCGAAGATATTACTAATGTTAAATATGTACGATAATATGCCGTCAAAAACCAACCTGAAAGCAGCTGCAGAAGTTCCGGGAATGAAATTCCGGAAAGGAAAAATGACGGCACAAAAGGCGAAAGGAAAAAAATGATAATTAAAATAAAAGATAAGCAAATTGGAATAAAAGAAATTGCAATTGTGTTTTTACCTGCAATAGCTTTAATAATGGGCTATTTTGCTTATGAAAAACATTTTAGTGATAAGCAATTAACTCATAATAATAATTATGTTGAAGCCTTACCATTGCCTGAAACAAAAGATACAGTTAAAATATCATCATTAAAGAGTGATATATACAGGGATTATGATTTAAGAAAATATGAAGAAGAACGAAAAAAAAATAACCCTTATTACAATGTTGATATATTTGGCGATGAAATAAAGAAAGAAAAATCAGAAAATGAAGAAATTCAAAATGAAGATATTTTCTCAAAAAAAACAAGTACGATTAGCCAACCTGTACCTGTTTTTAATTACGGTTCATCTTCGAATCAAAAAAATTCTTCAGGGACAACATCTAATCAAAAAACAGTTAAAGATGACAGACCTCTTTATGTGCAGAAATATGAGCCTTTAAAAAACGAAGAAACACAACAAAATAATGATATTCAAACATCAAGTGAAGCACCAAGGAGAAGAACTAATACAAGTAGTTCAACATCTTCTAATAATTCAAGCTCTCCTTTAGAAATAAAAGCTGTTATTGATAATTCTAACAGGGATGTAAAAGCTGGTAGTACTGTAAGAATTAGAATTACTGAAAATTGTAATGTTTCAGGAGTAGATATACCAAAAAATACGATTATTTCAGGTATTGCGAATTTTGGTAATGAACGAGTACAAATAAAAGTTACTTCAATTAATTATAACGGACATATCCTGCCGGTATCCCTATCAGCTTTTGAAATGGATGGTATAGAGGGCATTTACGTTCCGGGAGGAATTAATCAGGAAATAAAAGAAGATGCTGCAAGGTCGGGAGCAGGTTCGGTAAATAAAGGAGTAACGATTGCTGTTCCAATGGTAGGAAGTATATCAACAGGAGCGATAAATAAAAAGGTGCAGGACCCGTCCGTTAAAATTTCAGATGGTCATAAAATTATCCTTAAAAAGGGGAAAGTGCATAATTAGATAGTACAAAGGGGGATTATCGTTTATTTAATGGAAGGGTTTCAAGGCTTTTAATGAATTATGTACAAAAGTATTTTAATATACCTTTAGGGGTTGTTTTTAAACAGGATAAGCTAGAATATTATAATGCATTGGAAGCAGCAAGAAATAAAGCGGATTTAAGCCCGTTTTACAAGTTTATGTTTAAACAATATTCTAAATTTCAAAAACAAGAAATAAGCCTGTATAAAAGTCAGGAAAAAAAGGGATTTGGCTTATAATCACAAAAAAAATTGTTACTTAAAAATTTGCTGTTTTGGGTAATATTCTTACTTTTGCTGTATCTCTAACAGCTAAATTAAGAATTAAATTTTACTATGAAAAAATTACTATTAGTCTTCACAGGTCTTTTAATCGCCTCGCTGTCTTATTCACAGGGCTTAGTCCATGTAAAAGGTCAAAACGCTTTAGATTTGCGTTATTTCCATGCCGGAAACGGTAAAGCCTATGAATTAGGTTATGCCCGTTTTCTTAAGGACAATTTTATTTTTAAAAGCGGACTGAATTATGAAAAGGGGAAAATAGGCTTAACAGAATATTCAGATATATCTTTAAAATTAACTCCTGAATATACATTATATACAATGTTTTCAAAAATATTTTTTAATGCATCATTACCAATTCTAGGTACAATTCAAAATACTATTAATCCTGAATATACATCATCCGTTCCTTATTTTATCTATGGCTTTGGTATTGGTGGAGAAATTGAATACTATCCTATTTCAAATATTGCATTAGTCATTGAAGCTTATGAACTATTTACAAATAACAATAAATTTGGTAAATTTCATTATCAAATAGGCGGTGGATTAAGAATAAATTTATAAAATATTATATCTATGAGAATATTAATTATTTTGTTGTTAAGTATATTTATTATTAAAAATCTTAACGCACAATTAACACAACAATTTTATAAAAAATGGGATAAAACAACAGGGTCAAGCGGTCATTCAAAAATTGTTGACATTCAATTTAATGATACAACAGTTTATCTGTTTGGTGAAATAAATGGAAGTGGTGTTGATATTACAAACCACTATGGAGGAAGCGATGTGATTTTCTTAAAAGTTTCTCCTACAACTGGAAACATTATTTCTCAATTTACTTATGGTGGTAATGGAAATGAATTTATTGGAAATGTTTTAGCGTTAAATGATGGATATTTGGTTAGTGTTTTTAGTAATTCAAATATTTCAGGAACA
This sequence comes from Bacteroidia bacterium, assembly GCA_046296495.1. Lineage (GTDB taxonomy): Bacteria > Bacteroidota > Bacteroidia > UKL13-3 > UKL13-3 > JBKBLB01. The sequence goes on from JBKBLB010000025.1 coordinate 20,778, forward strand.
AAATCAATAAATAGGGCTTGTTCTTCTATAGGATGTTACGACATAGTTTTGGTTAAATTAGACTTATACTTAAATATTAGGTGGCAAAAGTCTTATATAAGCGTAAGTAATTGCCTGTCGTTTCAAGGAAGACCACTAAAAAATGCGGTTTTAACCAAAACACCATTCGAAGACTTTTATATGTTAGGAGCAGAGTTTATGTGTCAAGAACCACCAGTTGATGCTCAATTTATTGAATATATTAGGCTTGACAGTTCAGGAGTTGTTGTTAATAGAAATGTAATCAATACATTTCCAGCTAGTAGTTTAATTGAGTTGCAAGGGCTTTATTATTTTTCAAATAATGAAATATACATCTCTTGGACAACACAGATAGGTTTAAATGTTTGCAGGATTAATCAATTAGGAACTGTTTTAAATACATATTCTTATCCAACTGGTGGAAGAACATTACTAATTGATATGTATAAAAAACAAAATAATAATATATGCTATATTACTATTGATTGTGGAGCTAATAACGACCAATCACATCCACAATATTATCCACAAACAGTAAGAACGGTAGCTAAGAGGAGTCCAAGAATATACCAAGAGGATGAAAGGGATATTTGGATATTTGAAACAACATCAGCTGGAATAATTACTTCAAACCAATTTGCATATGGAGTTAATGATATTAATACATTTCCTTTAATTAAATTTAATTTTCATGGATTTACTAATTTAGTTTTAGATAATATAGACATTCGATTTGCTAAACAATCAATAGGAGATACACTTTATTTTGCTATAAATTCTTATGGTAATGGATATGACAAGACGGATAATTCTAACGGGAATGTAGATTTTTGGATTTTAAAAATTCATAAACAAACATTACAGCTTTTGTCTGAAAAAGGCTATGGTGGAAACTTATGGGATTTTGTTCATTCATTTAAAAAAAATCCTTATAACGGTGATATGTTTATTGCAGGAACATCAATTTCAGCACAAAGCGGTGATAAAAGCAATTCACCTATTTCAGGTTCAGGAGATATGTGGCTACTTAGTTTGGGAGAATGCTTTGCTCAACAAAGAATTTATTTTAATGGAGATTCAATGACAGTAATTAATGGCGACTCTGTAACTGTTTATTTTGCTTGTCATTCAGAGAATAAAACATTTAACGTGTTAAATCCACAGCCAAACCATGAGTATAGGTGGTTTAATTCATCAGGAATGTTAATACATACTGGGAATAGCTATACTGTTCCATCGCCACAGTCACAAACATGGAATATTAACCCTACTGTAATAAAAGTAAGGGCAGTTAATTTAAGTGGAAATTGTATAGGAAAAGAAAATAATATATGGATTTGGCACGGAGAATACATGCAAAACCCGACAATAAATTTTAATAATAACGTTTGTAAAGGTTCGCAAGTTCAATTGTGTGCCGATACAACAAACTTATATGGAAAATATTTCTTATGGCGAGATGAAAACTTAAATTTAATAAATGCGGGTATAAACGTAAACTGTTTAACAACTCCAATTCTTACCGAAGATTCTACAAATATTTATTTTTCATATATTGATTCGGCCTGTATATTATTAACAGGCATTAACCCAATTTCATGTAAAAAGAAATTATGTGAATCAAAACCATTAAAATCGCAGATAAATACAGTTTTTGTTCCAATACCACAAACAAATAATACTAATTCAATATATTGTCGTGGCGACAATATATTATTATCTGTATCAAATCCTGCAATTTATAATTTAATACATTGGTTTGCGGACTCAACATATCAACAACTACTTTCTACAGGAACAAATTTTGGTTATTTAAACATATTAACGGATGATACTGTATTTGTTGCTGGATATAATAATACAGGTTGTCCTTCTAAAACAAAACTAATTAAATTAAAAACAAATAACTTAAATCCTTCATTTGTTGCAAGTACAACAAATATTCTTGAAGGAACGCCTTTATCATTAAACAATACTTCTACTTCTGATTTCCCAATCTTAGGTTATACATGGTCTTTAGAGGATGGTACTATTTATAACACAACTAACATTATACATTATTTTTATTTATTGGGATTAAATGATGTTACGCTATCTGCATATGATTCTTTAGGATGTTATTTTTCTGTAACTTATAATGATTACATAAATGTTTTACCATTTACTGGAACTATAGAAAATAATATTGAAACAATAAATGTATTTCCTAATCCTTTTGTTTCAACTATTAATATATTTAATCCTAATGGAATTTATTCTAAAATAGAAATAATTGATTATTTAGGAAAAACTTTATTTCAAAATATTATTGAAATTGATAACAGTTTTAATTTAGAATTTCTTAATTCCGGAATTTATATTCTCAAAATTTATAATAAAGAAAATATTTATAACACTATAAAAATAATTAAACAATGAGAGTAATTATTTACTTAATAATAATCTTTTTACTGTATTCCTGCGATAACAGAAAAGATTTCTATGAATCTTTAAATCAAGAACCTAAAATATTTATAAAGTCGGATAAAAATTTGGGCTCTATCAATTCTAAATATCAAACTAATATTGTAGATTCTTTTAAGGTGTCTAATAAATTTTATGAATTGGATTATAAATTTTATGATGATAATATTAATTATAAAATTAATTTTTTAGGAGATGGTTTTGAAAATATAAAAGATGTAACAAATATTACTAATGAAGAAAAACAAAAAATTGAATTAGGTACAGCTGTATTTAAAATTGAAAATCAAGGTAAATATAATTTAGTTGTTAAAGCAATAGATGCCTATAACAAAGAAGTTATAGCAACTTCAATAGTTACAGCTTTTAATAATCTTTTACCAATAACAAATATTTCTGTTTTTAAAGATTCAATATACTCTCAATATGAATATGTAATTGATGCTTCTGCATCTTATGACAAAGATGAAAAATATGGCGGAAAAATAATTAAATATCGCTACAAGGTTGGTCTAACATATAATATAATCACTCAATTTAATAAAATTAGATATATATTCCCTGGACCAGGAACATATACTATAAGGGTAACAGCAATTGATAATGATAATGAGGAAAGTAATGAAGTATCATATCAATTAAATATTCCATAACATATATTAAAAACTTTCTCTAACACCAAAAACTAAAATTAAAAAATATGAAACAACAACTTAAACTATTCTTAGTAGCAATAGCAACATTACTACTAACAAGCGTAACCGCCTTTGCGCAAAATAACTCAGTAGGTATTGGAACGCTAAACCCGGATAACTCCGCAATACTTGAATTGCAATCTTCTAATCAAGGATTCCTAGTGCCTCGATTAGACTCTGCACAAATTACAAATCTAAATAACCCTGCCGATGGCTTACTCTTATACAACAATCAAGATAAATGCTTTTGGTATCATAAGTTTAATTCATGGAAACGCATCTGCGATACGGATAGCCTCTTAGCTAATTATATTTCCGCTGATACAGCTTTTTTAAATAATATTATCGCTAATTATTTGCAAGCTGACACTATCATTGCTAATTACATTCAGACAAATTATTTAATAGCAGATACCGCTATTATTAATAATTTAATAGCTAACCTTATTCAAACAGATACCATCATTGCAAACTATGTTCAAACAAATCTCTTTTATGGCGATTCTGTTTTTGCTAATTATTTAATGGCCGACAGCCTTTTTATTAATGGCACACCCATATTTAATATCATTCAGGATAGTATCACAAATATGGCATGGCTTTTAAATGGCAACCTAAACACAAATCCTGCAACAAATTTTATTGGAACAAGAGATAATCAACACTTACAAATTAGAACAAATAATCAAAACAGATTAAGAGTTACAAATGATGGTAGAGTAGCAATAGGAACAATTACGCCAAACAATTCAGCAATATTACAATTAGATGCTACAAACAAAGGATTCTTAATGCCTCGTGTTACTTCTGCTCAAAGACTGGCAATTACTACACCCGCTATCGGATTAGAAGTATTTGATACAGATATAAAAGCACCTTGCTATTGGACAGGTACAACTTGGGAATGTCAAACATATTGGCAGCTTTCAGGAAATTCTAATGTAGATTCAACAAACTACATCGGTACTAATACCAATGTAGCATTTGTAACTAAAGTAAATAACGAAAGAGCCGGATTAATTTCTAATGATGCTGTATTATTAGGTGTTAATGCAGGTAGATTTGTTAATATAAATAATAGTAATCAAGTAAATCAAATTAATTCAAACCTTGCTATTGGAACAGAAGCCTTATATAGTTTAATTCCTACATACGTATTTCCAGTACAGGGCGCTCAAAATATAGCAATTGGGAATTTTTCTCAAAGAAACTCTACAACATCACATGATAATATTTCAATTGGCGTAAGAGCCATGATGCTTAATATACAAGGAACAGATAATTTAGCAATTGGAAATAATGCATTAATAAATTCTACTAATGGATCGTTTTCTGTTGCTATAGGTAATTATTCACAAGCAAGCTCTACAACATCAGACAGAAATACATCTGTAGGATATAATACTTTAAATAGAATTTCATCAGGGAAAGGCAATGTAGCTTTGGGAAATACTGCGGTTTATTCAACTACAACCGGAGGTTCAAATGTCGGCGTTGGTGAATACGCTCTCATGCATAATATTACAGGAAACAATAATACAGGAATAGGCAGTAACGCAGGAATGGGTGTATTTACTACAAACTTGATAAATACTACAGCTTTGGGTAATAGCGCAACAGTTACAGCAAGTAATCAGGTAAGAATTGGAGATAATGTTATTACTTCAATTGGTGGTCAGGTAGGATGGACTACATTATCAGATGCTCGATTTAAAATAAACGTAAAGTCAAATGTGCCGGGTTTAGATTTTATTAATAAATTAAACCCCGTTACTTATACAATAAATATTAATGAATTAGACAATTTTATTTATGATGAAAAAAGAAAGGAACTTCCTTCTTTTCAGGAATACTTAAACAATCCTGAATACAAAAAGTCAAAAGCAGAAAAAGAAAAAACCATCTATACAGGTTTCATTGCACAGGAAGTAGAAAAGGCAGCAAAAGAAATTGGCTTTAATTTCTCAGGAGTTGATACTCCAAAAAACCAATATGATTATTACGGCTTAAGATATGCTGAATTTACCGTGCCTCTCGTAAAGGCTGTACAGGAGTTATCACAACAAAATACAGAGCTTAAAGCTGCAATAGAACAATTAAAAAAAGAAATTAATGATTTAAAAAATAAATAAGATGAAAGCATTGCAATTATTATTATTGCTGCTATTTTCATCTTTTGGATATAGTCAGCTTCTCGTCAATAAAGGACAAAATATATATAGCGGACAAAACGCAATCATTAAAATTGAGGGAACGATTTTAAACGATAATTCCGGAAGTATTGAGCATAATGGATTAATTGAAATTGATAGTTCGCTTATTAATCTGAACAACTCTGCTTTTTCAGGCAGCGGAACATACAGAGTGTTTCAAGACTGGATTAATTCAGCCCAATTTTTCTGCGTTTCATCAACCGTAATTTTAACAGGAAATAATCAATTAATTACAGGAGATTCAATAACAACGTTTTTTAATTTAACGCTTTCAGGAACCGGAATAAAAAGACAAACTATTGATGCAAATACTTTAGGAACGCTAAACCTTAATAGTTTAGAACTTGCAACGGACAGTAATAATCACGTTATTTTAAACACAAATCCAAACGCAATTATTTATAATACTACTTTCGGAAATGAGGGTTTTGTTTCCTCTTTAGGTAACGGAAGATTAATCAGATATACAAATAGTATCTCCGATTATACATATCCGCTTGGAAGTTCATTAAATACATATCGTTTCAGACCTGTTGTTATTCATACAAAAACAACCAATAATGAAGTTTATGCAGCTTCATTAGTAAACAATAATCCTTTATTTGATAATTATAACCCACAAATTACAGATGCAAATACATGCAAAGTAAATGATTTATTTTATCATAATATAGAACGATTTTCAAGTTCTTTTTCTCCGGATGTTTCTATTAAATATTTAGCAAGTGATGGAAACTGGAATAAAACAAGCGAATGGAATAATGCTTGGTCCAATCCTGTCGGACAAAATGCAACATCGGGTAATTTCCTTTTAATACGGTCACAAAATTGGCCGTATAATGGCTCAAAAATTGCATTAAGCAGAATTACACCAGTTGCGCCTGAAATTTCAGGAGATAGCTTAATTTGTCTTGAAAATGGCATTACTCTAACAAGTAATATAAATGTAATTTGGAATACAAATACAGGAATAGTTCTTTCAGGACAAAACAGTAATAGCGCAAATTTTGAAATTCCATCAGGAAATAATGCATTAATAACAGCATATTACAATGACGGATATTGTAATTCTCACATAGATACATTTAAAATATCTATTAAAGAAAAACCTGTTGCCGATTTCGCACTAAGCGATACTGTAACAAAACCAAAAAAAATAATACAGGCGACCGATTTAAGTCAGGCTAATATTATTTCATGGAATTGGGATTTTAATAATAACCATGTAAGTACAATTCAGCATCCGCAATTTTTTTATGAGAATCCGGGTGAATATAACGTTGTGCTTATAGTTGAAAATAGTGATGGTTGTACTGATACGGCAACGGTAAGTATTATTATTAATGAAAATGATATAATCATCCCTAATGTATTTTCTCCCAATGGGGACGGTATGAATGATTATTTTAAAATTCCCTTTAAGCAATATAATTTAACGATTTTAAACCGTTGGGGGCAAACGGTATATTCGGGTAATGAAGCATCAACATTATTTGACGGAACGGCAATAAATGGCGAAAGGCTTCCTGACGGAACATATTACTATATTATTATACATCCTAACGGTGAAGAAAAAGGAACATTAACATTAATAAGATAATATGCCGTCAAAAATCAACCTGAAAGCAGCTGCGGAAGCACCGGGAATGAAAACCCGGAAAGGAAAAATGACGGCACAAAAGGCGAAAGGAAAAAAATGATAAAATATTTAAACACAACACTTTTTATTTTATTAAGCTTTATTTTAAAAGCGCAATTAAATATTGGATTTGAAACAGGTATTAGCAGTTTTAAATCAGACTTATATCGTCCAAAAGAAATGAAGGCGATAAATAGCTCAAAGTTAATTTATGGCTTAAATTTAGGATATAAATTAAATGAAAAAATAGCATTTTCATTTTCGGCTAATACAGGAAATTTTTCTGTTACTGAAAATCAAATTGAAAACAATAAAAATTTTAAAACAAATTTTAACCAAACTGATTTAAAAATTATTTTCAGCCCTATTAATACTTCTAATCTTACTTTAGGCATTTATTCAGGAATAGGTTTTGGTAATTATCAGACTAGTTTTGATTTAATGGATAAAGAGGGAAATATTTATCACTATTGGTCTGACGGTATAATAAGAGATAAACAAGAAAGCTACGATAATTATTTTGATGCAACAATTTTAAAAAGAGATTATGAATTTGAAACTAAAGGAGAAAAAATATCCTCCTTGTTTATACCTGTTGGAATTATTACAGAAATAAAAGCTTCAAATAATTTATCATTTAATATCAAACATTTATACAATATAAGCTTTTCAGGAACATTAGATAATGTAAGCTCCGGAACAAAGAAAGATTATTATTCATTCCTTTGCGTTGGCGCAAATTACTATTTAAAACCAAAAACTAAAGAAGAAAAGAAGTTTATAAAAGAAATTGATTTAGGCGATGCTGATGGTGATGGCGTATTAGATTTTGAAGATAGATGTCAAAACACGCCTAAAGGTGTTAAAATAGATAATAAAGGCTGTCCTATAGATACAGACGAAGATGGCATTCCTGACTATTTAGATTTAGAACCAAATGTTAAAACAAAGTATGTCAATCAAAATGGAGTGAAATTGTCAAATGAAGCGATATTTATTGACTATTTAATTTATATGCATCAATATAAAGATGCCCATAAATGGTTTAATGATTATAAAAGTTTTATCAGCTATTTATTGCATCAAAATTATGAAAACAGAATTGAGGGATTAAAAAACTACAATGCGCCTTTAAAATTAGAGGATGAAGAATAAGGATAGTTTAGTGGTGGTTGATTGATTAGTGGCAGCGGATCTAATTTATTAGTTCACGTTGCCACTTTTTTTAAAATAAGAAAAAATGAAGTATATAAAAAATAATTTAAAAATAGGTTTATTTGTCGGCTTAGTATTGGGATTAATTTATTTAATTAAAAAGATTTTTTAAAATAGGAAATTAAATTTCTATTTAACATAAGGTTAATTATAGGTGTAAATAGCTGATTATCATTTTAATAAGAATAAAATAAAATGCCGTCAAAAAAATACCGGTACAAAGCTTCAGCTCGTCCGGGAAAAACTATGGCCGTCTTTAAATGACGGCACAAATAAAATCTAAAAATTAAATTAAATAATTACCTTTGTATCGGCTGCTTGCAGCCACAGCACATCTTTCTATTTCCGTTCATACGGATAGTTAATGGCTGTTAGAGAGGCAATGCCGTTCACTAAGTGGACGGCTTGCTTTTTTATAAAAGCCTTATGTATCAACAGTTTCAGAGCCATTCACATTTATTTCCTAACGCCTAATTCTTCATTTCTTAGGGAACTCAAAAACTACTTTATTCCCCTCTATTTTTAACGCTGCATCGAATTTGCCGTTTTTACCTTCAAAACCTTTTATTACTCCTGTTTTACCTTTATTAATCAAGGTTTCTAAGCTACTATCATTTAAACTTTTCTTTGCAACAATTCTCCACGCTTTAAATCCGCAATTTGTTTCATCGCTACAAAAAGCACCTCCTTTATTTATTTTAATTTTTCCTCGTTTACATACAGGACAAGTATATTGGTCTGCATTAACAGCTATTTTCATTTTTTCAGCGTAACTATCACCAACATTTTTAAATAAAGTACAAATTTCATTTACATAATTTAAGAGTTCTGAATAAAAATCTGCTTCTTTTATTTTTCCCTGCTCAACCTGCAATAATTTATACTCCCACTCCCCTGTTAACTCGGGCGATTTTAATTTTTCATCAACTAAAGATATAAGCTGCCGTCCCTTTTCGGTGCTGATAATTTGCTTCCCTTTTTCATAAACGTACTCTCGTTTTTTTAACGTTTCAATAATTCCGGATCTTGTTGCTTGAGTTCCTAAGCCTCTGCCTTTCATTAAATCTTTATACTCTTTTTCTTCTACTTCTTTACCTGCATTTATCATGGCTGTCAATAAAGTAGCATCTGTGAAGTATTTAGGACGGCTTTTTTTAACAAATCCAATTTCTAAATTTTTCAGCACATCCTTATCGCCTATTGATATTTGAAAATTATCAGAAACTTTTATTTCTTCTTCTCTTTCTTCTTCTTCTGTATTTTGGTTAAAAATTAAACCCTTAAAGCCAACTTTTAAGTCTTTTTTTACAGAAGCGGTAAAATCATGCTCAAAAGAGCTTATTTTAATAGAATATTGCTCAAAGGTATATTGTAGTCCAAAACTTAAAATAAATCGTTCTACGATTAAATTATAGATGTTTTTTTCAATGTTTGATAGTTCATTTAAACCGTTTTTGTTTCCAGTTGGAATTATTGCGAAATGGTCTGTTACTTTTTCATTATTAAAAACCTGTGTTTTCGTACCGTCCGGAACCAAAAATTTTTCCTGTTCTTTGGTTTTAAACACTGATAAAATTTTATATGCTTCTGTAAGCATGTTTTCAGGCAAATAATTACTGTCTGTCCGGGGATAAGTAACTAATTTTTTTTCGTATAGGCTTTGAGTAAAGTCTAAGGTTTGTTTTGCCTTATAACCAAAACGATTATTTGCTGCAATCTGTAAATCGCTTAAAGTAAATGGTTTAGGTGCGCTTTCGTTTTTAATTTCCTTGATTAAATCAGAACATACAGCATCTTTACTCTCTAATACACTTTTAATTTCTTTTAATTTATCGGCATTATCAAACCTTTTTTCTCCCTCCTTATTTTGATAGATAAATTTTATTCCTTTCCAATTAGCGTACAAAACATTCCATGTTTTTTCTTTAAAGTTTTCTACTTCAAAATCACGTTTAACAATTATATTAAGCGTAGGCGTTTGAACACGGCCAACGCTTAAATTTTTTATTCCTGTTTTAATAACATACCCTCTCGATGCGTTCATTCCAACTAACCAATCTCCTTTTGCTCTTAAAAAAGCTGCTTGAAATAAACTTTCTTTTTCTCTTGCATCAATTAAATTTTTCCATGCATTTTGCATATCTTTCATTACTAAAGAACTAAGCCAAAGGCGTTTTTGAGGCTTATTTTGAGCTCCTGCCAACAATACCGTTAAGCGAAATATTAACTCTCCCTCCCTACCTGCATCTGTACCATTTACAATTAAATCAGCAGAATTAAGGATTTTTTTAACTATATTGAATTGTTTCTTTGTTTCTTCAATTGGCAAAAGCTCCCATTTTTTGGGTATCATTGGTAAATTATCCAAGCTCCATTCCGACCAACCGTAATGTTCGGGATAAGCCAATTGTGCTAAATGTCCGTAGCACCATGTTATTATCCAATTTTTACCGACAAAACAACCATTATCTTGGCTAAATTTTTCGTTTTCTTCAATTTCTAATAACTTTAAATACTCTTGCGCCACAGAGGGCTTTTCTGCGATTAATACTTTCATAGATTTTAATTAATTTAACTGTTAGAGATACAGCGAATTTAAAAAAATTAATTAGGTGTTTAACCCTTTTTCACTATTAGGCTTCAGGAAAAAAATACACTTTAAGTTTTTTTCCTAAAGTCTTTTAAAATTGAGGCTACTGTTTTCTGAAATTTTAAAAGCTTTATTTTTATGGATAAAAATCCTTATAAAAAAAAAGGAGTTGCTATTAATAATTTAATAAAGATTAATATTATTAATATAAAGGGTGGACAGATTTACACCGGTCAAAACGCATAAAAAAACACTAAAATAATGCTGTAAAGCTTATATAATAAGGCTTGTAGCGATTTTAGAAAAAAGTGGATAGATTTACACTAGTCAAAACGCATAAAAAAACACTAAAATAATGCTGTAAAGCTTATATAATAAGGCTTGTAGCGATTTTAGAAAAAAGTGGATAGATTTACACCGGTCGGGGATAGATTTACACTAGTCAGGGGATAGATTTACACTAGTCATTTTAGAAAAAGGGATAGATTTACACTAGTCAGGGGATAGTTTTACACTAGTCATTTTAGAAAAAGGGATAGATTTACACTAGTCAGGGGATAGATTTACACTAGTCATTTTAGAAAAAGGGATAGATTTACACTAGTCAGGGGATAGATTTACAACGGTAAAAACGCATAAAATCACTATAATATTAAAAACTATATCCTTAAAATAGTGCCGTCAAAAATCATTCTGAAAGCTTCTGCAGAAGTACCGGGAATGAAATTCCGGAAAGGAAAAATGACGGCATAAAAAAGGGGAGAGATTTACACCGGTCGTTAAAAGATAGACTATAACTCAAAACTAAATAAAATCAGGATTTTCCTCGCACCTGTAAAATCGTTTAGAAACCTCATGATGAAACTTATCAATTTTAGTGTCAAAGTATAAATTCCAACTATCAATGAAAAGTTTTACTTTAATTTCGGTATCGTTTTGGTTCTTTTTCGCCCATTGCAAAAATTCTTGTTCTGATACGGATATTTTACTTTCTGAATTAATTTTATTTTTTACAAACCAATCCATTAACATACGCTTATAATGATTTTCAAAAGCTTGTAAATACGCCTTTAAACTTTCCTTTTGCTTTTCCTTATTATCAATAAAATTAAGCTCGATACCATAATTATAACGACCTGATACTTTAATAAATTTATATGAGAAATTAAAATCTGCCTCTTTTATAAGTCTATCAAGTTTTATTTTTAGTTTCTTTTTTCTATCCTTAATTTCTTCAATATGTATTTCAGCTATTTTACACATTTCGTCAAATTCAACAGTTATACTGTTCTGTCCCTGATTAATAATTCTATCTCGTAATTGGCACATCCATACATAAAGATAATCAAGAGCAGGTTTCCTTAAAGAGGAAACAATTTTATAATTAGTAAGTGTAAAAGCTCTATTAATAGCAACTAAGAAACCTCCGTCAGCCTTATAATTAATTATCGTTTTATTTCGTTTATCTTCATCATAATAAACTTTTAAATAAGACAGCATTTGAAATGAGTTTGTTTCAAAATTTTCTATGTTTCCTATATTTTTTCTCGCCTTAGTTAATAATAAAGCCTCCGTTTGAAGCCTGTATAAAGCATTTCCGATATAGGTATTATAAAATTTAATTTTTCCTTTTTTCTCCTTTCTTCGATACATCGGGTCCGGATGCTCCCGGAACAGATTATTCTTTTCAATTCCAAACTGTTCTGAAAATTCTGTTACATCAAACGTGCCATAACCAAAAAGGTCTGTTGATTGATACGTTTTAGCAATATATAATGAAACTAATAACATTAAATGTCCGTCATTGCCAAATTGAGCAAATGCGGTTATATTAGAAGCCAAAAAACGGTCAAATCTAATTTTATTTGAGTTTTGACTATATACATCAGGAAGATGATTTTCAGAAATACCGTCTATCTGATTTGTTTCTTTTCTTTTAGCCATTGTATAATATTTATAATTATAAATAAAGACAATCGCTTAACAGACTGAAAGTGTGTTAAACGAAGCCTATAAAAATGTTTTAATTCTTCACCCTTAAGAGTGATTGAAAACGCATTAACTATTTTATCTTTTTCTTCATCAATGTATTTTTGATGTAAGCTAAAGGAGTTAATTTTAAATTTTTCCGGATTTTTTAAGTAGTCAATAAATAATTTATTAAATTCAATACCTTTGGATTTAATACGATTTAAAACAGGAAGTAAATCATTGGGTATATCTACCCTTATTAATTGCTTCTCTACATCTTTTTTAATTGAGGATTTATTTTGCATTAATCTAAAATTTTTACAAACTGTTTTAAATTGGTGCTGATGATTAAAAATTCCTGTTCAAAGCGTTTAGCGCGTTGCTTAAATTTCTGAACATTCTGAAATTTTTTTTCATAAAAAGAAATTTCATTTTTAAGCGTTTTAAGTTCTTTGCGATAAACCTCTGTAATATCTTTAATCTTCTTAGCATAATTTTCCTGTACTGTTTGCAATTCTTTTTTATGAATTTCCTCGAGCTTTAGAACTTCTTTTTTAAGTTTTAAGTATTCAGGAATTAAAACAGCAAAAGTTTTATTATACGATTTAACTTTTAAAATACTTTTACATTGGTCTAAATCTTTCCAAATAGTATTTTCGAGGCGCAAAGTAAATTTTGGCACATGGCGCATTTTTTTTTCTGACATATACTTTCATTATTCGTTAAACTGTTAGAGAGAATAAAGTAAAGAGGGCTATTTTCCCTCTTTACTTTCAAATGGTTCAACTTTTTCAGCAAACAATGCTTTTACATAAGTACGATACTTAGTTTCTCCGTCTTTTCCTGTATAGCTTTCTTTTTTTAATTTACCTTTTACTTTAATAAAAGCACCTTTTTGAAATGTTCCGATAATTTCAGCTACTTTATCAAAGGCTGTAATATCGTGCCAGTCGGTTTCTGTTTTTTCCTGTCCGTCCTTAGTTGTATATCTTTCATTTGTTGCCAAAGAAAAATTTACAACTTTTTTAGAATTAGCAGTTTCTTTTACATTGATATCTGCTCCAATGTTTCCAATTAATGTTACTTCATTCATACGATTAGTTTTTTAGGTTAGAGAATTATTTAACTATGCAAAAGTAATGTATTATAAATACAAAAACAAATTTTTCACAAATTAAAAACTAACAATAAATAAACCTCCTAAATTTTTCTCCTAGAGCCATTGAGTTAAAGGAAATATTATTTACATTTGCTTTATCTCTAACAATAACATTAACTTTTAAAATCAATTATTTTTATGGAAAAACAAATTAATTGGGCTAACGATTATGAAATAAACGAAAGCCTGAAAGAAATCGGTACAAGCGTTATTGCTACTGCAATACGCATTATGTCAAAGCTGGACGCATCAAAAGACAAAGCTCTTTATGAAAAATTAGACAAAGAAAGCAATGATATTCAGGATTTTTTAAATTCTGAAAAGTATTATGCTACTGAAGAAGAAGCAAACAAAGCTGTAGATAGTTTAGTGGCTAAATTCAAAGAGTTTGATGCGATAGAAGATAAAATTCTAAAAGAAAGGGGGGCGTGAAATATGGAAAATACAAGCTATACAAATTCGGAAGAATTAAAAAATGCATACGAAATCGCAAAAGCAAAAGCCTTTAAAGGAACAAAGGTTTCGGAACAGCTTACTGCTGTATATTTAGCAGGTCAGCCCGGTTCGGGAAAATCAAAAATGGTTGAATTGACAAAAAATAATTTAGACAGTAAAACGGCTGTTGTAATTGATACAGATGTATTCAGACAAACGCACCCTGAATATAAAAGAATTGCAAAAGAAAGTCCTGAAACCATGTATAAGGTTTTAGATACTTATGCTTTTGATGTTGCAGGAAAAATCGTTGATCTAGCAATAAAATCAAAAAGAAACATTGTTTTTGATGGAACATTTGGAGGAAATTTTGATTTTATAAAAACGAGCATGCAAAAAATGAAAGATGCAGGTTATAATGTAGAAATAAATGCACTTGCAACAAACAGTACTGTATCAAAAATGGGGATAGCAGCACGATATGAAGACCAGTTGGCAAAAACAGGTTATGGAAGAACAGTTGAAGTAAGTTATCATGATGAAGTGTATAAAAACATTCCTAAGAATATCGAAAAGGCAATAGATACGGGTTTAGTTTCTAAATACCGATTATATACAAGGGATTTAGTAAGCAAAGAAACAAGCTTACAAAAAGAGTTTAAGGCATCAAAAAATAAATTAACGGATAAACACTTTTTAAACCAGTATCAAGCAGAAAGAAAAAACCCATTATCAAAAGAAGCATCAAATAAGCTGTACAAGTGGTACAATACGGTTAAATCAAAAATTGAAAAACGTGGCGGTGATGTAGAAGGATTTGAAAAAACAATAAATATCAAGAGTGTGTTTATTGAACAAAACAAAACTAAATCATCTGAAAAAACCATGTAGCATAATCGGCAAAACACCACAAGTGTTTTGCCGATATAGGCAATAAAAAAGCCCCTTTCGGGGCTTTTTTATTTAAGCTGCATTTGCGACCTTTTCAAAGTCTAAAAGAAAGTTTGCAGCCTTATCAGCGTATTGACAAGCCTTAACAAAAAATGCAACATCATTATCTAAAGCAACTAACCAAGATTTCAAATAAGCAGCATTATTATTAAATTCTCTTTTATCGCTTTTTATTCCTAGTTGAGCGCACAAAAAACAACTGCCAAGCTCTGCAACTAATTCCTCAAAGGCATAATCATTGTCGCCAAAAACACGTCCCTTTTTTCGGTTTAATCTATCAGGAGAGCCGGTCCAATGAACTAACTCATGAAATAAGGTAGAATAAAAGCCCTCAACGCTTTTAAATTGCTCTTTTAAAGGCATAGCTATATAATCACCTGAACGGCTGTAATAAGCTGTGTCAGATAGCTTAAATTGAATATTTGCGCCTGAATTCTGAATAATTAAATCCGCTCTATCATGTTTAAATATTTCAGGGGAATTAAATACATCATCATTTTTATAATAATTTTCAGGCAATCCATTAATCAAAGAACAGTTAAACACAGGATAAATTTTTAAAATCGGCTTTCTTTTTACCTCTAATTCCTGTTCTGTCTTTCCTGTTTCTTTTATTAAAATAGCTAAATCTTCGGGTTTAATTAATTTACCTTTTAAATAAAAATTAACGGTATAAAAGATAATATGAGAAGCCTTAGCACCTTTTTGAATGGTTGCGCCAAGCTGTTTAATTTCATTAAATGTAAGCCATTTATTAACGTTGTATTTATATTTTTCACACAAAAAAGACAGATAAAGAGAATTGAAGCCTTTATAAGTGTGATTTGTATAAGGGTTTTTTGAGTTAAAAAAAACCCATGTATAGTTAAATTGATTTACAGAAATTGATTTTAACATTTCTTTTAAATCTTCTGCAACTTTTTTAAAAACATCGTTTTTCATACGCTTTAAATTTATAGTTAATAACTGTTAGAGAACTAAAACAAAAGGAATTTTACACATATATATATTTTTTATTTATTTATTTATATATACAAAGATAAAGCAATATAAAAGCCTGTGCAAGCATTAAACGCCTTATATATCAACAGTTTCAGAGCCATTCACATTTTTTTCCTAAAGCCTTAATAGCTATTAAATGCTTGCATCAATAGCAAAAAAACAAAGGGTAAGAGGCTTTTAAATAAATTTTAAAGTGTAGCGATTGTAGTGTTTGCCCGGTATTACGTGGCAAAGAACGAAAAGAAAGCGGAGCA
>JBKBLB010000026.1:0-36065 GCA_046296495.1 Bacteroidia bacterium
ATGGCCCACCTGAAAATCAATCACAGGGGGTTCTTTTTTGAAAAATATAGTTTTTGAAAAATATTATACTGACTTTCAGTCAATTAAACTTTTACCTTAAAATGTTTAGGACAGGATTGGTATCAATTAATTTTATACTCCAATTTTTAGCACTTATATTAATTTCATTTAGAGGAAAAATTTTTGATTTTCTTTCAATAGTTGTCGCAAATTCATTTTCAATTACAGGATTATTTTTTTGTTTATATGGAATTAAAGAATTAAATAATCAATCATCAAAAAAATTGTTTAATATATTATTGCTCGTCATTCACTTTATTTTATATTTTTATTTATACATATCAAGTTCATCAATCGAATATCGAAATATATTTTATTCAGTTTTTAGTAATATTTTTATAGCTCAAATTATATATGAGATTATAATAAATGGAGATAGTAATTTTAAAAAATTAGCTAAACCTTTATTTGTGTTTTTTAGCATATTTTTTGTTCTTAATTTAGCCAGAATTGTAAAATCATTGTTGTCTCCAAAATTAAATATAGAATACCTAAATATTAAAGGTTTTGAGATTTTTGTTTTATTAATGTATGGTTTATTATTTTTATTAATATGTATAGCTTTTATATTATATGTAAATAATAAGTTATTGTATGATATTAATATAGAGCAAGAAAAATTTACAAAAACATTTTATTTAAATCCTCAGGCTACTTTATTAACCAGATTAAGTGATGGACTTATTTTACAAGTGAACAAGGGTTTCGAAAATTTAATTGGGTTTAATGAAAATTATTGTATTAAAAAAACAACATTGGATATAAAATTATGGTTAAATGATTCAGATAGAGAAAACTATAAAAATAAAATTTTAGAGAACAACGGCTCAATTCATAATTATGAAATAAAATTAAAAAAAGCTGATGAAACTGAGTTTTGGGCAAAGCTTAGCTCTAATTTAATTGAAGTAAATAATGAAAAAAATATTATTACTATCATTGAAGATATAACAGAAACAAAGCAGCTATTATTAGAATTAACAAATACGAAATTAAGTCTTCAAAAATCTAATAACGAAAAAGATAAATTTTTTTCAATATTGGCACATGATTTAAGAGCTCCTTTTACCCAAGTAAATTCATTGGTTCAACTTCTAAAATCAGATATCAATGAAAAAAGCTATAAAGAAGTAAATAAAGAATTAAATTTAATACTTAAAGCTTCAGATAAAGCATTAATTATGCTTAATAATTTACTCGAATGGACCAGGCTAAAAAGAGGTAAAATTGAATTTAATCCTGTAATTTTCAGCTTAATTTCTTCAGTAAATGATGTTTTGAATATTTATAATTTTGATATTGAAAATAAAAATTTAGGAGTAAAATTAGATTATGAAAAATCATTTGATATTAAAGCTGATAGAAACATGATTGAAAGTATTTTGAGAAATTTACTTTCTAATGCTATAAAATTTACCCCAAGAGGTGGTAATATAGTATTTAATATTAAGAAATGTGAAAATTGGACAACTGTGTGTGTAAAAGATACAGGAGTTGGAATTAGCAAAGATAGAATGGACAAATTATTTGATCTTGGTATTATTTCAACACGAGGAACTGAGAATGAAGAAGGAACCGGCTTGGGTTTGGTAATAAGTAAAGAATTTGTAGAAAAACATGGAGGCAAAATATGGGTTAACAGTACTTTGGGAGTAGGTTCTGAATTTTGTTTTTCAATACCCAATAATTAAAATTAAATATTATAAATAAAATTTTTTGAAAATGAATTCTTTAAATTTAGTTATTATAGGATTTTCGGCTGGTGGCTTAATAGAATTAAAAAAGATATTTTCGAATTTACCACTATTAAAAAAAACAGTATTTGTTATAGCTTACCATACAAGTCCTAATTACAAATCATTATTACCTCAGTTATTATCAAAAAACTCGTTCTACATATTTAAGGAAGCAGAGGATGATGAAGTTTTAACAGAAGGTTATGTATATGTTGTGCCATCAAATCTTTTAATAAATATTACAAAAAATACTTTTAAATTAGATAGTAATTCAAATTTTTTAGAAGTAAAGCCTAATATTGATTATTTACTTAAAAGTATTGATGTACAATATTATAATTCTGTAATTGGTGTTGTTCTTTCAGGTGCAGGTAAAGATTCGGTTGAAGGGCTAAAGCATATTAAGGCAAATGGAGGCTATGTTTTGGTTCAAAAACCCGAAACTGCTAAATTTAACAGTATGCCTAAATCTGTTATAGAAAATAATTTAGCAGATTATATTATTGAATCGGAAAAAATTGCATTTGTTATTGAGAAATTAATTGATAAAGTTTATATATACGATGACAAAGCCAATACCACTTTAATTGAAAAAATATTTATTGAGTTAGAAAAATATTTAAAAATTAATTTAGTAGAGTACTATAATAAAGAGTTATTTGAATTAAAATTAAATAAATATCTAGAAAAATTAAAAGTTAACAGTTTAAATGATTATTTATTATTACTTAAAAATAATGAAAACGAATTAAAAAACCTGTATTATATTTTATTTGAACCAAGTAATAAATTTATAACTGATTCCGATTTCTTAACAACAATAAAGAGTTATTTATTAAAAATAATTTTAAACAAACAAGAAAACGAAGAACTAAGAATATGGATACCTTTTGCAGGATTTTCTAAAAATGTTATTCAATTAATAATTATTATAGATGAACTTTTAAAAAAATATAACAAAAAATTAACAGTAAAAATATTTGCAACCGATTTAAATGAAGAGATTTTACAAAATGGTAGAACTAAAATATTTACAAAGATTGAATTAGAAAATTTATTTAATGAGCAACAACTAAAAAATTATTTCGACAATCAAGATGATTTATATAAATTAAAATATAAATACAGATTAATGATTATGTTTAATAAACATGATTTGTTAAGCATGCCACCTTTTTTAAAAATAGATTTAATTTTAACAAAGAATATATTTTTATATTTCAATAATTCAGCATCCAATAAACTTGTACAAATATTTCATTACTCCGGTATAGAAAATTGTATTTTAATTATAGATGACATAAACATAAATCCAAAATTATTTGAGCCATATTTTAAAACACTTGATAACTTAAACAATTTCTTTGGAAGAAACAATGCTATAAAAAGAAAGATTTTTGAATATAAAAATATTGATGATAAAAATTCAAATGATATTTCACTAAATGATTTAATAAAAAATACAATTTACAATTCTTACGAAAACCCATTTCTGGTAATAAATAATAACAATCAGCTTTTAGATATAAGAGGAGAATTTAACGACTTTTTGATAATTTCGAATGGATATTTTAATTTAAATATTCAAAACATTTTAAACCCGGATGTATATATTGAGGCAAAGATTGCTTTAACTCAATCAAAATTAATTCATGATGTATATAAATCAAATTACAGAAAGTATAATATAGGCGAAAAATCATATATTATAAGATTTATAGTAAAACCTATTTTTTATAATTTTAAAGATGAAGAGATTTATATATTAATTTTTGATATATTAAAAGTTAATGCAGATTTAAAAGAGATTTTTAAATTATTAAATAATGATATTGGTGATATAAAAAATAATGAAATAGAAGTTTTAAAAGAAGAGCTTGAAGTAACTAGACACAACCTACAAAACTATATAGAAGAGCTAGAAGTAACTAACGAAGAATTGCAAAACTTAAATGAAGAATTACAAACCGTAAATGAACAGTTATCTGCAAATTCGGAAGAACTAAAAGCTAGTAACGAATCGCTAAAAAGTACAAGTGAGGAATTAAATCAAACTTATAATGAACTGCTTAAGAGAAATGAAATAATTACAGCTAAAGAGTTGGAATTAAGACAAGCTTATGCAAGGCTAGAATCTTTAATAAATAGCGGTAATGACGGCATAATTTTTATTGATAATGAATTTAATACCATTTTATATAATAGCAATTTTGAAAAAATAATATATTCTCTCACCGGAAACAAAATCTCTGTAAATTCATCGTATTTTGATATTTTAGATGATAATACGAGATCAAAAATAACCAAATACGTTAAATTATGTTTAAAAACTGGTAATGAATATTTTGAAATAATTAAATATAAAATAAACGAAGAAGCTATTTATTATAAAATAATAGTTACATCTGTATTGATAAATAAAGAAGTATTTGGTTTTAGTGTAAAAT
The DNA here is from genome assembly GCA_046296495.1 of Bacteroidia bacterium. Taxonomy (GTDB): domain Bacteria; phylum Bacteroidota; class Bacteroidia; order UKL13-3; family UKL13-3; genus JBKBLB01. Next base: position 4,244 of record JBKBLB010000026.1, read on the forward strand.
TTCAGGATATCACCAAAGATGTAATAGAGGAAAATAAAATAAGGTTTTTTGAAACAGCATTTAAAAACATAAGTGAAGCAGTAATAATTACTAATTCAATTACAAAAAATCAAAAACTTGAAATAATTTATGCTAATAACAAATTTTTAAGTTTAACCGGTTATACCATTGATGAAGTCGTTGGTAAGAGTCCGGAAATACTAAATGGTGAAGAAACAGATAAAAACGAAATATTAAAAATATTTGATGCTTTAAATAATAAAAAATCAATTTCTTTAAAATTACTTAATTACAAAAAAAATAATGAAACATTTTGGAATGATATTTCTATAAGTCCTGTTTTTAATGATAATGGCGAATTGATAAATTGGGTTGCCATATACAAAGATATTACTGATGAAATTATAATTAAAAAACAAAAAGAATTATTAATAAAAATAAGAGAAATTTTTGATGATATTGAAAAGAATACTGATGAGATGCTAAGTATGGTTTTAGATTTTCTAATTAAAGAAACCAGGTTTGAAATGGCAGAATTATGGAAAGTTAATAATAATAATGAAATAAATTTATATAATTATTTAACTTATAATCATTTAATTTTCAATTCGTTTTATTCTACAGATAAAACTATAAAAACTTTTAAAAAAGGAGATGGAATTCCTGGCTATGTATGGAATAATAATAAGTCAATATTTATTTATAATGTTGATGAAAGTCCATTTTTTGCAAGAAAAGAACAAGCAAAAAAATGCGGTTTAAATACGGTTTTTGCTTTTCCATTAACATACAATAACATTGTAAAAGGAGTTGTTATATTGGCTTCAACAAAAGTGTTAAAAGAAAATTATATAAATAAGTATTTAAATGAAATAAGAGAAACATTAGGAGCTGAATTTGAAAGGTTAATATCAAAAGAAGAAGTAACTAGATTTATGAATGTTTCGCCCGATATAATGTGTATTGCAGGATACGATGGTTATTTTAAAAAAGTGAACCCTGCTATGTGCAATTTGCTGGGATACTCTGTAAAAGAATTAACAAGTAAGCCAATTGTTGATTTTGTTTATAAACCAGATTTAGAAAAAACACAAAAAGAAATTGAAAAAATTGTTAATACAGGCACGTTAACCATAAATTTTCAAAACAGGTATTTAACCAAAAATGGAGAATTAATTTGGTTAAGTTGGTCTACAATTATGTTTCCAAGCGAGTCGTTAATTTATAGTTTAGCTAAAAATATTACAGAAGAAAAAAGAGCTGAAGAAATGATAAATCGCTCAGGCAATCTAGCAAAATTAGGATCAATGGAATATAAAATTGATTCCCAAAAAATTTATCTTTCAGATATTGGCTATGAAATTCTTGAATTGCCAACCGAAATAGATTTAAACATAAATGAATTTGAAAAATTAGTAACAAATGATGTAAAAGAAAAATTAATTATAAAGATAGATAATGTTTTAAACAATTTAAAATCGGAAATAGATGAAATATTAATAAATACAACTTTAGGAAAAACAAAATGGCTAAGAATAATTGCTGAACCGCAAGTAATTAATGATAAATGTGTAAGTATATATATAAGTTTTCAAGATATTACAGAAGAGAAAATTAATCAAATAAAATTAAACGATACATTAAATCTATTAAACAAGGCTAACGATCGTTTTATAAAAGTTACACAAGCAACAAATGATGCAATTTGGGATTGGGATTTAGAAAAAAATACATTTTTCAAAAGTGATGTATATGAAGAAAAGTTTGGTAAAACCGTAAATGATATGGATGAATCAAATAATTATGATTGGCGCTACAGAATACATCCTGATGATTTAAAAATGGTTGAGAATAGTTTAAATAATGCATTAAATAACCCCAAAGAATACGAGTGGTCATGCCAATATAGGTTTTTAAAGAAAGATAAAACCTATGCTTATATTCAAGATAAGGCTGTAATTGTTAGAGATAAAAATGATAAAGCCATTAGAATTGTTGGAGCTATGGCTGATATAACTAATATGAAAAAGCAAATAGATGCAATAAAAGAACAAAACAAAAAATTACATGAAATTGCTTATACACAATCTCATGTTTTAAGGGCACCCGTTTCAAGAATAATGGGATTAAATATTTTGTTACAAGACAAAGATACAAGTGCAGAAGACAAACAAAAATGTATAGAATATATAGATAAATCATGCAAAGAACTCGATAAAACAATATTAAATATTGTTTTGAAAACCCATGAACTGGATGAAATTACAAAAGATTTTAATGATAACGAAAATCAATTCTAAAACAATTATTTCTATAGAAATTAATAAGTAGTTTAAAAATGTTAAATTTTAACTTGCTAATACCATTAATTAAAGACGTTAAAAAAATAATTTAAATATGAGTAAAAGTTTAAATTTTTTCAATTCCGAAAAGCGATTTTTAGAAGGCCCGCGTAGCCGTTGGCGTGAGTTTACTTTCACATTAAAAGTTTTTTTTGAGCTGATAAAAGGATACAGAGCCTTGCATTTTATTGGCCCTTGCGTTACCGTTTTTGGCAGCGCCCGATTTAAAGAAGACCACCCTTATTATAAAAGTGCCTATCAAATAGGCTCAAAACTAGCCGAGCTTGGCTTTGCCGTAATGACGGGTGGAGGCCCCGGCATTATGGAAGCCGCAAACCGAGGCGCTTTTGAAAATGGCGGCTTGAGCGTAGGTTGTAACATTATTTTACCAATGGAGCAAAAAGAAAATCCGTATTTGCATAAATGGGTAAGCTTTAGGTATTTTTTTGTAAGAAAAACACTATTAATAAAGTATTCGTATGCTTTTATAATAATGCCCGGTGGCTGGGGTACCATGGATGAATTATTTGAAACCTTAACCCTTATACAAACAGGTAAAATTGCTGATTTTCCTGTTGTTTTATTCGGTAAAGAATACTGGCAAAATCTTATAAAATTTATGGACGATATGGTTAAAGAAGGTGCCATAAGCCCTGATGATTTACATTATGTTTTGGTAACCGATAGCGTAGATGAAACCATTGAGCATTTGAATAAATATGCCATAAAAAAGTTCGGACTTGTTAGAGGTCGCTTGCAAAAACCAATTAAATGGCTGGGCGAATAAAAACACTGAAATATGTTTTTAAGTGATGATTTTATAAAAACATTTGCACCCCTGCAAGATGCCATACTTGATGAATTACTTGAAAAAGGTTTTTACCGTTACGGTAATGAAATGTTTACTACCAACTACATTCTTTTAGACGATAAATTAATGGATGTGTTTTGGTTAAGAACCTGTGTGCAAAATGTTGTTTTATCAAAAGCATCAAAACAAATTTTAAAAAATGCCAAAAAATTTTCAATACATTTAGTTGGCTCAACCATAACCGATGAAGTAGAAGAACTATACTCCCTTTACAGAAATTCGGTTAGTTTTTCAACTTCCGAATCGGTAGCGTATTATTTACATGGTACCGAAAAAAAGCAACATTTTAATACCAAACAGTTTCAAATAAGAGATAAAGAAAAGCTTATTGCTGTTGGCTATTTTGATGTTGGAAATAATAGTTTGGCGGGTATTTTAAATTTTTATAACCCCGAATATAAAAAATACAGTTTAGGTAAAATGCTAATGTTAAATAAGTATATGTATGCAAAAAACTTCAATATGAAGTATTATTATACAGGATATTTTGCAGTACAATCCAACAGATTTGATTATAAGTTTTTTCCTGACCCGAATGCAATTCAAGTTTATAATCCTTACGAAGAAAAATGGTTCAATTTAAAACAATATGATATATTAAATGAGGTTTTGCTTGAAAAGAAAATAAACATATAATAAAACCAAAAAATTACAATAAAAACAGGCGCATTGAAATTTTGAGTTCGATTATTGCAATCGGAATTTTTTTATGAAATTGAATTTTGTGAAGTTTGTTTTAACCTTATTTTTATTCTTTTTGTTTTTTAGTTTTACAATTGCCCAAAATCAACAAGATAGTTTAGAGATTGACATTGAGTTAATTAATGAAAAGCTTGATAGTTTATATATTGTTGAATTTGAAGAAGATAAAAAGGGACCGGCAAAAGTTTTACATGCCGAACCCTTGTTTATTGATTTAATTAGGGATTTAGGCGCACGTAAAGGAGAAAAAGAATGGAATGTTGGTTTTGGATTAACCGATAAAAACAATGCCGACTTATACTCTTTTTTAATTGAGTATGAATGGGCACCAATTGATAGGCTTGGCCTTGAAGTAGAATTGCCTTTTTCGTTTTATTATACTCCACAAAGAAATGGCGAAGGAAGAAAACATAAACTAAACAGTTTAAAAGCAGCAACTCAATATACCTTTTTTGTTTCCGATCCTAACAATATATCTATGGCAATGGGTTATTTGCACGAATTTGAGTTGATTGATTTTAGCAAATACGGTAAGAGGAATATTTATTCAGGGAATATTTTTAATCCGTTTTTTGTGGCAGCAAAGCGTTGGGGGCAAAATTTTCACACATTAATATATACCGGTCCTTATGTAACCAAAATGTTTAATTTACCAACATTTACCGAATGGCATTTAAACACCAGTTTTAATTATATGATTAGCGGTACCAGAAACTTTTTGGGTATAGAGCTAAACAAGGAGTTAACAAAAAATGGATTTGATATGGTAATGCGTCCGCAAATGAGGTTGGGTATAGCCGACAATTTTATGATTGGTATTGTTACCGGTGTACCTATAAACCGTTCAACAGAAAGGCTTAGCAATTTTATACGAATAATTTATGAACCCGGGCATAGGCAAATTGGCATAATAAATTAAAATTTACTGCTGGCTGTAAGCCAAAGCAGCTTTAACAAATTTTACAAACAAAGGGTGCGGATTTAAAACAGTACTTTTATACTCAGGGTGAAACTGAACACCAATAAAAAACGGATGATTTTTAAGTTCTACAATTTCTGCCAGTTTGGTTTCGGGGTTTATACCAGAAATAATTAAGCCGTTTTTCTCAAAATCCCCAGTAAACTTGCTATTAAACTCATACCTATGGCGATGACGCTCACTTACTTTTGTTTTCTCGTAAATTTTATATGCAAGTGTTCCTTTTTGAACTTCGCATACATAACTGCCTAAGCGCATGGTGCCGCCTTTTGCCGTAATTTTCTTTTGTTCGGGCATCATGTCAATTACCGGGTGTTTTGTTTTGGGATTCATTTCGGTGCTGTGGGCATCTTTCCAGCCAATAACATTTCGGGCAAATTCAATTACTGCCATTTGCATTCCGAGGCAAATTCCCAAAAAAGGCATTTTGTTTTCGCGGGCATATTTTATGGCAGCAATTTTGCCTTCAATACCACGCTCACCAAAACCCGGAGCCACCAAAATTCCGTCTAAATTGCCAAATTTTTGCTCAATATTATCATTGGCAATCAGCTCGCTGTGAATGTAGTTTAGTCTTACGCGGCATTCGTTTTGTGCGCCAGCATGTATAAATGATTCAATTATACTTTTATAAGCATCGGGCAATTCAATATACTTGCCAACAAGCCCTATCTGTAACTCATTTTTAGGGTTTTTGTGCCTTACCAAAAAGTTTTTCCAGCTTTCCAAATCAGGTTCGTTTTGGGTGGGCAGTTTTAGTTTAGTAAGTACGGTTTTGTCTAATTTCTCTTTCAGCATCATTAACGGCACATCGTAAATGGTAGGCACATCAAGTGCTTCAATCACGGCATTGGGGTCAACATTGCAAAACAATGCAATTTTCTTTTTCATGTCTTTACTTATGGCATGTTCGGTTCTGCAAACCAATACATCGGGCTGTACACCGCTCTCCAAAAGCATTTTTACGCTGTGTTGTGTAGGTTTTGTTTTTAGCTCTTTTGTAGAATTTAAAAAGGGCAGAAGTGTTAAATGTATAACAATGGCATCTTCGTCTTTAAGCTCCCAAAGCAATTGCCTAACAGCTTCAATGTATGGAAGGCTTTCAATATCGCCAACCGTGCCACCAATTTCGGTTATTATTATTTTATAATTTCCTGTTTCGCCAAGCAGTTTTATACGTCTTTTTATTTCATCAGTAATATGCGGAATTACTTGTACCGTTTTGCCAAGGTAAGCCCCTTCGCGTTCTTGATTAATAACGTGTTGATATATTTTTCCGGTAGTTACATTATTAGCCTGCGATGTGGGTGTATTTAAAAATCTTTCGTAATGGCCAAGATCAAGGTCGGTTTCGGCACCGTCATCGGTTACATAACATTCTCCGTGTTCGTAAGGGTTTAGCGTACCGGGGTCAACATTTATATAAGGGTCGAGTTTTTGTATGGTAACAGTGTAACCTCTTGCTTGCAAAAGTTTTGCAAGGCTTGCCGCTATAATACCTTTTCCTAATGAAGATGTTACACCGCCCGTAACAAAAATGTATTTTGGTTTCATAAAAAAATTTTTAAAATTGGTTTTTTGAACCTAAAGTAATCGGTTCAAGTTGTTACGGGATACAAAAGTAGCCAAATGTTTACAATGCCTTGCAATATGGCATTAAAACCTTTTCAAGATTTTGTTAACATGGTTTTTTAATTAAACGTTTAGGATTAAAACATTTTCGGTTCAGCAAGCAAAAACTACGTTTCGGTAATATTTGATTTATAGGTTTGCAAAACCAACTCATTTTTGAAGCATCAAATTAAACAAACAATGAAAACAAAAATTACAACATTAAAAACCTTCAAAGCCGCCAAATTCATTTTGCTTGGCTTTTTTCTATCTGGTTTCAGCTTCAAAAATTTGGCTCAAACAGCAGGTAAACAAACCGTACGCGGAAGCATAATTGATAACGATAGCAAGCAACCTTTAATTGGAGCCACTGTTACAATTTTAAATGGAGAAATTATTGGTGGAGCAACTACCGATGCCGAAGGAAAGTTTAGAATAGCTAATGTACCCCTTGGGCGTAAAACCATTAAGGTTTCGTACATTGGATACGAAAATCTTGTATTACCCGATATAATGGTAACTGCAGGAAAAGAAGTAGTGTTGAATCTTGGCCTAAGCGAACAGGTAAATAAAATGCAGGAAGTTACAGTAACATATAGTCGCAAAACCGACCCTACTGTTACCAATAACGAAATGGCGGTTGTAAGTTCACGTTCGTTTAACCCCGATGATACGAAAAAATATGCTGGCGCTTTGGGAGACCCTAGCAGAATGGCTGCAAATTTTGCAGGTGTAATATCAGGAAATGACAGCAGAAACGATATTGTGGTAAGGGGCAATTCGCCTAATGCCATGCTATGGCAACTAGAAGGTGTGAATATTTTTAACCCAAACCACTTTGGCAGCAATTTTAATACAGGTGGTCCGGTAAGTATACTCAATGCAAATAATATAGCCAAATCTGATTTTTTTACGGGAGCATTTCCGGCTCAATATGGCAATGCCAATGGGGGAGTGTTTGATTTGGTATTACGTGAAGGAAATAACGAAAAACACGAATTGTTGGCTCAAATTGGATTTAACGGCTTCGAGATTGGAGCCGAAGGGCCTTTGTCAAAAAAATCAAAAGCATCGTATATTTTTAATTACAGGTATTCTACACTTGCCGTTATGAAAGAGTTTGGTTTTAATGTTGGTACCGGTGCGGCTGTTCCTTTATATCAGGATATGAATTTTAAAGTGGCTGTACCACTAAAAAATAAATCAAAACTTACATGGTTTGGTATGGGCGGCATTAGCTCTATTGATTTGCTGGCAAAAGATGTAGATACAAATGGTGTAGATTTTTATGGAGATGTAAACCAAAATCAATTTCCGCGATACAGTAAATTTATGACGGGTTTGGCATTAGAGAAAAATTTAACCGAAAAAACATGGGCAAAATTTACATTGGCCTGGCAGCATACCAACGATGGTTATAAAATTGACAGTCTAAACCTATCAAACGAAAGCGTAACATACCGTAAGGCAAAAGGTACTTTTGTAGATAATAAATATTCAGCCATCTTAAATGTAAACCACAAGTTTAATGCAAAAAATACGCTTCATGCAGGCATTAACCACGATGTTACATTTTTTAACTACTCAAATATTGATTATTTTAATAAAGGCACAATTGATACCGTTAGGATAAAACGAAACGGAAATATAAATTTAACTCAGGCTTATGCTCAATTAAAACATCGTTTTTCGGCTAAGTTTTCGGCAAATATTGGTTTACACGCTCAATATTTAGATGCCAATAACAAAGCTGTGCTTGAACCAAGAGCAGGAATACGTTTTGCCATAGACGAAAACTCATCAATAAATGCCGGATATGGACTGCACCACCAAACCATACCATTATACAATATGTTTTCGCAAGACGAATTTGGAAACGAACCTAACAAAAAATTAAACTTTATGCGTTCTAATCATTTTGTTGTTGGATACGAAAGAACATTAACACGCCATACTCGATTAAAATTTGAAACTTACTATCAGTTATTAAGCCAAATTCCTGTTCATACATTTTCGTCATCATTCTCAATGCTTAATGTGGGCGCTGCTTTTGCACCTGTTGATGAAACCAAGTTGGCGAATGAAGGTTCAGGAACAAATTATGGTATAGAGCTTACGCTTGAACGCAACTTTAACAAAGGTTATTATTTTTTGGTAACAGGCTCGTTATTTGACAGTAAGTATAAAGGCAGCGATGGTGTTGAAAGAAATACTGCATTCAACTCAAAATATGCAGCAAATATATTGGCCGGAAAAGAATTTAAACTTGGTAATAAAGGAGATGTAATTTATGCAAATATTAAATTTACAACATTGGGAGGTCGTTATTTTACTCCGGTTGACTTGGCAGCATCGGCATTTAAGGGGTTTGTAGTTTTTGATGACTCAAGGGCGTTTAGTGTTCAACAAACACCGTATTTAAGAAGTGATATTAAAATTGGCTGGAGAAAAGATTTCAGTAAAAGTTCAATGGAATTTGCCATAGATTTTCAAAACGTAACCAATCATAAAAACATATTTGCACAAAATTATAACCCCCGAACCAACAGTATAGCCAACGAGTATCAGCAAGGCTTCTTTCCTGTACCCATGTTCCGTTATACTTTTTAGTTATCATTGCAATAAACAAATCAGGTGAAAAAATCAAAGCAAATACGATTAAAGTTTACCGATAAGCACGATGTATCGGTAAGACATCTTTGTATTATTGTATTTGCTTTGTTTTTTGGTACACTTACAACAAAAAACAATAATCAGCAGTTGTTTGGATATGATTGGTTGATAAATATTGCTTACAATTTCTTTTTTATAGCAACAATTTGGAATGGCAATATTTTACTTATTGATTTAACAGACAGGTTTATTAAGTGGAAAAACATAAAACAAAAAATTACCGTTTTTTTAATTATAGCTTTGGTTTGGCCTACGCTTGTTTATTACTCTTTTAATATATTCATATACCCTGTATTTTACGGTCAGGCTTGTCAATTAAATTCTCGAGAAAACACAACATTTTTAATCATATCAATAACCATTACTTTACTTATAAATTCCATATTTACAGCCATTGAGTTTTTTAAATTCTGGCGACAAACGCTTACGGAAAAAGAACAACTAAAACGAGAAAGTTTATCAGCTGAGTTTGAAACTTTAAAAAGTCAAATAAATCCTCACTTTTTGTTTAATGCACTTAATACACTTACAAACCTTATTGAAGAAAACCCACAAACTGCAACCGAATTTGTACAAAAATTAAGCTCGGTTTACAGGTATGTTCTGAACCAAAAAGACAAAGAAACAGCAACCTTAAAAGAAGAACTTGCTTTTATAGAATCGTATATATTTTTAAATCAAATGCGCTTTGGAAATAATTTGCAAGTACAATACATGATAGATAAATCGGTTGAAGATAAAAGAATTATTACACTATCGCTTCAAATGCTGGTGGAAAATGCCATTAAGCACAATATTATTTCAAACCAACATCCTTTAATCATTCACATTGGGTCAACGCAAAATGAAGTTTACATAAGTAATAATTTACAACCCAAAGCAACTGCTCCAGAAAGTAACGGCATTGGCCTTAGTAACATAATTAGTCGCTATGGTTTTTTAACCGACAGACAAGTAAATATTACAAATAATAACAAAATATTTAAAGTAGAAATCCCGCTTTTAGACTGATGCTTAAAATTGCGATAATTGAAGACGAAGTACCCGCTTACAATCGTTTAAAAAAATTGATTGAAGAAACAGAGCCTGATGCTAATGTAAATTACCATGCAGATAGCATTGTTTCGGCAGTTGAACTGTTTAAAAACCATAATGAAGACATAGATATTGCATTTTTTGATATTGAATTAGCCGATGGACAAAGTTTTGAAATTTTTAAAAGAGTAAATGTAAATTGCCCTGTAATATTTACTACAGCTTATGATGAGTTTGCACTTAAAGCTTTTAAACTAAACAGTATTGATTATTTGCTAAAACCTATTGAAAAAACAGAACTTAAAAATGCTATATACAAATTTAAACAATTCTATCAATTAGGATTAAATAAAGCAGTTGAAAGTAATATAAACAAACTTTTACAACAAATAAATAAAAGCAACAGGCAAAATTTTAAAAGCAGATTTTTGGTAAAACTGGGCGAAAAACTTATTCCTGTTTCGGTTGATGATATTGCTTATTTTTACTCTAAAGATAAGTTAACACATATTGTTACTCATCAAAAAAACATTTATATCTCAGATTACACCATTGAGCAACTAAGTAATATAATTGAACCTCAAAAATTTTTTCAGTTAAACAGACAAATTATAAGCAGCCTTGCAGCTATAAAGCAAATTAATAATTACTTTAACGGAAAGCTTAAAATAATTTTAAATCCTGCATACGAGGAAGAAGTTTTGGTAAGTAGGGAAAGGGCTCCATTTTTTAAGCAATGGCTAAATGGTGAATAATAAATAAATAATGAATTACGGTTATTTAAACCAATTGCTATACATTATGTAATTATTTGCAATACGGTCAATTTCGCCTTTTATTAATTCCTCGTTTATGTCTTTTACTTTTTTAGCTGGAACTCCAGCATAAATAACACCGCTTTCAACCTTGGTTCCTTCTAAAACAACTGCGCCTGCTGCAATAATGGTATTGCTGCCAATTTCGCAATTATCCATCACAATGGCTCCCATACCAACCAATACATTATCGTGTATGGTGCAACCATGTACAATGGCATTATGACCTATTGAAACATTGTTGCCAATATGAGTTTTGGTTTTTTGAAAGGTGCAATGTATAACTGCGCCATCTTGCACATTTACTTTATTGCCCATGCGAATACTGTTTACATCGCCTCTTACAACTGCATTAAACCATATACTGCATTGGTTACCCATTATCACATCGCCAATAATTGTTGCATTTTCAGCCAAATAGCAATCCTCTCCAAACTTTGGTTCAACACCATTTACCGATTTTATTAATGCCATTTTAAATAAAAAAAGTTTTAGTTTATAAATAAAATTTTACCCACATGTGTTTCGCTTCCATCGCGGTTTGATGAGAAAATAAGATACACTCCGGTGGCAACTCTTCTTTTGCCAAAGCTGGTGCCATCCCATGTTGCAAATCCTCCATTAGCAGTTGTTTCGTAAACAAGGTTTCCGTTTATATCGGCTATTTTTACGGTAGCATTATTTGCAAGCCCTTTTATCGAAATTAATCCTGTATAATCAGGCTTAACTGGATTAGGGTAAATTTCGACCTTGCCGAATTTATTTTCTGCAGCAGTACTTGTACCCATAAAGCTTATAATTCCTTTATCGGTAGCAAAAAATACTTCACCGGTTTCTTCGTCAATACCAATTTCAAGCACATTGTTGCTTAGTAAAGGGCTGTTGGTTCGTGTAAAGTTGTGTATAACGGTATAGCCATCGGGGCTTACCAGCCAAACTCCATTTCGAGTGCCAATCCATTTTCGGTTAGCAGGATCAACTTTAATACAATTTATAACTTCGGTTCCTAAAAAAACCGAAAAATAATCGCCTGTTTTAATAATAATTTGCCTGGCATCAAAGCTGCGGTTTTGCGTATTAAATACCAATCCCGGATTGCTTATAATGGCAAGTCCTTCGTTCGTGCCAATCCAAATTTCTCCGTTTAAATCTTTTGTAATTGCATTTACTTTATTATGTGGCAGTGATCCTTGCCCAACCTCTTTGGTAATTAGTTTAAACTGATCGTCATTCGGATTATCGGGTGTGCCGTTGTGGTTGTAAACCAATATGCCAATATCTCTAATGCATTGCAGCCAAACGTTGTTGTTATCATCGCAGGTTAAATAGCCAACTTCGCTGTTTGAAACCAACGAACCAACACTAAAAGATTGCCAGCCGCTATTGGTTTTTACGCTTAATGGTTTGCTTACGCCAAAATTACTTACCCAAAGATTACCGGCATTGTCAAAATCAATACCGCTTACGCGCAATGGGTTAAAACCCGGTACTCCAAAACGTTGCATACTGCTGTTTTTTTCATCGTATAATTCAATAAAGTTTTCGCCATCTAATTCAAAAATTCCGGTACCGTATGATGATATAAAAATTCTGTCAGCAAATGGGTGCTTTTTTATATCCAAAAAGTCGCGGGCATCGTATAATTTTTGGTTATTGTTGAGCCAAAAGTTTCGCCATACATTGTTTTTAAAAGTATTGAATTTAGAGTTGTTATAGGTTTCGTCAAACTTTTCATTTACCTGTCCACCGGTATGCCAAAGCCTGCCAAAAGCATAGGTAAATTTTCCGGTTGTTTTATCGGTTGGCCCATTTGGCATAATAAAATCGGTTTCACCGTTACCTAAATCTATCGTTAATCCATAAAGGTTATCAATCATACATAAACGGCCTTTTGCGTCAATGGCTGCACCATTTTTAAATGTTTGATTGTAGTTTTTAATACTTAAATCAGGTTCAACCAAAACTATTTTATTTTCGGTAACTGCAAAAAGTCTGTTTCCGCTTCGGTTTAGGTTTACAATTCGTTCTCCCTCTGTTGGTGTAAATGGTGTAAAAGTAATACCATCATAAACTTGCAGGTTCGAGTCAATTTCCACTAACAGGTTCGAACCATATTTTGCGCAAAATCTGCTTCTGCTCGAAGATTTAATATTTGTCCAAAAATTAAAATCGTTTAAGTTTTGCGCATTTAAACTTACTGCATATAAAGCATTGTTTGCAACTGCATAAATAATATTGTTTAATATACAAACATCAGAAAATTCGAGGTTGGTGCCTCCCGGGCCAAGGTTTTGGTACGAATCAACAATTCGCCTCGAAACCAAATCAATTACCACAATGCCAAAACTGGTTGCCAAATAAGCTCGGTTGTTAAAAAAATCAACATTATTTAATGCTTTCCGGCCAATTATTTGTCGGTTCAGTATGTCGGGTAAATTTACAACGGTATTTGTTGAATGATAAATTAAATCAATATTGCTGTTTGCATATAAAATTATTGTAACGTTTAATGGTTTAAAATGCCTAAGCAGAGTTACTTCTACATCGCTTAATCCATTAACACGACTTTGCCTTTCTACTTCGCGGGCATTAATATCGTAAGTAAAAATACCGGTTTCTGAGCCGCAATAAACTTTATTTTCAACAACATCAATGGTATTGTTTTTTAGGTATGGTAAATGAACGCGCCAACCAAGTGTTGGTGGTTTGGTTTGAGCCGAAACAAATAAATTGTTTAGCAGAAGCAGAATAAAACAAAAAGAAAAAAAATATTTCATGTGCGGTACCATGTTTTAAGTTCAATTTTATAGCAATTATTTGAACCTAAAACACATTTTAAACGTGCAGCAAATTAGGTTATTGTATTTTTTTAGCCAAAAATAAACGTAATGAAGTTGTAATGCACATTAAAACAGCCAAATACTTATAAGATAGGTTTAATTATTGTATATTTAACTATTTTTGGCACTTTTATGTGGAATAGTTTAGCCAGTTTTACCATACGCAATCGCTTTTGGCTGCTTGTTGCAATTGGAGTTTTTACTCTGTTTTTTGGTTTTTTTGCGTTAAAGGTTCAGTTAACTTACGATTTTGCAAAGGTAATTCCGCAAAACGACTCGGATTTTGTTGACTATTTAAAGTTTAAACAAGTTTTTGGCGAAGATGGTAACATAATGGTTATAGGAGTAAAAAGCCCTGATATTTTTGAAAAAAAATTTTTTGGCAAATGGTACGACTTGTGTAATGAGATTGAAAATCTTGATGGCGTTGAAAATGTGGTTTCGCTAACCAAACTTTATAATTTATATGTTGATGAAGCGAAAGCAAAATTGGTTTTAAAACCCATGCTTCAAAAAAAATTAACTACCCAAAGTGAATTAGATTCTTTTAAAACCGAAGTTGATAAATTAAAGTTTTATGAAGGTTTAATTTATAACCCTAAAAATAATGTTACATTAATTGCTGTAACACTTAAAAAGGATAAACTTGACAGTAAAGCCAGAATTCCTTTGGTAAAAGAAATAGAAAAACTATCAAAAAACTTTGGAGACGAACTTGGCACCGAAATTCATATCTCCGGTTTGCCTTATGTAAGAACCATTTTTAGCTCAAGGGTTGCAGATGAAATTAAAATATTTACATACATTAGTATTGCTATTACTGCGTTGTTTATATTGGCGTTTTTTAAATTTTTTAGCGCAGTATTATTTAGTTTGGTTGTAGTATTAATTGGTGTTATAGCAACACTTGGCAGCATTGCATTGTTTGGCTATAAAATAACTTTACTTACAGGAATTTTGCCACCGCTTATGGTTATTATTGGAGTACAAAATTGTATTTACCTGCTTAATGTTTATCATCAAGAGTTTACAAAACATGGAAATAAAATGCTGTCTTTAATAAGGCTTATTTCAAAAAACGGATTACCCTTACTACTAACCAATGTTACAACTGCTGTAGGTTTTTTGGTATTTAGTTTTTCGGGCAGTGCATTATTAGATCAGTTTGCTATTGTAGCAGGCACCGTTATAATTTTAATGTATGGTGTATCGCTTATTTTTATCCCGATTGTTTACAGCTACCTGCCACCGCCAAAACCAGCACACATAAAACACCTTGAAGGAGTTAGACTAAATAAAGTTCTTGATGTTTGTAATTACTTAATTTATAACAAACGCAGGTATATTTATTCATTTACATTTTTATTGATAGCAGCAGCTATAATAGGTTCAACAAAAATAGATAATGTAGGCTATGTGGTTGATGATATTCCTGAAAACGATAAAGTTTACACCGACCTTAAATTTTTTGAAACCAACTTAAAGGGTACATTGCCTTTTGAAATAAAAGTTGATACCAAAGAAAAAGATGGAATAAAAGATTACACAACCCTGCAAAAAATTAATCAGCTATCGAAAAGGCTCGACAGGTTTGATGAATTAAGTAAACCTGTTTCGGTTATCGATTTTATAAAATTTGCCAATCAGGCCGTAAACAATGGCGATGAACGTTTTTATATCATTCCTAATGTGCTCGATATTTCTAAAATTATCAGTTATCTTCCACAAGAGCAAGGCAATACGCGCTTGCTTAAAAGTATGGTTGACAGTAATTTTAGTATGGCTCGCATAAGCTTGCAAATGGCCGATGTTGGTTCAGCCAGAATGAAAACACTAACCGCACAAGTTAAAAATACTATTGATAGTGTTTTTAATCCGCGAAAGTACAATGTTAAAATTACCGGAACCAGCGCTATATTTTTAAAAGGAAACGACTATTTAATTAAAAACTTGCTTCAAAGTATGTCTCTTGCTCTTGTTATTATTTCGGTAATGATGGCATTTTTGTTTTTTAGCTGGCGCATGGTTTTAATTTCGCTTATTCCCAATATTATTCCTTTAATTTTAACATTGGGTATAATGGGTTTTTTTAATATTAGACTAAAGCCAAGCACCATTATTATTTTTAGTATTGCATACGGCATTGTGGTTGATTTTACTATACACTACCTTGCAAAATACAGGCATAGCCTGCAACGCAATAATTGGAATATGGCAATAGCCATACCGCAAAGCCTTTCAGAAGCCGGGCCAAGCATTATTTACACAGCAGTTGCATTGTTTGCAGGATTTATTATTTTTTCTTTTTCAAACTTTGGCGGTACTGTTGCATTGGGTATATTAACATCATTGGCTTTGTTTTTTGGAATGCTTATGAATTTGTTGTTACTGCCAAGTATGCTGCTAAGTCTTGATAAAAGATTAAATCCGCAGAAAGAATTTGAAAATGTATTGATAGACGTGGAGCCGGAAGATGAGTAAAAATTATTTGAACCAAATGAAAATTGATAAGGTTTTTGAAAAATTTGTAATCATTCGCATTTGTAACAACTTTTTAATATATTTCAGCGTCTTATATTTATTGTTTGTATAGCCTAAAAAAACATATAGCCTCGTTTTTTTTATTATTTGTAACTGTAACTTCGGTTTTTGCTACACATTATCGTGCAGGAGAAATAATATACAGGCAAATAAGCCTGCTTACATACGAAATTACTGCCATAACTTATACTGATTTTACCAGAAGGCCTGCCGATCAACCCGAAATTGATATAGTTTTTGGCGATGGAAAATCGGAAACGGTAAGAAGAGCCAATGGAGATGGAGAAATAGTTAGTAACAGCAGTTTCAACCCAATTAAAAAAAATATTTATCGAACCATACATACCTATTCAGGGCCGGGAAATTATTTAATTAGTGTAGCTGAACGCAACCGTGTTGACCAAATCAGAAATATAAATTTTGGTAATAGTGTAAATATAAAATTTTATGTTGAAAGTTACCTGAGAATATCATCAGCCTTTGGGTTCAACCAGTCGCCAATACTTAAAATGCCTCCCATTGATAATGGTTGCCGTTTTAGAACATACAAACACAATCCGTTTGCGCACGACCCCGATGGAGACAGCTTGGTTTTTTCGCTCATACCGCCCAAAAAAGATCCCGGCACAGATGTGGAAAATTATGTAACACCATTTTTTTCTGACAGTTTTGCCATTAATCCCCAAACCGGAGAATTGACATGGGAAACACCCATATTTAACGGTGCTTATAATATTGCCATCCTTATTCAGGAATACAGGCGAGGTGTGTTAATTGGCTTTGTGGTAAGGGATATGCAAATTTTTATTAACGACCCATGTAATAATACTCCGCCCGTTATATCAACCATTAGAGATACCTGCATTGAAGCATTGCAACTTCTACAATTTAATTTTACCGCTACTGATATAAATCCGGGTCAATTAATAACCATAAGAGGCTATGGTGGTCCATTCGATCAAGATGTATCTCCGGCACAACTTGTCCCTGCAACTCCTGTTGGTCAATCGCCATTAAATGCAACATTTCGATGGATACCATTTGGAAATGCCATTAGAAATGCAAAACACCAGGCAGGCTTAAGAGCAACAGATAACGACCCTTCAAATCCATTAAGCGATTTAAAAGATGTAAATATAAAAGTAAACGGCCCTGCTCCACGAAATGTGCAAATTATACAAGACAGTAATGGATTTATTTTACGTTGGAACCGAGATACCACACAACTTGCTTTTGGCTACAGAATTTATAGAAGAATTGACAGCAGTTTTTGGAAACACGGCTATTGCGAAACAGGAGTACCTGCTTATACAGGTTTTACATTGCTTGATACTACTCAAGGGTTAAACAATACGGTTTATTTTGATAATAATTTCGGGCGCGGGCTATCTCCTTTAATTAGGTATTGTTATATTATTACAACCTTTTATCCTCCACGAAGCGAAAATGGTTCAATTATATTTAGCGAGCCGGTAGAAAGCTATGCCAGTGATGAGGTTTGCGGAGTAATTGAATTAACAAGTCCGGCTATTACAAATGTTAGTGTAAGAAATACATCGCCAAGTCAAGGTTCTATATTTATAAGATGGATAAAACCAATGGTTATTGATACGCTAAATCAGTTTCCTCCACCATATAAAGTTCAGTTACAAAGAACAGAAAGCGGGTTAAACAACTTTGCTAATGTTGGTGCAGAATTAAATTATCCAACAGCAAATCTTTTAAACGATACTTTTTTGATTGATACTTTTTTAAATACCCAAAATATACAATATACATACAGGGTATTATTGTATTATACAAAAGACGGAGTAACCAGATTTGCAGCCCAAAGCATAGATGCAAGCAGTATCAGAGCTCAAACCATAAATACCAGTCGTACAATAATACTAAACTGGTTAGTTGATGTTCCGTGGTTGAACCAAAAGTATATTATATTCAGAAAAAATAATTTAAATGATTGGGATAGTATAGGGCAAAGTACAACCAATACTTTTGCCGATACCGGTTTGTTTAATGGATTAGAATATTGTTATTTTATAAAAAGTATTGGCGGTTATAATCCTGCATTTTTACCATATATTTCAATAAATAACTCGCAACAAATTTGCGGTATTCCAATAGATACAGTAAGGCCACAGGCTCCAATACTATCAATTGATACACCTTGCAATAGCACAAATGTAACAAGTGTTTTATTACGTTGGCAGTATACAAGTACATTCGATCAGGATGTTGTTAAATTTAAAGTTTACTGGAAAAAGTCTCCCAAAAACGATTGGGTTTTACTCGATTCGTTACTTTTTGGTTCAAACAAATACATTGATAACAGAGAGCAAATTAAATTTAGCTTTGCCGGTTGTTATGCAGTTACCGCTGTTGATTCTTTTGGTAACGAGAGTTTCTTTAACAATCAGATTTGTGTTGATAATTGCCCTCAGTATGGATTACCAAATGTATTTACGCCAAATAATACCGATAATAAAAATAGTGTATTTAAACCATTTCCTTATCGTTTTATAGATAAAATTGATATGGTAATTTATACTCGTTGGGGTCAAGAAGTATTTAAAACAAACGATACTGATATTAATTGGGACGGAACAGACCAAAAATCCGGTAATGATTGTGCAGAAGGTGTTTACTACTACATTTGCGAAGTTTATGAAAGCTATATTGACGGTACGCGTAAAAGAACTATAAGAGGCACTATAACGTTGATAAGGTAGATTTTTATAATGTTTAATTTAAACTTTTAATTTATTTGTATGTCATGTTTACAGGAATTGTAGAATGTACAGGAAAAATTGTATCGGTTGAAAATAATTATTCGAATATTGATTTATGGATTGAAAGCCCTGTAAGTCATGAATTGAAAATAGATCAAAGTGTTTCTCATAATGGAGTTTGCCTTACTGTAACCGATGTAAAAAATAATGCACATAAAGTTACTGCCGTTGCGGAAACAATTAATAAATCAAATATTGGAAAACTTACTGTAAACAGCATAATTAATTTAGAAAGATGTATGCCGGCTAATGGCAGGTTTGACGGGCATATTGTTCAAGGGCATGTCGATACTACAGCAATAGTAAACAATATAAAAGATTTAAACGGAAGCTGGCTTTTAGATTTTGAAATAAATGATACAAAGTTTAACCACTTGATGGTTGATAAAGGCAGCATTTGTATAAATGGTGTTAGCCTAACAATTATATCTGTTAACGAAAATAAATTTAATGTAACCATCATTCCTTATACTTGGCAACATACCAACTTTAATGCTTTAAAAGTTGGAGATTTGGTAAATATTGAATTTGATATTGTTGGAAAATACATTCAAAAAATGTTGTCAAGAACATAATAATATTTTTGCTAATGGCTTAATAAATAAACACAATTAAAAAAGTAATTAACCGTTTGTTAAATAACCTGTTATTAACGTTTTTAGTTATGATGTTTATTTGTAATTTATTTTGAAAAAGGCTGTTAAATACTTTTTATGGGCTGTGGTTTTTGTAATAATTATGGTTTGCTCAACCGCAGCATTACTTTATTATAATATAAACAAGGTAAAACAATTTGCGCTAAAACAATTAAACCAACAACTTAATGCAACTATTACAGCTAACGATATTGAAGTTAGCCTTTTAAAAACTTTTCCGAAAGTTTCTTTATTACTAAAAAATATAAACATTCAGGATTTTTCGGGAGATACACTGCTAAATGCGCAAAATGCTTTTTTGGGTTTTGATGTTATGCAGGTAATTAAAGGCAACTATGATATAGGTTCAATAAAAATTGAAAATGGTAATATAAAAGCATTTGTACTTAAAAATGGTACTGCCAATTTTAATATAGTTAAATCATCAAAATCTGATACAATTTCAAACTTTCAGTTAAAGTTAAATTTGGTAGAGTTTAATAATGTAGATTTTAAGTTCACTAATCATCAACTAAAACAACTTTATCATTTAAATTTTAAAAACTTAAAGCTTTCTGGAAATTTTTCAGATAAAAAAGTTGCAATTAAAACCAATATTCAATCAAATATAAATGAGATACGATTTGGTAAACAAAAATTATTTAGCAATACGCTCTTTAATGTAAATACCAAATTACAGTTTATTACAGATGATGGCTTATTGCAATTATCAAATTCAAATATTCAGTTAAATAACTTAAAGCTGTTATTAAATGGCGAATACAAAGCAGAGAAAAATGGAATTGATTTTATAAAAATGAATATAAGTACCGAAAAAATTAGCATTGCAGATTTACTTTCGGTAGTTCCGGTAAAATTACCACCCGATATTGATAAATATAGAAGCAAAGGAAAAGTATATGTAAACGGAAAAATTAATGGTAAGGTAAATAAACCATTAATTGAATTAAATTTTGGAATTATTGATGGCGAAATGACAGAACCGGAATCGGGGGTAAAACTAAGTAATATTAATGCTGAAGGCTTATTTAGCAATAGTGATAAAGGCCAACTTAAAATAAAAAAATTGGATGCAAAATTGGGTGATAATAACATTACAGCCAATGGCACATTTTTAGATTTTGATAACCCCATTATAAATTTTTCTGTTTCAGGAAAACTTTCAATTGACGACTTAGTTGGTTTTGCTAAAATTGAAGAAATAGATGAAGCAGTCGGTAGTATTCAGTTTGATTTACAAATAAAAGGCAATACTAAAAATATGCTTGTCTCAAACAATAATAATGGTACTTTAAAAGTAGATATAGCAAAACTAAAACTTCAGCAAAACGATGAGTTTAATAAAATATATGCTGTTTTAAATATAAATAAACACTTAGTAAATATTTCTGAGTGTAGATTAAGTAAAAATAAAACCAACATTAATTTAAGCGGAAATATAACAAATTGGCAATCGTTTATTTTGGCTGAAACCAAAGAAAATCCAATAATAAATATTGATGTAAAAGCTAATGAAATTTTACTTGATGACTGGCTAATAACAAGAGAAAAACCACAAAATAACAAAGAACAAACTAAGCCCAAGCCTTCAAATTTTAATATAAATATTGATGCAGATAAGTTTATAAAAAACAATTTTAAAGCTGAAAATATCAATGCGGTTTTAAAAGGAAATACCGGAGATGAATTAGTATTAAATGTGAATTTAAAAAACTTAAATACCTGCAATGGCAACATTACCGGAATATTTGAATTAAATGAACATAACAAAAAATATTATTTAGTTAGCGAAGACTTAAATATTAAAAATTTAAACATTACAGAGCTGTTTAAATCGTTTAATGATTTTGGTCAGCAAACATTGCAAAGCAAACATATAAGCGGTAACATTAATTCTTCGGTACAATTTGTAATTCCTTTTAATAATGATTTTAGTGTAAGGCAAAATAATATTAAAGCTTATGCCGATATGAGTATTACAAATGGAAAGTTGATTGAGTTTAAACCATTATATTCATTATCAAGATTTGTTAAATTAAGCGAACTTCAGCAATTAAATTTTGCCGAATTAAAAAACACAATAGTCATTGAGAATGGTTTAATAACCATACCTAAAATGGATATAAACAACAATGCATTGAACCTTAAACTTAATGGCAAACATAGTTTTGATAACATCATTGATTATGATATAGAACTTAAACTTAGTGAATTGTTAAAAAGAAAACGAACCAAAGAAGAAAATGAATATGGAGAAGAAGATGATGATGGAAAGGGTTTAACTTTATTTATAAAAATGACAGGACCTGCCGATAATCCACAAATAAAATATAATACCAAAGCTGTAAAAACTAAAATAAAACAAAGTGTTGCCGAGGAAAAAAAGAATATTGTAAATATTTTTAAAACAGAAACCGGACTTGGAAAGAAAGATACAACCATAAAAAAATTAGAAAAAAAATCAATCAAAAATGATGAACTTGAATTTGACGAAAATTAGTCTGATACTTATAATAAGTTTATTTTCATTATCAAAGTTACATGCTCAAAGCAAGTCTGTTTTGCGTTTAGGTGCAAGTATAAATCCATCAATAAATCAAAGTTTATTTAGTAGTAACGATTCGGTTTACAAAAAATTTATCAATCAAAATAAATTAACCTATCATACAAACATAGGTGCTACTGCTTGGATAAAATATTTAATTAAAAGAAAACTTGATGTGCAAGCCGGTATTGGTTATAAGCAATTAGGTTTTGTTAGAAAACAAGAAAACTTAAAATTTAATGATATTACATACCCTGGAATTGGAACCGGTAAAATTGAGGATTTAAGCAATACTCGAAAAGATATAATTTATCATTATAATTTTAATTATATACAAATTCCTGTTTTGTTTAATTGGTTTGCATCTTCAAATTTCGATTATAAATTTAGGCTTTCGTTTACAGCAGGAGCAGATTTATCGGTTTTATTAAACCATAAATTAATTGCCAAAACAAATACAGGCTTTTATATTGATGGTGATAATAAATTTAAATTAGATTCAAGCGGGTTTATGCCTAAAAGGCTAATTCTTTCTGCAATGGTTGGTGCTCGAGCTGAATATGAAATTGATAAAAAAACTGACTTTTTCATCCAACCGGTTTTATTTATTTCGCCACTTAGTTATACCAAAAACAACTTT
This sequence comes from Bacteroidia bacterium, assembly GCA_046296495.1. Taxonomy (GTDB): domain Bacteria; phylum Bacteroidota; class Bacteroidia; order UKL13-3; family UKL13-3; genus JBKBLB01. The sequence goes on from JBKBLB010000026.1 coordinate 27,283, forward strand.
AATGCATTACCAATTGGAATGGCATTAAACATTGGCATTACTTATGCTTTTAAAGAATAATAAATGCAACAAATAGATTCTTTTACCATTAGGGTTTACGGTTTGCTTATAAATAGTAAAAAGCAGGTTTTGCTTGTACACGAAAAGTTACCTGATATGCAATTCACAAAATTTCCGGGTGGCGGATTGGAGTTTTACGAAGGCCCCGAAGAATGTCTTATTAGAGAATTTAAAGAAGAAACAGATTTAGATATAACCATAAAAGAGCATATTTATACAACCGGTTTTTTTGTGCAAAGTGCATTTAAAAAAAATAATCAATTATTGGCAATTTATTATAGGGTTGAACCTATATTAAATGATTATTTAATAAGCTACGATGAAAAAGAAATAACCGTAAACGGAAAAACCGAAATACTAAGATTCTTTTGGGCAGATATTGATAAACTGACAACCGATATTCTTACCTTTCCGGTTGATAAATATGTTTTAGAAAATCACCTTAAAAATTTGGTATGATTTTTATGAACTATAAAATTAAAAAATAACCATGAAAAAATTAATCATTTTATTGCTTTCATTTCAAATTGTAATCTCATGTCAAAGTAAAAAAGGCGAAGTAAAAAATCCGTTTGGTGCAGCAAAATACCAAACAAATAGAAAATATTTTAGGGCCAGTGCAAGTGGAGTAAGTACCAATTACGAAACATCAAGAGATAAAGCCCTTTTGTCTGCAAAGCAGCGTTTGGCTTCTGCCATACAAACACAAATAAACAATGTTGCCGAGAGCTATAAGGGAGAAAGAAACATAAGCGGTCTTTCTGGTGATTTTAACGAAAGATATCAGCAACTAACACGCGAAGTTACCAGTGTGCTGCTTTTAGATATAAAAACCATTGACGAAAAAACCTTTAAAAATGCCGACAATACTTATACAACTTATATAGCGCTGGAAGCTCGTAAAAAAAATATTTACCGTAATTTTAAAGAGCAGGCTAAAGTACGCTCAACCCTAAGCAAAGCCGATAAAGAGCTTATTGAAAAAATGATAGACAAAGCAATTCAGGAAACAGGCGACAACGATTAGTTTACGGTTTGTTAACATTGTCTTAATTTATTGCATTAATTTACTAAATGTAATTTTTGTATTTTGGCTGAACCAAAATGCACGTTTTTGCAGTTATGGTTAACAACTAAAAAAATGAAAGAACTTATATCGAGAAGTGATTTTGCCAATGCTTTAAAGTTGCAAAAGTTAAAGCTAAAAGCGGTAGCTCCGGCTATAATGCATTTGCTAAAACTTGATAAACTAAATTCATTATATGATAAAAATAGCGAATTATCGGGGTTAGATTTTGCCGGGGCTATATTAGAACAGTTAAATATTAAATATAATATATCAGAAAGCGATATTAAAAATATACCCGAAACGGGAAGTTTTATAGCAATTGCAAATCATCCATACGGAGGCATAGATGGTTTAATTCTATTACAAATACTTGCCAAAAAGCGCCCTGATATTAAAATTCTTGCCAACTTTTTATTGTCGAAAATTGAGCCGATAAGTCCATTTATTATCAATGTAAATCCATTTGAAAATATTGGTTCAAGACAAATGAATATAACTGCTGCCAAAACTGTATTAAAACATATAAAAGATGCCCCGATTGGTATTTTTCCGGCAGGTGAAGTATCGGCACTAAAACTTAATAACTTTAAAATTTCTGATAAAAAATGGCAGCCGGGCGTAGGGAAACTCATTAAAAATGCCGGAGTACCTGTTTTACCCGTTTATTTTTCGGGTAATAATAGCCTTGCCTTTAATTTGCTGGGTTTAATAAATCCGAGTTTGCGTACACTTAAACTTCCATCAGAATTATTTAATAAATCGCATACCATACAAGTAAGAATTGGTAAACCCATAAAATTCGAAACCATTCAAGATTTTAACTCAAATACCATTATTGAGTATTTAAGGGCTAAAACTTATGCACTAGGCGAAACGGTTCAAACCCAAAAAAGTATATTAAAAAAGCTAAAGCCATTAAAAAAACCAAGGCCTGTTGTTGATGCTATTGATACTGCATTATTGGTTGAAGAAGTTGAGAAATTAAGAAACAATAATAAATTACTTTGCGAACATAACGAGTTTGAGGTTTACATAAGCAGTGCATCGGCCATACCAAATATTGTTAAAGAAATTGGCAGACTTCGTGAAATAACATTTAGGGCTGTTGGAGAAGGGACAAACCGCAGTATTGATTTGGATGAATTTGATAAGTATTACAAACATTTATTTGTTTGGGATAAACAAAAAGAAGCAATAGCAGGTGCTTACCGAATTGGAGAAGGCGATGTTTTGTTTAAGGCATTTGGCGCTAAAGGCTTTTATACTTCGCAGTTGTTTAATATTAAAAAAAGGTTTTATCCGGTATTGTACAACAGCATAGAGCTTGGGCGTAGTTTTATTGATATAAATTATCAACGAAAGCCTTATAGCTTAATGCTGCTATGGAAAGGCATAAATATTTACCTTCAGCAAAATTCCGATAGGTTTAAATACATGTTTGGTCCGGTAAGTATTAGCAACAGTTACAGTAAACTGTCAATTGAATTAATTGTAAATTATTTACTCGAACATCATAAAAACAATTTATTGTGTAATCATGTTGAACCGAAAACTCCTTACAAGGATAAAAGTAAACTTGAAGGTAAAAACCTTATAAAAGAAAAATCGGCTAAAACCATAAAAGAACTTGATGCATTAATTGAAGAAATTGAAGGTAACAACATGAAAGTTCCGGTTTTAATAAAAAAATACCTAAGCCTTAATGGAAATTTTCTTTGTTTTAATGTTGACAAAAACTTTAACGATTCGGTTGATGGATTTCTGGTAGTTGAAATAGATAAAATACCTAAAAACGCTTTTGAAATGGTTTCAAGATAATGCTTTGATTTACCTTTTTCAAAAAAAGCTTAATTAAGTATTAATGTTTTAAATTTAGTATTGTCAATTAAGTTTGTTTTTATTCCCGGAGCCGGAAAGTGCCATTTATCGGCTATGTTTTTAAATGCGGTTAATACCTTTTTATTTTTAGTATTTACTGCACTAAGGTTATAATCTAAGCCAACAAAAAATTCTCTGCCAATTTTATCAGCGTTAAAGTTATCAATACCGTAACCTACGCCTATATTAAAATATTTAAATAATGCGGCATTAAAAGTACTTGAATTTATTTGATGCAGGTTTGCAGTGAGCCAATATATATGTCCGTCATAATCATCAGATAAGGCCCAGCCTTTAAATTTGTTATCAATAAATTTTTTGCTTGGTATATAACTCATTTTAAAGTTAAATGGTTCAAGCCATTTTATATTATGTTGAGCCAAACCATAAGTAATACCAAGAAAATTTGCTACTAAATCATCGGGGTTAAATGCATACCGACTAAATCCATCTCCAATTTCTATGCTTAATGCCCACAATGCAGGTAGTAAAACAGATGTAGTGTTTATGGTTCTTTTACTAAATTCACCGTATGTCATTATTTCGTGAATGGCGTGGTAATACAAATAACTTACATAAAAATGTCCTACTTTATCAATACCCAGGCTGTAGTTATTAAAACCACCATCATTCTTTAAATTAAACGGATGATAATTATTTTTCCACCACCAGTTGTATTCAATATAAAAGCTTCCGGCTTGTTGTGCAGCAATTCCTGCAATAACTAATTTTTGCTTGTTGTTTAAAGGCTTTTTATAATTTAATGAATCCTGAGCTTTTAGGTTCAAACTAAAACACCAAAAAAGAGTAAAAATAAAAAATAGCCTCATTAAAATTGAAGAATAATACCGGAGTTAACCAAATTGCGAATTTGCTTGTAATATTGGCCTCTTTCATCGTAACCCGAAATAAAATTTATTACAAAACGTATATTTCTTAAATTATTATTTTGCCATTTTATACCGGCCTGTAAATTTTGTGTTGAGCCAAAATTCAGCTCTTGTCTTAGCTTAACATCTAAACCGGCATAAGCATTTATGTACTTATTAAACCGATAAACATTTTTTTCAATGCCTCCCTGTAACATTATCATTCCCGAAAAATTTTTACCTTTTTCAGTATCATTGCTTTTAAAACTATGAAAATAATGCAACAAGCCATAAATGGTTTCTTCGTCTGACACGTAAACCAACCCTGTTATAAAATAGTCTTTTACATAGTTTATTACCGTAGTATTTATTTGTCTTCTTATGGCGTCATCGCTTAAATGATGACTTTGATGACCTGAACCTAATCGCATTTTAAAGTTTCGGGTTAATGATACATCAAAAAATATATCAACATGATAATCATTATTTAAAGTGTAACCCGATTTAAATTTTGTGATTAAGGTTGAATAAACCGTGCCGGCTAAACTTAACTGACCAACCAAATATTTTGATTTTACTTTAACAAGCGGAAAAACACCACCAAACGAATTTATGATTTCGTTAACATTATCTTTGTTGGTATATAAGGCCGAAGATTGATGTGCTCTGGCATCTGGAGTAAAAACCGGAATAATATGTGTTGGTGGTAATGCTATGAATTTAAAGTAAATACTGTCGGCATTTGCAGAAGAAATTATTGAAAATAAAACCGTTAATATTACTAATCGCTTAGGCATTGGCAAGGCAATAATAAATAATAAAAAGCGATAACTTAAAAAAATGGTTGTTTGAATAATTAAAAACCATTTATTTTGCAGTCCAAAATTTAAAAATTGGTCCCATAGCTCAGCTGGATAGAGCACCGGTTTTCTAAACCGATGGTCACAGGTTCGAATCCTGTTGGGACTACCAAAGTTAAAGTTATTGAATTTAGTAAATTTTTAAATCAACTATTTGATTTTCCTTCTTTATTTTTGATAATTTCACTCTTAATTTTCTCAAAAAAGAATAGAATTTTAAAATTTAATCTATTAACCAATCTTTACAGAAGTCATTGTTAACGATCCTGCAACTGCCTTGTCGTTAAATAAAGTAATTTTATCATATTCTTTTTTTAAGGCAAGCGCATAAAGTAAAGGCAAAAAGTGTTCAGGAGTTGGTATGGCCAAATCAAAAGCTTTACCTTGATTGCGAAAATTTATTAGTTGTTTATGGTTGTTATTAAGTATAAATTCCTTCATTTTCTCGTTGGCTTCAACAGCCCAATCAAAGCCAAATGTTTCATTTAATCTTCGCCAAGCAACCATGCCTAAATTATGAACCATATTGCCACTACCAATAATTAATACACCTTTTTCTCTGAGTGGCATTAATTGTTGTGCTAATTCATAAAGATATTGCGGTGTTTGGGTATAATCAATACTCATTTGTATAACAGGTATATCAGCATTTGGATATAAATGTTTTATAACGCTCCAGGCTCCGTGATCAAGCCCCCACTTATCATCTAAACCAACTGTTGTTTTTGTTATGATTGATTTTGTATGTTTTGCCAATTCAGGACTACCCGGTGCAGGATATTGAACCTCAAAAAGCTCTTTTGGGAATCCGCTAAAATCATGTATGGTGCGAGGGTTTTGCATGGCTGTAACAAAAGTGCCTTTTGTTTCCCAATGAGCAGAAATACATAAAATGGCATTAGGTTTAGGAATGGTTTTGGCTAAAGTTATAAAGCCAATTACAAATTCGTTTTCTTCAATTGCATTCATTGGGCTTCCGTGCCCTAAAAACAAAACGGGCATTTTATCCGTGTTGCCAAACGACTCATAAATTTTGTTTAACCAATCTAATTTCATAATATATTCTAATGATATGCCCGATAAAAGAGGTGCAAATGATTTTATAAATAATTTTCTATTCACTTAAAATTTTTATCAAATTTGTTATCTACTTCTCGTAATATCAATTTACGTAACATATCGAGTGCACTTAGTGCTGTTCTTTGTATAGTTCGTTCTCTGTTATCGCCCATATTAAAAGTTTTGGCAATGGTTTCTTTACTATTGCAAACAGCAATCCAAACTGTTCCAACAGGCTTATCGGCAGTACCTCCTCCGGGTCCCGCTATTCCGCTTGTAGCTATGGCATAGGTTGTATTATACTTTTTTCTAATTCCATTTGCCATTTCTGTTACACATTGCTCACTCACTGCTCCATAATTCTTTAAGGTTTCAATGCCAACATTAAGTTCATTTATTTTAATTTTATTATCATAGCATACAATGCTTCCGGTATAATATTCAGAGCTTCCCGGTATGGTTGTTATTAAATGAGAAATGTATCCTCCTGTACAACTTTCTGCAGTGCTTAATGTTGCTTGTTTGCCTTTTAATAATACACCAATTGTTTGTTGTATGGTATCATCGCCTTCGCCAAAAATGTAGGTACCAACGGTTTCGTACATTTGCTTTACTATTTCATTTACTTCTTCTTCCAGTTTATTATAATCTTCGCCATAAGCACTTAATCGTAACCTTACAGCTCCAACCGATGGAAGGTATGCAAGCTTTATATACTTGGGTAAATTATTTTCAATACTTTCTAACTTTTGGGCCAAAAAACTTTCACCAATAGATATGGTTTGAATGGTTCTGTGATATATGGCAGGAAGTTTAAAATAATTTTTAATTTTAGGTAAAGCATATTGTGTAAATATACCTTTCATTTCAAAAGGAACACCGGGCATACTTATAAAAACACAATTATTTTTGGCAAACCACATACCCGGAGCTGTGCCGTTATGATTAAATAAAACTTCGCATTTTTCAGGTACAAAACTTTGTTGTAAATTGGCTTCAAGCAATGGTAAGTTTCTTCTTTTAAAAATATCTGTTACCCAATCAAGCACTTGTTTGTTTTGAACCAAACCACATTCAAAATATTCGCATAAACAATCTTTTGTTACATCGTCTTTTGTTGGTCCTAGTCCTCCAGTAATACAAATTATATTACTTCTTTTTTCTGCATCATGCAATGCTTGTATTACATCGTTTTTATTGTCTCCAATGGCAATGCGATAGTTTACTTCAACACCTATTTTATTTAGTTCGCTTGCAATCCATGCACTGTTGGTATCAATAACCTGACCAATTAATAATTCGTCTCCAATTGTTATAATTTCTGCTTTCATTATTTAAAAATTTTCAACAACATATAGTTAACCTTATTGCAATAAAATGTATAAAAAAATATACTAATTAAATGCAATAAAATTTATGATTCATTTTGCTTGTTTAAGTGCAAGTATAACATTAATAATTTACAGTGAAGTGTTAAAGAATAAACTATTTATTCAGCAAATATAAATTGGCTAAGATGCCTGTATTGTTTAGTGTTTGTAAAGTTCATAGTTATTTTATTTGATAATATTTTATAAACAATTTCGAAAAAAATTAATGCTTAAAAAAATTAATTTATGAATTATAAAAAACTACATTATGTATAAAGAATAAATTATAAATGATGTTTAACTTATAAAGTTGTATTTTAAAAATTATGGTTATCAACATTTATAACATAAAATTTATTGTTCAAAATTTTAGTAATTACTTGCATAAAAAAATATTGCTATTAAATTTGTTTTCGTAATCAATCAAAATTTTATAAACATGGCAACAACCAAAAAAACTAAAAAAGCTGCTGCTCCTACAAAGAGTGCTGCTCCTAAAAAAGCTGCAAAAAAAGCTGCTCCTAAGAAAGCTGCTAAAAAAGCTGCAAAAAAAGCTGCAAAAAAAGCTGCAAAAAAAGCTGCTCCTAAGAAAGCTGCTAAAAAGGCTGCACCTAAAAAAGCCGCTAAAAAGGCTGCACCTAAAAAAGCTGCAAAGAAAGCTGCTCCTAAAAAAGCTGCTCCTAAAAAATAAGTTTAGGAAAAAACAAATTAGAAGCCTTGTTGTAAATCAGCAAGGCTTTTTTATTTTAGTACATTCATGAAAAAATATTTCTTTATAAGTTTAATAGTTGGTATTGCACTATTATCATGTTCAGGCAAAAGAAAGTGTGCATCATTCAACCCCGATAAAACATATAAAGCCAGATTTAACAAACATGGTTTAATTAAAAAATAACAAGAGATAAAAAGAGTTTAACTTATGCCTTTAAAATCGCATTACTGCCATAACTTTTTCTGTAAATATTCAAACCTAAAATAAAATACGAAATAAGTAAAGGTCCAAAAATTAAACCCGGTAAACCAAACAATTGCAAGCCAACAATTACACCTAAAATGGTAACTAAAGGGTGCACATTGGCAAAATATTTCTGAATAAACATTCTAATTAAATTATCAATATTACTTATTATCAAAGCACCATAAAGTGCAATAACAATGGGTTGCCAAACCATGCCGTTTATATACATAATTAAACACATAGGTATCCAAATTATGGCTGAACCTACAACCGGTATAAATGAAAAAATACCACACATAGCACCCCAAAATACAGGTTCGGGAGCATCTAAAAATGCAAATGCTAAAATTGCTGCAAGGCCTTGAGATAATGCAAGTATTGGCGCTCCAATAACATTTGATTTTGTCATGCTTTCAAGTTCTTTTAAAAAAACATCAACAGTTTCTGCATCAAAAGGCAATATTTCTTTTAAAAATGCTGGTATTTTTTTATGATTAATAAGCAAATAAAAAAGTATGAAATACATTAATACAATCTGAAACAATCCTGTCCTAAACATTTTAAGGTAAAAGTTTAATTGACTGAAAGTCAGTATAATATTTTTCAAAAACTATATTTTTCAAAAAAGAACCCCCTGTGATTGATTTTCAGGTGGGCCAT
>JBKBLB010000027.1:0-35192 GCA_046296495.1 Bacteroidia bacterium
ACCGCACGGTATTTGTGGTATTGAACCAAACCGGCCCAACCTTAACATTAAATGGCCCGAGCATACAATATGTAGAGGTATATAACAAATACAACGAATTGGGCTGGGTAGCCAAAGACAATTTTAATAACGACATCAGTAATCAGGTAATTGTTTTAGGAACAGTTGACACAGCAAGCTTAGGAAGTTATACTTTAAGATATACTGTAACAGACGCTTTTAATATAACTGTAACAGTTACCCGTTTAGTAAATGTTGGCGATACAACAAGGCCAGTAATAATACCTAAATACAGTGCAGGTAAAAACTACTACGAACACCAAATAGGCAGAAGTTTTGATTATTTGGATGCAGTAACAATTACAGATAATTATTGGCCATTAAGTAATTTAGATGTAGAAGTATTTGGAACCGTAAATCCAAACGCACCCGGACTATATATATTGAGATACAGGGCAAGAGATCCAAGAGGTAATATTGCAAACGAGCTTTTTGTTAATATTCGTGTAGTTGATAAAGTTGCCCCTTCAATCATATTAAATGGATTACCGGCAATGAATATTGAAGTCTTTTCAACATTTAATGATCCGGGGGTAACAGTAACTGATAACTACTGGCCTTTAAATACAATTCTTGTAACTACTAAAGGAAACGTAAATATAAATAAACTTGGAACGTATGTTAGGTGGTATATTGCAGTAGATCCTTCTGGCAATTCTGATAGCGTAAGCAGAACCATAAATGTTGTAAAAACAAGTATTCCGGTTATAAGGTTACTTGGCAGCGATCCATATAATTTACTTCGTTTCTGTCCGTTTAATGAACCCGGTGTTGCCTTAGAAGATATTTATTATACCGAAGACGAATTGAGACCTGGTTTACTGATAGATAATAGTGCACTGGTAAATCATTTACCCGGTTTGTATGCAATAAAATATAATTTAATTGACCCCTCAGGAAACAGAGCTGAACAGGTAATTCGCAGGGTAAATGTATTAAATCAACCCTGTGTAGTTTCGGTAAATGATATTAAAACTAATGGATTGATTAATGTATATCCAATACCAAGCAACGGTTATATTAATATCAACTCTAATGATTACGCCATTAAAAACGTAAAAGTTTTTGATATGTTAGGTTCAGAAATATATTGTGAAAAAGTAGCAAATGCTAAAGACGTTAGTTTTAATATTGATAAAGTTTATTCGGGAGTATATTTATTGATTATTGAAACAGATAAAGGAACATTAACCGAAAAGATAAATATAGTAAAATAAGTCGTTAAAAAATTTTTAAAAGAGGCTGCTATGCTACATAGCAGCCTCTTTTATTTTAATAACATAAACATGTTTTGTGTTATCGGTAATCTTATAATAATTATCAATCTGATAAGGTAAGATTGCAATAATTTTTCCATCACTTATTAAAACTTTTGCTCTTTCTTTATCAAAAAGATTAACCTTATTATCAATTAAAAAATCGCTTATCTTTTTTTTACCTTTTAAACCTAACGGACTAAACTTCATTCCGGGTTCAATCGGCTTTAAAAACAATGGAAATTTTAGTTTTTCTTTATCAAGGTAAAGGCAGTTAGGTTTAAAGTTTAATAGTTTATTTTTTTGAATTGTTTTAAAAGTCAATTTATAATATCCGTCATTAATAGATTCATAATTTTCGCTCAACTCAATTATTTTATTTTCATCTAAGGTATTTGGTTCAACCAAAAAAGAATTTCTATTAACCAACAATTTGTGTGTTGACGAATAAAATGAAGCTCCAGTTTGTTTATTTGTATATGATTGAATAATGTTGAAACAGTTGAATGATGAAAAGCCGAAGTCTTTAATTATTTCAAAAAGTAAAATTTCTGAAAATTTAAAACTTGTTATTTTGTTAGCATCAATTATTGTTTGTTGATTGGTTTTGGTAACAATAACTTTTATAAGTTCGGTAACATATTGTTTATAAAAAAAGTGTTGAGCCGAAATTAACCAACTATTCTCAATTGTTGTATTTATAAAATCAGGATTTATTTCTTCAAGTACCGGTATAACATGATGCCTTATTTTATTACGTGTATATTTTGTTTCATTATTACTGCTATCTTCAACGTAATTAATATTAAGTTGCGTTGCGTATTCTATTATTTGTTTTTTTGAAACATTCAGCAAGGGTCTAACAATATTATTATTTATTGCTTTTATGCCTATTAAACCTTCAATGCCTGTACCGCGGGTAAAATTAATAAGCATTGTTTCTGCAACATCGTTGGCGTGATGTGCTGTACATATTTTGTTTAAGTTTTGCTCTGTTAAAATTTTATTTAACCAACTGTATCTGAAATTTCGAGCAGTTTGCTGAATGGATAGATTTTGATTTTTACTTAATTCTTTGGTTCTTACTTTTGTTGTATATAGATTTATATTTAGTTTTTTACACAAATCAATAACAAATAATTCATCTCGGTTACTTTCTTCGTCTCTAAGCATAAAATTTACATGCGCTGCCGATACATTATATCCAAGATTTTTTAATACATGAACCAACACTACAGAATCAACACCACCGCTTAGTGCAACAAGCAATTTGTCATTCTTTTCAAATAAATTATTTGTTTTAATAAAACCCTCAACCGCTTTTGTAAAGTCAAACATTTTTCAAATGTAGCTAAACGTTAATTTAGTTAATTAATGAATAAATTTATACATTACTTATTATTTGAAAAAATGGTAATTTAAACTACCTTGCAGGCCTTGCAAATGCAGTATAAATCCTATCTTTTTATTTTAATTTTATTGTTGAACCAAAAACTTTCGGCTCAAACCAAAAACAGAGTAGAAATAATTTTTGCCAGAAATTTTGAAGGAATAAAAACACAAGCCGGTCAGGTAAACAAACTTATAGGCGATGTACAATTAAGAGAAGGCAAAACATTGATGTGGTGCGATAGTGCTTATATATTTGAAGCCGAAAATATCACTGAAGCATATAACAGGGTTAAAATAATTCATAACGATAGTGTAACCATTACCGGAGATTACCTGAGATATGATGCAAATGAAAAAACTGCCGTTATAAGCGGAAACGTTGTTTTAAAAGACAACAGCATAACCCTTACAACCGATAACCTTGAATATGAAACAGCGAGTGGTGTTGCTTATTACAATACTGGCGGAATAATAGTAAGCGAAAAAAATAAGCTAACAAGCCAATTAGGTTATTACTACACCCGACAAAAAGAGTTTTTTTTTAGAAAAAAAGTAGTATTAACCAACCCTGAATATAAGATGGAAGGCGATACTTTATTGTACAATACCCAAACCAAAACAGCTTTTTTCTTTGGACCAACAACCATTAACGGAACATCTGAAAAAATTTATTGCGAAAATGGCTGGTATAACACCATTACTGATGTATCTCAATTTAGCAAAAATGCAGTACTACATAGCGAAGGTTTAAAATTAAAAGCCGACAGTCTTCATTACAATAAAAAACAAAAACTTGGAAAAGCATATAGAAACATTGAATTATTTGATTCGGCCCAGCAAGTATATGTTTATGGAAATTTTGGGCAAACAAACGGAGTTACCGGTATAACATTCGTTACACAAAAAGCAAATGCTTTAAAGTTGATGAGTAATAACAAAGATAGTCTTATAATTTATGCCGATACCATAATGCTTTTAGAAGAATTGCCCAAGCAAAAGCAACAGATAAAAGCATTTAAAAAAGTTAAATTAATTAAAAGCGATATTCAGGCAATTTGCGATTCGTTGGTTTACAATAAAACAGATTCTCAAATGTATTTTTTTAAAAAACCTGTTTTATGGAGTGGCCTGAACCAAATTACCAGCGATACGATGGTATTTTATTTAGCAAACAACAAACTTGATTCTTTTGCATTGTTATCAAACTCGTTTATAGCCCAAAAAGAAAAAGGCATACACTTTAATCAAATACGCGGGCGAAATATGGCAGGCCTTTTTGATAGCAGTAATATTAAATATATTAATGTTTACGGCAACGGACAAAGTATATACTACGCAAAAGAAGATAGCGTAAATTATACTGGAGTAAATATGATTGATTGCAGCGAAATGGTTTTTTATTTTGATAAAAATAGAATTGAGAAAGCCGTATTTATAACAAATGCCGATGCAAATTTATACCCACTTGACGAGAAAAAGCCTGATGAATTAAGGCTAAAAGGCTTTAAATGGCTTGAAAATGAGCGACCTAAAAGAACTTATTATTATTGAATTATAAAATTTTAGTAATTTTTTAGAAGAAAAAATTTTTTTATGCTTGCATTTGTATTTGGTATATCTAAATTTGGTTTTTGAAATATTTAGAAAAAAACAATTAAACTATGAATAATATGTACAAATTATCTTTACTGAAAACTCTACTGTTGATGGCAATATTTGGCATCAGCATTAACAAATCGAGGGCACAAATAGTTTGTGGTCAAACCTATGTAGTTAATGGACAACCTGATTTGGTTGCTCCCGTTGATACTTTCTTTAATTTAATGGGTCCGGCCACCGGTACAAATATTGGTGCAATATCGTTTTTAAACCAGTTTGGTGTATCCGGAAATGGAACTGCAACATTATTACTTGCCCCCGGATACAGCGGTAATGAACCTGCTGCAATTAATATTGGTAATGCTACTGGTCAATTAGGAATTCCAAATATGTTTAGTGTTGGAAGGGAAATTATAATGAGGCCCGTTGCCAATTTTAATGTTACCATTACAACAACTGCCGCAATTCCGGCTAATGGTGCGCTGGTTAGGTTTAACGGAGCATGGAATTTTACCATTGACGGTTCAGGAACAACCGGTCAAAGAAATTTAACTTTTAACATGGGTTCAAACTCAAATTTAAACACCCGTGTAATAGATATTTCTCCGTTAAGTAACCAGGGTGTTCAAGGTATTGCCGTTAGAAATTGTAATATTTATGGTAATTCAACTTCAAACGCAATTAATACCTATGCGGGTATTTATGTTGGTGGACCAAATACCACACCTCAAGCTGTATTAAGAGGTAGAAATGAAAGAATAACTTTTGAAAATAACTACATTGTTGCAGTAAGAAACGGTATTTATTACAGAGGCCTTGCCAATACCATTAACAATCAAGACAGGTTTGTAACCATACGAAATAATATAATTGGTGATAATGTTCATCAGTTGAACTCAAGTTTAACAGCAAGAGTTGGTGGTGCGCCAAGTTCAGCAGGTATTTATGTAAATACTGTTGCCCAATCAACAATTGAAGGAAATACAGTTAGATTTTGCTTAGACAACTCACAAAATTTTGCAGCTATTCTATTAACGCATGAGGGTGGTATTGCAAATACATCAACTGATAGTGCCATAAGGGTTGAAAGAAATACAATACATGATTTAGAGGTAAATCAGGCAGGTGGTGTTTATGGTGTAAGAATAAATCTTGGAGCTCATCCAGGCAAACGTTTAGATATATTGGTTGCAAACAACTCAATCAGAAATCTTCAATGTACACAAGCTCAAACTGTGGTTCAAAGTTTTATATATCCTGTTGGTATTTTAGTAGAGAATAGTACTGATAATGCAGGTATAGAAATTTTTTACAATACGGTTATAATGAGTGGAAATTCGTTGCCTAATAACGCTGTTTCTGCAAACGTGGGTATTGCTGCAAGTGTTACAGGTGGTATTGTATTTATGAACAATATGCTGTCAAATACCATGGGAAGAAGCACAACCAATACAACAGGCTTCTTTACGTATAACGTTGTGTTGGCAGGTACAGTTAATCCGTTTTTATACAGCAGTTTTAACAATTACCACAATATTACAACTGATGGAGGTTATCACTATGTGGCAAGAGCTAATAATATTGATTACGCATCTTTAAAATCTTACAGAACATATTCTGTATCTGATTCATCAAGCTGGAGTGCAATACCACCTCCATACAACAGCACTTCTGTTGCTACAATTGCTAATGGTATTAGCCATAGAACTTGGAACCGAGGAGTAGATATAGCTCAGTTCTGGAGATTTTATCCTACTATTTTTAATGCTATTCAATACAAAGTTAGCAATGACATTTTAGGAAATAATAGGAATAATTTGGGTCGCTTTGCATCAATTGGTTGCCATCAGTGGAACGGAGATTCAACAAACTTTAATATTGCATTAATTGCACCAAGAACATTTGCCATTAATGGTACAAATAACTTCCCAACTTTAACAAATTTAAACGGAAGTTTTGCAAATATCAGTTCGGCTATTGAATATTTAAACTCATATGGCATTGGTGGATCTGGTAATGTTGTATTAGAGGTTCAAAGCGGATATACCGGTGAGCCAGGCTATTTACCATTACTGAATGATTATTTGGGCAGTTCGGCAAGTAGTACGGTTACTTTTAGAACGGCAAGTGGTGTAACTGCTAACATAACCATACCCAATGCACAAAACTTAAACAACAGCGCATTATTAAGATTAATGGGATGTAAATGGGTAACTTTTGATGGTGGCAATAACAGAGGTTTTGTATTTAGCCTACCTGCAAATTCAACTAATACAAATAGCAGAATAATTGCAATTACTCCTACCGATGTTCCTACACAAAGAGTAACTTTAAGAAATTGTATAATAAGAGGTAATTCAAACACTAGTATTCCAAATACTCAATTTGGTGTTTATATCGGTGCTCCAATTACCGGTGGAGTTCCTTTGGTTTCATTGGTTCAAGGAATTAGTAATATTACTATACAAGGTTGTATTATTGAAGCAGTAAGAACCGGTATTTATGCACGTGTTCCCGGCAATAGCCAAGAATTATATATAAGAAATAATATTATTGGTGGTACAACACCACCCGCAACCACTTCTCCAACTACATTTTTAGGTGGAGTTGCCGACCAAGCAGGTGTATTTGTTAAAGGTTATACTGATGTTGAAATAGATAGCAACGTTATTAGAAATTGTGTTTCTACAGCGTCAGTATCAAACGGTTTTAGAGGTATTGACCTCGATGAGCCGGGAAGTAATAACTTTTTAAATATAAATGTAAGCAGAAACTTTATATACAACCTTGTAACTTTAACAGGTAACTACACACATGGTATCAGGGTATTGTTAAGCAACGTTGATACCGTAAATACCAGAAATATATTTATTCAAAACAATTTTATAGGCCAAATAATT
This sequence comes from Bacteroidia bacterium, assembly GCA_046296495.1. Classification (GTDB taxonomy): domain Bacteria; phylum Bacteroidota; class Bacteroidia; order UKL13-3; family UKL13-3; genus JBKBLB01. The sequence goes on from JBKBLB010000027.1 coordinate 7,208, forward strand.
GGTAATGGTGCAGGTTCTGCATTTTCAACATTTAACCCTCACGGTATTGTAATAGATGCTGCAGGTATTATGCCAAGGCCCGGTATTAGTATTGCTCATAATACCATAAACTTAACAGGGTTAGGTTTAGGATTAGCAAATAGTGCAAGTTCGGCATTATTTTTAGGAGCAAATATTAGAGGTGGTATTGGTATTGTAAACAACATTTTTGCAAACCAAATGAACAGAACCACAGCCGGAAATAAATATGCAGTTTTAGTAGGTCATAATGTTTCTCCTTTTAATGGTCAAAATACTTTACTGCCATTTGGTACAAACAATAACAATTATTTTGTTACAGGAGCAGGAACAAATTTTATTGGAGGTAATACCGGTGCTACGGTAAACAGGTTAAACATTAACGAGTGGAGACTTTTTACCACTACGGCAGGAAATAACTCTGATAATAATTCATTTAGCTGGCCAATAAGGTTTTTAAATGATACTACTCCTAATTTTGATATGGTAACAGCAGGCTTGGTTCCAAACGGTGCTGCTTTCTTATCATTGGTTTGTAATGATATTTATGGTAATGCTCGTTTTCAATGTGCAGGATCGAATACCAGTGGTCGTTGGGTAGGAGCACTAGAGCAAGGAGCAACATTTCCTGCATTACAAGGTGGTCAAACATACCAAATTAATGGGGTTCAAAGTCCGCCAACTCAGGGCAATCCCGGAGTTGGTTCATTCAGAACTGTAAGAGCCGCTGTTGAATACCTAAACTCACAAGGTGTTGACGGTACTTTTGGCGGAGTAAGGCCAATTCGTTTAGAAATTTCAACTGGATATGTTGGCGAAACAGATTCATTTACAACACCAATTACAATTTCTGATTATCCTCGTCAGAACGCTAACAGGCCTGTAATATTATCTGTTGCAGCAGGTCAAAATCATACAATATCATATACAGGTCCAACAATAAATGCAATTAACATTCCAAATGCTTCATTTATAAGGTTTAGTGGTTCTCAGCATTTTACAATTGATGGTTCAAACAACAGCACAACATCAAGAAATCTTACTATTATTCCTCCGGCTGCGTTTACTCAAGCAACCAATAAAGTAATTGATTTTATAAGTGGTGCAGCTACCATTCAGGCAACAAATCCGGCTACCAGCAATAATACTATCAGAAACTGTGTTATAAGAGGTAACTCAACCACATCTTCGAATTTAAATTTTGCTGCCATTTACATGGGTGGATTAACAACACCTTCTAATGCAACAATTGGCTTAAACAATAACAATACTTTTAGAAACAATGAAATTGGAGCAGTACAATATGGTATTTATTTAAGAGGTACAAACACCCGCGGTTTGCAAGATTTTGGAAACGTAATTGCCGATAACGAAATTGGTGGAAACGTGGCTCCGGGTGGTAGCGCCCCTACAACTTACTTTGGTGGTATTTCGGGTTCAGCAGGTATTTCTATTATCGCTCAAGCTAATACTGCCATTACAAACAACACCATTAAAAATAATATTCAATCTGATGCTCAGCCACGTGGTATTGAGTTGCAAACAATTTCAGGCCAAAACACAGTGTTGGATAGTAATATAGCTATTAATGGTAATAACATTTATAATATAATTACAACACAAGCAACGGGTGCTTACGGTATTTATATTAATTTCTTAAACGACTTGAACAACTTGAACAGAAATATTCGAATTACCAACAACATGATTTCGGGTATTCGTTCGGTAGGTACCAACAGGGCATCAACTTTTAACCAAAATCCATTCGGTATTTTTATTGATGCTACTGCTGTTATGGTTCAAAACTTAACTAACAATAACAATACCAATATCAGAATTCTTTACAACTCAATTAACTTAGGTTCAGCCGGAAGTTTAACAACATCTCAGGCTATTAGTGCTTGCGTTGGTATTGATAGCCGTATTAGGGGTGGTGTTAGCATGTGGAATAATTTATTCCAGAATAATCTTCCGGGTAACAATGCAAACCAAAGAGCAACTGCTGTAGCAGTAGGTGGTACATTTAATCCATTTGCTGAAAATAAAAACAATAACTATTTCAGTAACCCTACAGGCACTATTGGTAGAGCTAATTTTATTACAAATGCTTCGGTTGCTACTCCAACAGGTCTTGATACATGGGATCAAATAATGGCATTTACCGGTGATGACACCCTTTCAATTACTTTTGCAGTGCCATTTTTAAACGATACTGTTCTAAATATAGTATCAGGCAGCAGTGTTTTTCATGGCAACGCCAGACCAACTTCATTGGTATTGGTTGACCGTTTCGGAACTGCACGTAATCCTTTTGAACCTTCGATGGGTGCGCATGAATTTACTGGAACTTACAACGATATTTTGATTCCAAGAATATTTAATGTTACAGAGCCATCAAACTGTAATCCGGGTTTTGCTTTGTTAAACTTTAGAATTTACGACAGATTACTTACCAGAGATACCATGTATTACAGAATTAATGGTGGTGCTATTACGGCAATACAGTCATTCTCGGGCTCAGGTGTTGAACGCAATTACATAATTCCGAATATACCAAATGGCGCTCTTGTTGAATATAGAGTTAGTGCAAGGGACTTTACAAACAATAATGGTTTGTTCCCTATTGGTAAACTTTGGGATACCATTAATACAAATATTAATGTTTATCCATACTCAACAAGTTTTGAGGGTGTAATTAGCCCTGCATGGACAGTACAAACCATTAGCGGAAATGCAACATGGGATTTATCAGCTCCTGGTTCAAATGCAAATCCTCCAATAGGTCCAAGAACAGGTATAAGAGCGGCTTTATTCAGATCGGAGAATTTTACAAATGGAGCAACTGCCCGATTAGTATCTCCATGCTTTGATTTTAGCAATACGGTAAGTCCTACACTTCGTTTCTTTATGTCGCAAAACAGTGATGTGCCAACAAAACTTGACTCTGTTGTTGTAAGAGTTAGCGCTGGTGGTGGTTTCTGGAGCAATCCAATTAGGAATATCAGACGTGTAAACGCAGGATTTAACTTCCCTGGATATCAATTGGTTGAAGTTTGTTTATCAGAGTATAATGGCTTTGGCAGCATAAGAATCGGTATTGATGGGGTTTCAAGCGGAAATGGTCAAAACATTGTAATAGATGATATAACAGTTTATGATGATGCACAAACTCAAGCATTATCACCAAAAACATTCCCTCAATGTTTTAGAGATGTTATTAATTTAAACATTCCAAATTCGAGCACAAGCCACAGATATGATGTAGTAGATGTGCAAACAAGTGATGTTGTTGCAACCGGTACCGGTAACGGAGGTAATTTAAATTTAGCATTTTTACCAGCTGACAGACCAACCTTTAGAGTAATTGTAAACGCAACAAACCTCAATTCATTTGCTATTCGTTCTGGATTTGGTTCTCCTTTTGTTACTTGCAGCAATGTAATGCCTGATACCATTACAGCAACTGTAAACCGTTATACAAACGGCCCATTCATAGTACCCGGCTCTACTTTCTCAGGTTCATTTAATGGTGGCGGTGCTTTTGACCCAGATGGTGCCAGAGTAGGAGATACATTAATTTACCAAATTAATCCTCCGGGTGGCTTTACAAATGCTCAATACGGCACAATGTGGACAATTACTCAGGTAACTGTTAGAACACAATCAAATAATGTAATGCCAGGAACTGTATTTACTCCGCCTTCAGGCTCAAATGCAGGAACATTGAGAATTCAACCAACACAAGGAACTTTAGACAGTACATACTTTGTAAGTTTCTTCTTTAGATTAATTCCTTCAAATTGCGATAGTTTGGTTCAAAGGGTACTACGTATTGCTACACCTCCTGCAGCAAATTTTGTGAACCAACCCACAAATAATGCATGTGCCTTAACACCAATAGCATTCCAAAGTGTATCTACCTTAATTCCGGAAAACTTCCCATATACTTATTTATGGTTATTTGGAGATAATACAACCTCAACTGTTGTTAATCCTTCAAAAACTTATCAAACTCCAGGTACTTACAATGTAAGATTAATTGTTACCGACAGGTTTGGTTTAACCAGCCAATTTGTAAGAAGCATAACTGTATTGCCTGCTCCAAATGTAAATTTTACATTTAATGTTCCATGTGCAGGTGATTCAACTGTATTTACTCCTGCAACTCAGCCTGCAGGAAGCGTTTTCGAATGGACTTTCCCAGGAAATAAAATTGATACAAGAGAAATTGGCAGATTCAGTTTTGCAAACTTCGATCAATCTTATAATGTAAGTTTGAAAATTACAAATGCCCAAGGTTGTGCTAACACAACTACCAGAAGTTTATTTGTATTTGCTAAACCAAAAGCCAGATTCTTTTCAACCCCTCACTGTTTGGCAAACAATGTACCAATTAGAGATAGCAGTTCAATAGCAAATAATAATGCATTAGGCTATACATGGATATGGGGCAATGGACAAACATCACTTGGACCAAACCCTGTATATAAATATCCTGCAAGCGGAACATATAATGCAACATTAAGATTAAGTTCAAGTTTTGGTTGCGTTGATAGCATGGTTGTGCCAATTACTGTGTTTGATAAACCCAATGCAAACTTTACATTTAGTAATGCATGTTTTGGTGATCAAATTAACCTAAACAACACCTCTACATTTGTTGGTGGTGCCCAAAACCTAAATTACATTTGGGATTTTGGTGATAATACATTCAGTACTGACAGAGTTCCTAATAAAGCTTTTGCTTCTACCGGAAACTTTAATGTAAGGCTAACTGCTTTTGAAACATTAAATGGTTGTAGGGATTCTATATTAATACCAATAAGAGTTAACTACAAACCTGTTGCTCAGTTCAACTCGGCTTCAACAGTTTGCGAAAGATCTCCTTTGGCATTGTTTACTAACTCATATACCATTGATCAAATACCGTTTACTTGTTTATGGCAATTTGGAAACGGAGATACTTCTACCAATTGCGGGTTGAGCAGCTATACTTACATGGCACACAACAATTATACATTACGTTTAATTGTAAGTGCAGGTGGTTGTAGAGATACAGCAACAAGAAATATTTTGGTTAATGTTTCACCAACCTTAACAGTAACAACCGAAAGAGTTGAAACAACTAATCCTTCTTTCTTCTACGGACAAAATAAAGTTAAATTTACACCATCTATTACAAATGGTATTGATTACACATGGAGATTTGGTGATGCTTTAGGCTCAACCAGCAAACAAGTATCTCCAACATTTACTTACAATAACAAAGGTACTTACAAGGTACGCGTAAGAATTCAAGACCAAGGTGGTTGTATTGTTGAAGATAGTTTAGATGTGCAAATTTTTGCAACTGTTGGTGTTCAGGAAGAATTGGCTTCTAAATTTGAGTTAAATGCTTATCCTAACCCATTCTCAAACAATGCAAATGTTAAATTTACATTAGATAAATCGAACGATGTTACCATAACAGTTACCGATTTATTAGGAAGGGTAATTAAAACCAACAACTACGGTAAATTAGCAATTGGCTCACACAATATTAACTTAGACGAAAACAATTTTGGAGCAGCAGGAACTTACATGATAAAAGTAACAATTGGTGAAACCGAAATCTATCGTCCGTTGATTAAGCAATAATTTAATATAACTTAGAAAAAAGCGGGCACCCGAAAAGGTGTCCGCTTTTTTTGTTTTTAGCAGCTTATTAAATGCTATTTTTGAACCAAAATTGCACCCATAGTTTAATGGATAAAATTTCAGATTCCGGTTCTGAAGATAGGGGTTCGACTCCCTTTGGGTGCGCCAATAAAAACATGATTAAACATATAATTTTTGATCTAGGTGGCGTTATTCTGAACCTAAACCAGGATTTAACCTTACATGCATTTAAAAAATTAGGAATTGATTTAGCCGAAATTAACTCAAAATCATCTGTCTTTACAGATTATGAAATTGGAAAAATAAGTGATGAAGAGTTTAGAGATACAATAAAAAACTTATGTAAAACCCAATTTACAATTGAGCAGTTTGACCATGCATGGAACAGAATGCTTTTGGATTTACCCAAAAACCGAATAGAAATATTAAAGCAATTAAAAAATGATTTTAATTTGTTTTTATTAAGTAACACCAACGCCATACATATTCATTCATTTTTAAGCTATTTTAATCAAACCCATAAAAACGAAAGCTTTGAAGCGTTATTTAACAAAGTTTATTATTCGCATAAAATGGGTTGCAGAAAACCAGATAGCGATTGCTTTAATTTAGTATTATCAGAAAATGATTTAACAGCACACAATACATTATTTATTGATGACAGCCCAACAAATATAAAAGGAGCAGAAAAATTAGGTATAAAAACAATTTTGGCAAAAAAGCCTATTGATGAATGGCTTTTTGATGCAATAAACGCTGTTAAAAAAGGATAATTTTTAGCTCATTTGTTTCTATTTTCGCAAACTTAAAATTGATAAACAGTGCAGAAATATTTAATAAATAATTTAAAAGATTTTGAAGGCCGGCAGGTTGAACTGATGGGTTGGATAAGCAATAAGCGCGATAGCAAAGGACTGATATTTATTGTTTTGCGCGATGGAACAGGTTGGTGTCAATGCGTAGTATCCGAAGATGTAGTTGGTTCAGAAAAATTTATTGAAATAAAAAAACTAGGTCTTGAATCATCAATTACCCTTAAAGGCAACGTAATAAAAGATGAAAAGCAAATAGGTGGTTTTGAAGTTCAGGTTACCGAAATTGATATAATTGGAGAAAGTTTTGATTATCCGATTGCTAAAAAAGAACATGGTATTGATTTTTTGGCAGATAAACGCCATTTGTGGCTTCGCAGCCAAAGACAATGGAGCATAATGCGTATAAGAAACCGCATTATTTATGCCATACATAATTTCTTTCAAAACGAGGGTTTTGTACAAATGGATGCTCCGATTTTTACAGGTAATGCCTGCGAAGGTACAAGTACTTTGTTTGAAACTGATTTTTACGGAGATGCCGCTTATTTAAGTCAAAGCGGTCAATTGTATGGCGAAGCAATGGCATTTGCATTAGGTAAAATATATACTTTTGGGCCTACTTTTAGAGCCGAAAAAAGTAAAACCCGCAGGCATTTAAGCGAGTTTTGGATGATTGAACCTGAAATGGTTTTCTTTGACATTTTTGATAACATGGACCTTATTGAGAAATTTTTAAGGCATGTTGTTTCAGATGTTCTAGAAAACTGCAAAACAGAATTAAATAACATTGGCCGCGATACAACCATTTTGCAAAATATCATCAAACCCTTTCCACGATTAACTTATGATGAAGCAGTAGAAATAATAACCGGCAAAAAAGATGTAAATGGTGTGAATGCAATTACTTCTCTTGAAAATGAATTGATAAAGGTAAAAAGTAAAATTGAAGAAATTAAAAATGAAATAGCAGAAAGAGAAGCAAAAATTGCTACGCCCGGAATGAAAAAAGGCGAAATAGGTTTTAATCAGGCAAAAATTGATAAACTAAAACAAGAATTGGCTGATTTTGAAGAGCAGGAACGTAACATTCCGCAATGGATTAACAGCGCAAAAACTTTTGAATATGGTAATGATTTTGGTGGAAGTGATGAAACAGTATTAACCCGATTGTTTGATGTGCCTATTATGGTTTATAATTGGCCACACGAAGTAAAAGCTTTTTACTTAAAACGAGATTCGAATAATAAAAACTTTGCCCGAGGAGTAGATACTTTAGCCCCCGAAGGTTATGGCGAAATAGTAGGTGGTGGCGAGCGTGAAACCGATGTAAACCAATTAATTGAAAAAATAAAAGAACATAATTTGCCCATGGAGGCTTTTGAATGGTACCTTGATTTGAGAAGATATGGTACTGTACCACATGCAGGTTTTGGGCTGGGTTTGGAGCGACTGGTTACATGGATTTGTAAACTTCCTCATGTTAGAGAAAGCATACCATTTCCGCGTATGTACGGAAGGTTATTACCATAGTTGTTTTCATTGAGCCATTAGGTTCAAACAAAAATATAGTTGTTTGCTGTACACACTTTACCATAAATGTTTAAGATGCTTATTATTGGTATTATTTTTTAAAATAGCATTACCAATAACAACAAATGCTCAACAATCAAAGCTTGAAAAGCTTATAGATAAAGTATATAATTTTATTGAGGGCGATTCGGCTCATCCTAAAACAAAGTACTTTGTTGCCATACCTATTTGGGGTATTTATCCTGAAACGGGCATTCAAATAGGTTTATCGAATGCTTTTTTTTACAACGCAGGTAAAGATAAAATTACCCGAACAAGCTTAGCAAGAGTTAATGTTTCTTTATCTCAATACAAGCAATATGCCATAAAGCCCGATATAAATTATTTTTCAAAAAACAACTTATACAATCTAAGACTATCTTACAACTACACTTATTTTAATGAATTTTTTTATGGCATTGGAAATAAATCATCCAATACCGAGCGTGAGTTGTATTTTTTTAAGTTGAACCAATTTGATTTAAGACTAACTAAACAGTTTTTAAAAAATACCTATATAGGCTTGCAGGCTCAAGCCGAAAGAATGAGTGATATTGATTACGAAAATAAAAACGGATTACTTAACAGTGGCAACATTGCAGGTGGAAAAGGCAGCACTGTTGCAGGTTTAGGTTTTGTGGTAGCTTACGACTCGCGCGACAAAATATTTTTTCCTTTAACCGGAACTTATGCCGAAATAAGCAATGCTTTGTTTAATAAATCAATGGGCAGTGATTTTAATTATAATGCCTTGCTTATTGATTTGAGAAAATATTATCAATTAAAAAAATATAATGTTATTACCTTTCAATATTACAGCAGATTAAACTTTGGCCAGGCACCTTTTAGACAACTTGCAACTATTGGCAGCGATATGTTTATGCGTGGTTATTACCGTGGTCGTTATCGTGATAATTTGATGTATGCATTTCAGGCCGAATTAAGGCAATCAATATGGGGGCTTTTAGGATTTGCTGTTTTTGCCGGAGCAGGCAATGTAGGTTCAAACACTAAAGATTTGCTTGGTAGTATAATGCCCAATGCTGGCATTGGTATTAGAGGAGTGGCTTTACGTAAAGAACATTTTAATGTAAGAATTGATTATGGTATTGGCAGTAACGGCAACTCGGGTTTTTATTTTACAATGGGCGAAGCATTTTGAGGTGATGGCTTAAATTTTTCGTATAGCAAGTGTAAAATACCGTCTTTTAATCCTGCATTTGCCGGAGAATAAACCTTACTGATGTTGGCCCAGTTTAAAATACGTAAATAAATATCGGCACTTACATCAATTATATCAGCCCTGTCGGGATTTAATTTTAGTTTATCTATTCTTTCGGGTATTGCCATTTTAAGCACCTTGCGGTGAAAAGTTTTTAATTCATCGCGTGTAAAATAACCTTCGTAACCACCTTTATTTATTATATTTGATATTTTGCTTATTGTTCCGCTTGTAACAACAGCTTCAAGATTTTTAATGCCTGTGGTTTGTTTAACAACCCATTCTTCAATGGTTTGCCAAGTTTGTTCGGTTACTTCTCCATCGCGTAGGCGAACAGTACCAATATTAAATGATACTGATGATAGTATATTACCATCGCAAACCAATGTCATTTCTGTACTGCCTCCGCCAACATCTATGGTTAGGTAGTTATTTTTTGTTTGAAAGTAATGTTCTATTGATTTTAAAATTATGGCACTTTCTTTTTTTCCGTTAATGATATTTATTTTTAATCCGATTTCTTCTTCAATTTTTTGTGTAATTTTTTTTCCGTTTTCAGCTTCGCGCATGGCACTTGTGGCACAAGCTATATAGTGTTCAACACCAAATGCATCCATTAAAAGTTTGTATGCACGCATGGTATTATAAAATAGGTGTTTTTTTTCTTTGCTTATTTTCTTTTGTTTAAAAGCGTCATCGCCAAGCCTAAGTGGTACACGAACAAATTCTATTTTTTTTATGTGTTCTTCGGTGTTGTTAAAATTTAAACGTGCTATTTGTAAGCGTACAGCATTTGAGCCAATATCTATAGCAGCAACAATCATTTTTTATCTTTTAAAAAGTTTAAAAATTAATGGAAGGCGATTTATTTTAAGTTTGTAATAATATGTTTTTTCGGCACCGAAGTTTTTAAAAAATCTTGCTATTCCGGGAATTTCACTGCCTTCAAAATCCAGAATGAGGCCTGTAGCAGCATGCTGGTGAATTAAATAATCGAAAATGGCATACATTGCACCGCAATCGCGGCCTTTGTTATTGGCAGTTCCTAATACAAATATTAAACGACCATGATAGCTGATAAATACAGCAGAAGCAAGTAATTCTTCTTTATTATTTACAGCACCTAAACTTATTATATGTTTACTTACATCTGCTGTTTCAAGTAATTTTAACAGCATTTGATAATGCCATGGTTTTACTCCTTTTGTTAGAGTGCCTTTGTGTTTTTTATAAAAGTTTACTGTTTCGGTGTAAGAATTATTTATAACTGAAAGGCTTTGAGAGGCTGCTTTTTTTAAGTTTCTTTTGGTTTGACCCGAGTAGTTTTTTATTAGTTTATCGTAACTTTTATTTAGCTGTAATTCGTAATTTTTACGCTTTGATAAATGGTAATTTTCCGCAAGCAACTTGCAACTTTGATTTAGATTTATATCAATAAATTTAAATTTTTGCGGAATAGATTTTATAAATTCAAATTGCTCTTCGGCACTAAGTTCTTGCTTGCTAAATATGCCAAGTTGTTGGGTGAAAAAAGGTTGATATAAATAATTGATAAAATATTTTTTTCCTTTTGTTAAAGGCATTACTGCATCGTAATCGTTAAGCACCAAAGCATCCCAACCCGGGCAAATGGTGTTTAAATACCAACTTTTTGCATATACTAAAGGTAAGATACTTTGTTCAATGCAAACATCCCATCTTGCAAAATCAATTTCGTTGTGAGTTATGTATTTTATCAATTTTAATTGTTTTCGGTTCAAAAATAAGTATTAATTGAAAGTTGCAGATAATTAATAAAACTAATTATTTCTTTCTATGATTTTCTCAGAATTATCAAATGATGATCGGGGAGAAGTGATGGTAAACCGTTGTAAGGTTTTTGTGATGATGGTTTAAAAAGCAGTTTTTTTAGCTGCAACAAACTAACTATATTATAATTCATATTTTTAAAATAGTTGCTGTTGTAAACTTGCTGATATGTTTCTACTGTAAAAAGTTTTAAATATTTTTTGTAATAATTTTCGCTTAAAAAGTTAATATGTTCGGCAAAATTAAAATACCACCAGTTGTTTTTTGCCAGCTTAGCACCAAGGCTTTGAGGGTTTCCGGTAAATATTACCAATACACCATTTGTTTTTAAAGCGGCATGGCATTCGTTAAAAAACTTATTTACATCATAAAGATGTTCTACCAAATCAAAAGCCGTTATAACATCAAAATATTCATTATAATCAATAATTTTTTCAATATGCTTGTGTCCTTTATTTAGAATAATTTCGATGCTTTTAGATGAGTATTCAATGCCGTATGTATTATTTCCAAGTTGTTTAGCATAATCTAAAAGTAAACCGTAATTACAACCAATATCAAGCAAATTGCCTGCATGTTTAAAATATTTATTTAATGTTTTTAAAATGTTTAAAGGTTTGTCTTTTGTAAAATCAACGGCTTGCCACCTTTCGCTGCTGTTGCTGTTGGTGTAAAGTTCTATGCTATCGTTTTCGGGAATGGCATTACCTGTAAAATAGCTTTTGCAATTATTACAATAAACCAAGTATGGATTTTTTAATAATTTTATTTGTATGGTTCCGTAAACCAAAGGTTCGTTATAATAAAGATTACCTTTTGAAACAATATTTTGGCTGCCACAGGCAGGGCAATTGTTATATGAAATATTGTTATTAATTTCTTTCATATTTATCAAAAGATTCATCAAGGTTGTAAAAAGCTTTATTTAAAGTTTCAATGCTATGCAGGTTATAAAACTCTGTAAACTTTGGTTCAGTAAAATTTTTAATTTTTATATTTTGTAATGCCATATAAATTTCGTCAATATTATTTGGATTTGCTGCAATGCCTAAGTAATACTTTTTTATTGCATCGTGTATATAGTTGTTGGTTGAACCGATAACAGGTTTTTTAAAGAAACTTGCCTTAACTAAAATATTGCTTGCTGTATAAAAATTTACATAACAAGCCCAAGCAATATCAAACAAGTTAAAAACAGCATTATACTCAAAACCATCACTTAAGTATTTGTTAAATATAAGGAAATTATCAGATGGTTTTTTTAAAAAGTTTTTTAGTAAAATTTTTTCATCTTCTTCAAAGGAATCTGTTTTTATATCACCTACTATTACAAATAAAAAGTCGTTTGCGCCATATTTTTCAATAAGCTTAATAAGATTAATTATGTTTTTTCTTTTCTCAAAGCCTATAAAGCCAACAACTGTTCGGTTTTGGCTGTATTTTTTTATGGCATCAGTAATTTCATTATTGTAGTTTGGCTCAAAAGAAATATTGGTAATATCGGTAAAGTTTAAAATGGTTTTATTAATACGGTATTGAAGTTTTTGGGCAATAAAATAATCTAACACTGCAACGGCAAAGCAGTTTTTGTTTTTTAATATGTTATCAATGGTAAAGCAGTTAGCTTTACTTTTTTCATTGTATTTGTTAATTCGTATATGATTTGGATGAAAGTATAGTCCGCTCCATTTGTACCTAAATAGTAATGAAATTAAAATGTTTGGAATGTATTTAAACAAGTAAGAGTCGAGCCATGCAATAAAAACATACTTTACTTTTATTTGGTGTTTTTTTTGACCTTGCTTTATGGTTTTATTAAGGTTAAACCATCGTTTAAGCGTTAGAATATAGTGATAAAATAGTGGATGAATATTTAGTTTAAAAGAGCTTTCTTGTATTGTTTCTGCTATTACATTGTTTTGGTAATTATTACTGTTTTCTTTAAGGTATTGGGTAATTTTTTCGGGTTCAGGATAAAGTATCATCAGTTTTTTATTTTGGTTCAGCAATACCAATGCATATTGCTGCATAAATGTAAGATGATGACCTTTAGAGAAAATATCGGAAATAACAATATACATCAATCAAGCTGCACTAAATTTTTGTTATAAAAAATGCCATCAATTTGCAAAAGGCGATTTTTAAAATCGTAGTTTTTTCTCCATTCAAAGCCGGTATCGGCCAGTATAAAGCCTTTTTCATCAAGCAACTTAAAAATTTTCCATAGTGGTTGTTGGTTTTTATAAAATTCATCAAACGATAATTCAACAATTAAAAATTTGCATTGGTTTAATGTAATGTTTGCGCCTTCCAAAATCTCATACTCTAAACCTTGAACATCAATTTTAATTAAATCGGGTTGTATTAATTTGTTTTCATCAAAAAATTCATCAAGTGAATATATTTCAATTTCTTCAAATTCATCGGTTAGTTCTTTTGAAAAAGCATAATTGGTTTTAACCTCTAAAATACTAGCGCTTGGCCCGCCACCTTTAATGGTATTTTTGCTTTTTTTATTACTTAAACCAATATTAAATACTTTTGAATTAACACTATATGCTTTTAATTTTTGAGAAATAATTTCATTTAATTTTAACTGTGGTTCAAATAAAAAAATATCAGTAACCGAGTTGCTTAATTTTATTAGATTCTCAGTCCAGTTTCCTTCGTTTGCACCAATATCAAATACAACTTTAGGTTTATAAAATTTTAAAAGCTGAATAATGGTATGGTAGCAATCTGTATCGTTTGTTTTATTAAAAATTTCGAGTTTTAAAATGCCATTGGCTTTGTGTGCATATATGGTTTTGCCAAATAAATTGAAGAGCGTTTGAATAAATTTACCTTTTAATTTAAGCATTATTTAGCATTTCTTTGTGTTTGAGTACTTTAAAAGTTATTTAATCCGCAAATTATAAAAATAAATAAATTCGCTTATCATCATGCAACAAATTTTAGTTCTTGCGGCATCAGAAAGTAACAGGCTTACTTATATTCTTAACGAGTTATTGGTATACAGGCTAGGTTTAAGTTACAAAATAACAACCAACGAAGATTATTTTTTAAAAACCAACTCAGCCAGAATATACTACGGAAATCACATAATTGAAGGCTGTATTAATATTCCCTCAACAACCTTATTGTTTCAGGAAAATATTATTAAACAAAACATCGAAACACAACAGCACAAGGCTTGGCATACTACATTTTTTAACAAAATTTTCGATGAAATACCTGATGCCCGTAAAGAAACACATTGGTTACATTTTGACATTTTAGCTGCATCTTTTTATTTATTAAGCCGCTACGAAGAATATTTGCCCAATAAACCCGATGGACACGGAAGGTATAATCATTCCGAAAGTTTGGCATTTAAAAGCAATTTTCTGCAAATTCCTTTAATTGATGTTTGGCTTTTGCAGGCAAAAAATGTTTTACAAAAAATGTATCCGCTATTAAAATTCAGCCAACCTCAATACAAGCATATAAACACGGTAGATATTGATATGGCTTTTAAATACAAGTATCACTCTGGTATATCACTTTTAAAAAAACAACTTGGGCATCTTTTAAACAAGCGTAGCAATGCATGGGTTCAACTAAAAAAATTTAAAAATAATTCAATTCCCGATCCTTACAATACATACGATAAATTAACCAAAACCAATAACGAAACCGTTTTCTTTTGGCTTTTAAGCAACAACAGGCATTCGTTCGATAACAATCATCCAATTAATAATATGGCATATAAAGAAATAATAAACAAACTTCCTCAACATGTCAAGCATGGATTGCATCCTTCATATCATTCAAGCGCCAACAGCAAAGAATTAAAAGCCGAAAAAAGCCATTTTAATAGCCTTTTCGGGTTTGAACCAAACATGGTTCGTTGGCATTTTTTAAAAATTAGTCTGCCCAAATCTTATGAAATGCTGATTGACAATAATATTTTCAACGATTGGAGTTTTGGCTATGCAAATACCGTAGGTTTTAGGGCAAGTACTTGTATGCCTTTTAAATTTTATAACCTAAAATTAAACATTGAAACCAATTTGCAAATAACACCGGTTGCTTTAATGGATGTAAGTTTAAAAAACGGCTTAAACCTAAAACCCGATGAAGCAATAGAAATTGTAATGCAGTTAAAAAACGAAGCAAAAAAAGTAAATGGACTCTTTGTTACCATTTGGCATAACAGTAGTTTTGATGAAACAGAAGGTTGGCAAGGTTGGGATAAAGTTTATTTTACTTTGTTTGATTAACCCCATCAACTTATTACAAAACAAATGCTTTTGGTTTATGTTAATTTAAACATGAACCAACATCTTATTGAGCTTTACATTCAGCATACTTTAACAAATCAAAAATCACCTGAGAGTGTATTTCTATTTGCCAAAGAGGCCGGCATTACCGAAAGTGAATTTTACAACCACTATGCTTCGCTGCATGCGCTCGAATCGGATATTTTTGCCGGTTGGTGGACCAAGACAGCCGAAACAGCATCGGCAAACGAAGTTTACCAAAATTACAGTGCCCACGAAAAAGTGCTTGCCCTGTTTTTTACATGGATAGAGCATTTGCGCAATCACAGAAGCTTTGTTGTGTATTTGTATAATCGCGATGCAAAACAATTTCCACCAAAATTATACCCCAATTATCTAAAAGCATTACACGAAAAGTTTAACGATACCATTAAGCCCATTTTAGGTTCAGCCATTGATAACAAAGAAATAGTTGACCGCAAATACCTTAGCGATAAATATGCCGATGGCCTTTGGGCTAATTTTTTATTTGTTACCAACTTTTGGCTAAAAGACGAAAGTAAAGGATTTGAAAAAACTGATGAAAGTATCGAAAAATCTGTAAACCTTGCTTTCGAGCTTATGGGAAAAAGTGCCTTAGACAGCGCTTTGGAGTTTGGAAAATTTTTGTTTCAAAACAAATAATTCATGGAACAAACCAGCATACCTACCACAAAAGTTGAGCGAGCCATGCGCTTTGTAAAAACTGGCGCCCAAATTGGCGGAAACTACCTAAAACACTATACCAAAAAAGTTTTTGTTGACCCAAACCTTAGTAAAGACGAATTGCACGAAGATAATGCAACCGATGTTTACAACACGCTAAGCGAACTAAAAGGCAGTGCATTAAAAGTGGCTCAAATGCTTAGCATGGAAAAAAATGTATTGCCACGCCAGTATGTAAACAAATTTGCTTTGGCACAATATAGTGCTCCACCGCTTAGCGGACCGCTAATTATTCAAACATTTATAAAACAATTTGGCAAAACTCCTCAGCAAATATTCGATGAGTTTAATATGAAAAGCAGTCATGCCGCAAGTATTGGACAAGTTCATCAGGCAAAACTTAACGGAAAAAAATTAGCAGTAAAAATTCAGTACCCGGGTGTTGCCGAAAGTATAAAAAGCGATTTAAAAATTGTAAAACCTATTGCATTTAGACTGCTTGAGATTAGTGAAAAAGAGTTTGAAAAATACATTGTAGAAGTAGAAAGCAAACTGCTTGAAGAAACCGATTACGAACTAGAGTTGAGCCGAAGCATTGAAATAAGTAAGCTTTGCAGCCATATACCCAACTTGGTTTTTACTAATTATTATCCCGAGCTTACAAGTAAAAAAGTGTTGGTAATGGATTGGCTTGAAGGTTTACACCTTGATGATTTTTTAAAAACCAATCCCTCGCAAGAAGTGCGAAATGCCATTGGCCAAGCCATGTGGGATTTTTACGATTTTCAGGTTCATCAGCAAAAAAAGGTTCATGCCGACCCTCACCCGGGAAATTTTTTAATGTATGAAGAAGGTAAACTTGGTGTTATTGATTTTGGTTGCGTAAAAGAAATTCCGCAAGATTTTTACAATCACTACTTTGCTTTGTTGGTACCAGAAATAATGCAAGATATGAGCAGCATAAAACGCATCATGTTGCAGCAGCAAATCATCAATAGCAACGATTCTCCTTCAGTTCAGGAAAAAATAACAGATGCTTTTATAAAAATGACTAACCTGTTGCGTGAACCTTTTAAATACGATGTTTTTGATTTTGGAAATAACCAATACATTGATGCCATTTATGCCATGGGAGAAGAAGTTAGCAAAATGGAAGAGCTTAAAAAGAGCAAAGAGGGCAGGGGCAGCCAACATGCCTTATATATAAACCGTACCTATTTTGGTATATACAGTATTTTAAATATGTTGGGTGCTCAGGTAAAAACGGGCATTCGCGACTGGAAATCACATTTAATTCGATTTCATCTACAGGCATAAAAAAACTGTCAGATTAATAAAATCTGACAGTTTTTTTCTACAGAATAAAATTTAACCTAAGTAAGCTTTTAATATTTTGCTTTTGCTGCTTTTGCGCAACCTGCGAAGCGCCTTTTCTTTAATTTGGCGAACTCGCTCTCTGGTTAAACCAATTTTTTCGCTAATATCTTCCAAAGTGTGGGCCGGACCACCATCAAGACCGTAGTAGTATTTCAATACATCGCGTTCTTTATCACTAAGTGTACTTATTACACGATTTATTTCTTTTTGTAAACTTTCGTTTATCAGTTGCACATCAGGTCTAGGTTCGTCATTACTGTCCAAAATACCTAATAGCGTATTATCTTCGCCTTCGGTAAGTGGGGCGTCAATGCTTAAGTGTCTTCCGGTTGAACGCAAAGCGTTTTCAACTTCCTGCAAAGGTAAATCCATAGCCTCTGCAATTTCTTCAACGGTAGGTTCACGCTCAAGTTCTTGTTCAAGTTTTGAAGCTGTATTGCCAATACGGCCAATAGAACCAACTTTGTTTAATGGCAAACGTACAATACGGCTTTGGTCGGCCAATGCCTGAAGAATAGATTGACGAATCCACCAAACTGCATACGAGATAAATTTAAAACCGCGTGTTTCATCAAAACGCTTGGCAGCTTTAATAAGTCCAAGATTTCCTTCATTAATCAGGTCTCCTAGGGTAAGACCCTGGTTTTGGTATTGTTTACTCACAGAAACAACAAAACGTAAATTGGCATTCACCAAACGTTCCAACGCTACCTGATCTCCTTCACGTATCCTGCGGGCAAGTTCCACTTCTTCCTGAGCGTCAATCATAGGCACTTTGCTAATTTCGTTCAGGTATTTATCAAGTGATTTGCTTTCGCGGTTGGTAAACTGTTTACTTATTTTAAGTTGTCTCATGTATAATTAAATAGAATGTTTTAATAAAAGTTTGCAAATTTCGTGAAATATATTTCAATCTGCCAAAAAAACAACTGTTATTTTAAATATTTATTACAAAATTTTTTAACAACTAATTCAATTAGCTGAAAATCATGTAGGTAGCAAGGCTGCTGCCATAAGCCAACAATGTCAGGTAAATAAATTGAATGACAGTCCATTTTACAGATGCAGTTTCTTTTTTAACCACCGCAACTGTGCTCATACACTGGAGAGCAAAAGCATAAAAAATAAGTAAGCTAAAAACAGTTGCAAGTGAAAAAGTGGGTTTGCCGGTTTTAGGGTTTACTTCGTTTTGCATTTTGGTTTTTATAGCATCTAAATCGTCATCTCCACCGCTTACACTGTAAATGGTACTCATGGTTCCAACAAAAACTTCGCGGGCGGCAAGCGATGTAAGCAGGGCAATACCTATTTTCCAATCAAAACCAAGCGGGCGAATGATGGGTTCAATAAATTTACCAAACTCTCCGGCATAGCTGGCCTCTAATTTTTTTGCGCTGTATTCGTTTTCAATTAAAGGCAAAAAAAGTTCTGCATCGGGCATTAATTGAGTTTGAGCCAATTTTGCTTCGTATTGTTCTTGAACTTTTTGCATAGATTTGCTAGGTCCCGTTGATGCTGCAACCCACAAAACAACGCTAACTGCAATAATTATTTTTCCGGCTTCGGTTACAAATGCACCTGCTTTTTCGTATAGTGTAATAAGTATGTTTGATGCAACCGGCATTTTATAACCGGGTAATTCCATAATAAAATAGTTAATTTCTTTTGTTTTTATAAATTGTTTAAACAAAAATGCACTAAACAAAGCTGCAACAAACCCAATAAGATACATAAACATAAGTACCAGCCCGTGTAAATTAAACGGTCCCCATGTTGCAGAATCGGGGATAAACATAGATATAAGCAAAGTATAAACCGGCAAACGTGCGCTACAACTCATAAGCGGAATTACCAAGATAGTTATAAGCCTTTCGCGTTTGTTTTCGATACCACGGCTTGCCATAATACTAGGCACGGCACAAGCCATACCGCTAATAAGCGGAACTATACTTTTGCCGTTCATGCCAAATGGGCGCATGAGCCTATCCATAATAAAACCTACCCGCGCCATGTAGCCAATATCTTCGAGTATGGCAATAAATAAAAACAGTACAATAATTTGCGGTAAAAACACCATTACCCCGCTTAGTCCGGCTAAAATGCCTTCAACCAGCAAATCGCTTAAAACACCGGGAGGAACGGTGTTTCTTACCAAAATAGCAAGATTATCAAACAAGTGCTCTACCAATTGCATGGGGTAGCTGCTCCAACTAAAAATGGCCTGAAAAATGAGAAACATTAAGCCAAGAAAAATGGCAATTCCCCATATTCTGTGTGTAAGAACTTTATCAATTTTTTTAGTTAAAGAGTTTTTAAGTGTTTGCGGCTGATGAATTCTTGCTGCTTTTACTGCATCATCAATTATATGGTAGCGTTCAAAAATTTCTTTTTCCTGAAATGCCCTGTCATCAAAAGCATATTTTTCGAAAATTTGCCTTAATTTTTCTGATTTTTCGGTAAAAAAGCCTGCTGCATTTATGGCATATTGTATGGCGGCATAGTTGTTTCGTTTGTCTGTAATTCTGCTAACTTCGTTTATAAAGTTAGGTTCAAGCATTTGTAAATTAAAAAACGAAACTGTTTTTCGTTCATCTTTTAGTAGTTCTTTTTTTATTTCGAAAATACCTTCTTTTTTTCGAGCATTAATTGGCACTACGGGTATGCCGCCCAGTTTTTCCGATAATTTTTTAATATTATAGTTTATACCGCGTTTTGCAGCCACATCCATCATATTAAGCGCCAGAATTACAGGCACACCAAGATCGGCTACTTGTGTAAAAAGCAACAGATTGCGCTTTAGGTTTGATGCATCGGCTATGAAAATAACCATGTCAGGAAAATTGGTTTCGGATTTGTTTCTTAAAATTTCGTATGTTACCAGTTCATCGGCCGATTTTGGATAAAGGCTGTAAGTGCCAGGTAAATCTATAATTTGGGCCTTTATACCAGGTCCTAATTTTACCGTGCCTGTTTTTTTCTCTACGGTGGTTCCGGGAAAGTTGCTAACCTTGTGGTTTAAGCCAGTTAGTGCATTAAACAAACTTGTTTTGCCACAATTGGGGTTTCCTACCAGCGCTACTGTAATTGTTTTTTCCACTACTGCTCTGTTACCTCTATTTTGCTTGCATCGCTTAACCTTAAGCAAAGTTTGTATTCGCCAACCAAAATGGCAATCGGGTCTCCAAAAGGTGCAATATTTTCAATTTCTACCCGCTCTCCGGGTAATACGCCCATTTCAAACAGTTTTAGTGCCAGTTCGTAGCCGTTTACATGTTTTATTTGTGCGGGTTTGCCGGGTTCAAGTTTGTCTAGGGTCATACCAAAACGGGTTGCAATTTAGAATTTTTCTAAATAAATGTGTGTTATGCCAAATCGGTTTGCAAAAAGTTAAGTAAAGGTTAAATTTATTTTTTCAATCTTTATGGGTTCAACCCAAAACAATTTTCAGGTCTTCAACTAAGTCGTCAATGTCTTCAACGCCAACACTTAGCCTAAGCAAATTATCTACAACACCTGCATTTTCTCTTTCGGTTTTTGGTATGCTGGCATGCGTCATGGTTGCCGGGTGATTTATTAAACTTTCTACACCTCCAAGACTTTCGGCAAGGGTAAATACTTTAAATGATGAAGCAATTTTAAAGGTTTCTTCCAAATCGGCATTTTTTAGAACTATAGAAATCATGCCACCAAAATCGCGCATTTGTTTTTTTGCTATTTGGTGATTTGGATGATTTTGAAAGCCGGGCCAATACACTTTTTCAATTTTAGGATGTTGGGCTAAAAATTCGGCTATAACACGACCGTTTTCGCAATGCGCTTTCATGCGTAAGTGCAGTGTTTTTATGCCGCGTAAAACCAAAAAACAATCTTGAGGGCCGGGAGTAGCTCCGCAACTGTTGTTAATAAAGGCCAATTGTTCATGTAAGGAATCGCTGTTAGTAATTAAAGCACCCATTACCACATCGCTGTGGCCGCCTAAATATTTTGTTACGCTATGCATAACAATGTCGGCTCCTAAATCGAGTGGGTTTTGTAAGTAAGGACTTGCAAATGTATTATCAACTGCAAGTGTAATACCGTGTTTTTTTGCGATTTTAGAGCAGGCTTCAATATCTACAATTTTCATAGTTGGATTGGTAGGTGTTTCAATCCAAATTAGTTTTGTTTTGTGGTTGATGAATTTTTGAATATTGTTGGCATCATCTAAATCAATAAAATGAAATTTGATGCCGTATTTGGCAAATACTTTTGTAAACATTCGGTAAGTTCCGCCATATAAATCGTTGCCGGTAATTACTTCACTTCCGGGTTCGAGTAATTTTATAACGGCATCGGTTGCGCCCATACCGCTGCTAAAACATAGTCCGTACTTTCCATTTTCGAGAGAGGCAATACAATTTTCTAAAGCAGTACGTGTTGGGTTTTTTCCTCTGGCATAAGCATATCCTTTATGTTTTCCCGGGCTTTCTTGCCAGTAAGTACTGGTTTGGTAAATGGGGGTCATTACGGCTCCTGTAGTTGGGTCAGGCTCTTGTCCGGCATGTATGGCTTTTGTGGCAAATTTCATTTTTAATATTTTTTACGCAGACAAACTTAGCTATTTAGGTTCAACCAAAAACAAACAAGTATTGTATGTTTTGAAATTAGTATTAATTTTACTCCATATTTTTAATGTATTTGTAAATTAAATTTAGTTATGGCTACACAATTTATAACCAAACTTAATAAAACCGAAGCAGGCTTTCATTTATTGATGGGCATGAGTATGGCTGACGGATTAATGCAAAAAGTAGAAAGCAGTGTAATTTTAGATTTTTTAGAGAAAAATTTTGATGATAATATTGAAATTATAAAAGAACAAGCTTTTTTAAGAGCACTGCCAACCGATGAGTTGCCAACACATATACATGAAGTTGCCAACCAGCTTTTTAAAATAACATCTGCTGAAGAACGAAATAAACTTATTGAGTTTGCCATGAAAGTAGTAATGGCTGACAAAAAGATGGAAAAAACCGAAAACAGCTTGATTAATGCTGTTTTTGATGCATGGGGTATGGATTAATAATATATTTATACCATCATAAAATCCTTAAAACGCAGCTAATGGGTTCGATTTTTAGGAAAAAGGAATGAATTTTTTAGCTTGAATGGAGTTGTGGATCGGTTACCGATGTTACAGGAAGTTTTCATTATCTTGTTAGTTCTATCCATACCTTCATTTTGTCGGGTAGTAAGTGTGTTTGTTCATATAAGAATTTTCGGATTACGTTTGGGTTAATAGTTTTGATATTTGGTTTAGGTGTATCGTGGTATTGTCCAGAAGTTGCAAATAAAAAAATATCAGTATTAAGTTTATCGTAGTCGTAAATATTTAAAGGTGTTCAACCGCTTTTTACTTGCACAACCGCACTTTTCCCAGTTTGTCTATGTTTAAGTTCAAATTCATAAGTCATTGTGTCGTCTTTGCACGAACTTGGAATAATGTGATAGTCTTGCGTAACTTGTAAATATATTGCCAAAGCATCTTCGCAATCGTCAGTTGATAATAGTGAAAAAATATCTTCTCCGGCTAAGTTGTCAACTTCGTAAAATGATTTTCCTACTTTTTGGTTGTATGCAATTTGTGAGAAATAATACACAGTATCATCGTCAATTATATGAACTGTCCTTGCTGGTCTAAAACTGCTAACAACTTTTCCCGGAACAGTTTCTTCTGTTCCTATTTTATGCCACTCAAATTTGCGAACATTTACGATGTCAGCTTTGGAACAGTCTTCGTCTGTGTCATAATACCAATCACTTAAAATTCGTCCTAAAAAGTAATTTCCAGACCAATCTCGTGTCCAAATTAAATCATCAACTTGTATTCGGTTTTTAATTGCGTTTAGTGCAGTTTTCCAGCTGCTGTCGCCATATTCTTCTTCTGCTGTATCCCAATACTCTTCCCAAGTCACTGGATCGGTTTCATAATCTATTTGCCAACCTACACCAACAATTCCTTTGTCTAAGCAAAGTTGTCGCTGGTCAATACCTGCTTGAGAGTCGGCTTTTAAGTGTATTCTCCAAATATTCATTTTATTTTAATTTATTCTTATTATTGTTTAAACTTGTCTGTAACGTTTTCGGGCTTTGCGTTCGGGCGTCCCGATAGCTATCGGACGGACACTATACCCGTGTTATGGGCTGGGCTTTTCAATCAGTTAAGTTCTCCAAGTATAGGAAATTTACCACTTTCAATTAAGTTTTTAATATCATTGATTATTTTTTCAGGTGTGTCATATTGGGGTTGTGTTTTATACAACGCTGCAACCGTTATTAGTTCTTCTACCTGACTGACAACTTCTTTTTCAGAAAATTTATCAGCGAAATTGAGTTGCTTTGGATTGATGCGTTTATTTTCCAATCCATTAAATATTCTTTTATGGCAGCGACAAGGATTATCAGGGTTTACCAGTCCGCAATGTCCTTGCATAAAACTTCGTATTTTCTCCCGTGCCAGTGAAAGTCGTTTTCGGAAATTTTCTGCGGTTGTTTCTGTGATATACGCTCCTTGATTACTTTCCACTTCAAAAACTTCTCCTAACAAATAAGCTATTCTCTGTTCTCTTGTCAAACAAAGCAATAACCCTGTTGAGCAGGAAAGTTTTACTTCTAATGCTAACAAATCTTTGTCGGGTTGGTCATATTCTCTATGGTCTAAGCCTGATTTAATGTACACAGAAAATTCATCTAATGAGAGCGTATTTTTTTCTGCGAAACTCTTTTTAGCGTTTATCAGATAATTTGTTGCAACTCTGTACGACCATGTTTTCAAGCTACTATCACCTTTAAAAGTTGATAAATGCGTAATAATTTTAATTAAAATCTCTTGCGTAGCATCTTGTGCATCCAGTGTATTCCATAAGAAACGAACCGATAGATTGTAAATGTCGCTTTGTAAAAATCTGATGATTTTTTCTAACGACTGCCTGTCGCCATTGATGGCAGTTTCAACTACCTGTATTTCATTTTCCAATTTCATAAACCTATGAATTTAAGAATGTCATTAACAAATTTATCTGTTTCTTCAATGTAAGCGTAATGCCCCACACCTTTGTAAACGATTAGCTCAGCATTTTTCATTTTATTTGTATTCGTTTTGCATGGGAAACAGGGAAAAATGGGTCTTTTTCACCCCAGATAATCAACGTTTTTACGTCTGCCTGTTCTGCGATTCTTTCAATGGGTAAAAAATAGCCACTCATATTTTCCAAAGCGGTTGCAAAGATTGTTTTTAGTGCCTGACGTTCCAATTTGCTGTTCTTTACAGGGTAGACTTTACCTTTTTTTGACCCCATCGTTCGCATCATGTTGATAGAAAATTTAGAGAACAGAAATCCTTTTGCGATACCCCCGATAAATGGTTTCGGGACGGCTCTCATCACTGGATTTAAGGGCGGGTCACTTAATGTGTTACCTGCTGTTATGACTAATTTTTTCACTTTGCCGTTTAGTTTATCCATCAAGGTAAGGGCAATGGGTACACCAAAGTCGTGGGCAATGATGCTGAAACTATCTAATCCTGTCTGCTGTATAATATTAATCAAATTTTCGGCTTGGCTTTTGAGCCATACTTGTTCAAACAGCAGGTCTTTCTGTGCATTATTGCCAAAACCGAGCAGGTCGGGTACAATTATTCTGTAATGGTCAGACAAGCCTTTTGCTGTTGCTTCCCAGTCGTTGGCGTTACCCGGAAACCCATGAATGATGAGAATGGCAGGCTTGTCGGCTGTACCATATTCTTTGTAATGTCCTTGTGCAGTGGCACTTAATATTCCATCTGTCATTGCCGTTGCGGTTAAAATTGATTTTTTCATTTCTGTCTAAATTTTTGGTTACAACTATTTAGACAGTCGGCAAAGTCAAGTGTGAATTTTTAGAGTATTTTTATGTTGGACGTTATCTTTTTAGCCTTGCCCATAACGGTTTGCGTGTTGCCGCAGTTGGCGATTTCGGAGCACTTCACTGTCAACCTGTACAAAAGTTTGATAGGAGCACTCAGCATGAATTTTGCATGTCACCGCCAATTGAGGCAACACGCTGTTAGCACCAGTTGTTATCTGTCACACCAACAAAAATAGGTTTATTGAGAATGTCAATTTTCTGTTGTGCAACCTCCCTGAATAATCTCATATAAAATATTCGACTTTGTAAATCTAAATGTATAATAATAGTAACAACATTGTTTAATCCCCATAGGTGGGTAAGTGCAATATGTATAATGCAGTGAACTGTCTATGCCATATCCAGAATTGGACGGAACTCCAAATAGTTTAATTATTCTAAATGTGTCAATTTTACCGCTAATTAAACATTCGTATTTTAAAGTGTAACGAAGTATACGTGAAAATGGATATTTGTCTTCATAATACTCTAGTTTACTATTATAAACCCAATTTGAATCAAGGTATAATTCCTTTAAGATATTTTCAAAACATGATGATTTTTCTCTTGGGTTGACTTACAAGCCAATCCAAGAGTGATTACCCCAAACAATATTATTTTGTACATATTATTTTGTTAGAATATAAAGTGCTCTCGCCTTTAATGTTTAAGAAGTAAATGCCATTAATTAGGTCTAACGGAATTTGAATATTGTTATCTCCATTCATTAATAACACTTGCATATCAGAACATGACTGTCCTAGTAAATTTGAAACACTAATATTTACATATTCAGATTTATTTGATTTGACTTGTAAATTGATTTGCTTTTGAAATGGATTTGGATAAACAAGTAGGTTTGGATTTATCACGTTAGTGCTAAAACCAACCGATTGATTGGTTATGGTAATGTTTTTATTAGCTTTTAAATTGCTTCCATCTGTGGTTTGAGCGCTAACAATAACATTTCCATCTGCTTTAGCAGTAACTAAACCAGTTTTACTTACTGTTGCTATATTGGTATCGTTTATGCTCCATACAACAACCTTATTTTCTGCATTGGTTGGTGAAATGAGGA
The DNA here is from genome assembly GCA_046296495.1 of Bacteroidia bacterium. GTDB lineage: Bacteria > Bacteroidota > Bacteroidia > UKL13-3 > UKL13-3 > JBKBLB01. The sequence goes on from JBKBLB010000027.1 coordinate 33,644, forward strand.
CACTAAGCTGTGATGTGCCACCTCTTGAATTTATGAAATTGTTACCCACAATATTGATTGATTTAACGTATGTATAAATTGGAGTTTTTTTAAGCCATTCATTACTGTAAGAAAAAATACCAGTTCCTGCTTTACCCCAAAGCCAGCCAACTTGGTATAGTTGATTTGTCGAACTAACAATTACATCTTCAAGAGACATTGATTTTCCTCCATCAATGTCTCTTTGCCCTATTGAATCTTTTAGGAGTATGGTAAGATTTGTATCTGCCACATATGTAGTTTTAGTATAATTGAAAATCATTCCATTTTCATAGATTTTAATGATTTTTGGTTCATTAACTACAGCAAGAGGCATATTTAGTTTTTTAATAATATTGCCCTTCAAATCCAATTTAAGAATATAAGGTTGCCGTTTACCCATTCCTGCAAAAACATCCCCAATACCATATAATGCTGTATTGTTTTGATTGAATTTTAGTTCCTTTGGAAACGAATCTTCAAAGAAAATTTGAACTGTATCAATAAAATTTAAATTTGTATCGAGGTTAATAATTTTATAGGCTGAGTCTTTATAACCACATTTTAAAATTAATCCTAATTTATTTCTATCTGTGCGCTTAAATTCCTGTAGTATTGGACTAAACCTAAATAAGTTACTTTTGTATGAATTTAGAAGGATATTATTTGTATCAACTAGGTTTACTCTAATGGTGTCAGAATAGTAATCCTTCTCATAATATATATTTTTATTTTCGCTAATTTTAATAGCATAAGGAATAAAATTTCCACCTATGATTGAAAAAACTGTAGCATTTGAAAGTAATGTGCCAGAGGCGTTTATTTTACATTCGATACGTTTCCAAGCAGGTGGTCCAGCTTTATCATAAGTCAAAAGAATTAACTCATTTATATATTGCAGTGTGTATATTGTAAAATTGTCGCCATAGTCAAAAACAGAGTCAATTGTAATATACCAATTTAGGTGATTACAAGAATCAATATTTTTTATAAATATAGATTGTGCTATTTTGACAAAATTTTGGTCCTGACCTCCAATTCCTTTCTTACCAGCAATAATTGTGCTTTTGTCATTAAGTTCAATTATTTTAATTGCTTTGGTTTGTGCTTGACCTAAGGTGTCTATGTAGCATATTTGAGCAACTACGTATCTATTAAATATTATTGCAAGAAACAGCAAGGAAATTAACTTTAAAGTTTTCATAATCAATTAGATTTTAAGTTCAAATATAATTTATTAAGTCTTAAATATCAAGATGTATTTGATAAAAATTACTTGTAACGTTTGGCCGCTTGCCGCTGTGGGGGATTTCGGAGCACTAAACTGTCAATACACCACAAAAGTTGATGCGAGGTAGAATGCTCAATTAACCACGTCACCCGCCATTGAGCCAAACGCCTGTTATATGCCGTTGTGTGTCCTGCGTTACCACAGGGTACGAAGATATAAAGTTCTTTGAAATGGTAACACAACTTTAGTAGAGATGATAGACTTTAACTGTTTGTTGGGAACGAGCTGTCCCCTGAAGAA
>JBKBLB010000028.1:0-34720 GCA_046296495.1 Bacteroidia bacterium
TTTGAGAAAATAATGTTACATTTACCATCTGGAAAGGGTTTTGTTTTTTTTGCACCTCAAAGGTAACTATGAGGATTAAACTTCCCTTTCCTTTTTTTAAACGTTTAGGACGCTATTGGTTTTAAATTATTGAACCTTTTGGTTCAAATAGCCATAAAATAATTAATAAATTGCATTTTTGCACACATTATACTTTTTTATACCAAACACAATCGAATGATTTTTTACCTTTTTATAGCCCGAAGTTTTCTAAGGTCGTTTTTACCAACTTTTGGAGTTGTAATGGGCATTTTATTAATGCAGGTAATTTGGCTGTATGTTGATGAGCTGGTAGGTAAAGGTCTTGAATGGCTTGTAATTGCTGAACTGCTGTTTTATTTCTCTGCCAGTATCATTCCACAGGCTTTGCCTTTAAGTGTATTGCTGGCGAGTATTATGACATTTGGTAACCTGGGTGAAAGTTATGAGTTAGTTGCTGCAAAAGCAGCCGGAATAAGCATTTGGAAAATGTTTAGGCCCATGTTTGTAATAATGATTTTAATTGCCATTTTCGGTTTTTTTGTTTCAAATATTCTTATTCCTCAGGCAAATTTAAAACGTGGGGCTTTACTTTATGATGTAAGGCAAAAAAAACCTGCACTTGCCATAAAAGCCGGTGTATTTACTCAAGATATTCCGGGCATAACCATGCGAATTGGAAAGAAAGACAAAGTAACTCAGGAAATGCATGATATAATTATTTACGACCAACGCGAAAACCAAAGTTACAGCACCATTATTACTGCCAAACGCGGAACAATGAATATGAGTGACGATAAAAGGTATTTGTTTTTTACTTTATACGATGGCTTTAGATACGAAGAAATGGAACGAACAAGAGGTTATTACGTCAGCTTTCCACATTCATCTACGGGTTTTTCGGAAGAGCGCATAACTTTTGATATGAACAGTTTTAAATTTAACAGAACCGATGAAAGCCTTTTTAAACAGCACTATGAAATGCTTAATGTAATAGAACTGGAAACTGCGAAAGATTCATTAATTAAAGTAGCAAAGGAAAAATACAATTACCTTAAAAATACCATAAAGCCAAATTATTACTTCAGTCGTTTATCGTGGAGCGATTCTGGTAGTTATATTCCTTTGGTTTTACCTGAACCGAAAGGTTTTAAACCGGATTTAATAGAAAACTTTGATCCGTATATTAGAACCAGTGTTTACGGTGAAGCCCTAACACTTGCACGAAACAACAAAAGTATTATTGAGTATGGTTTGAACGAAATGAACGATTTAAATAAACAAATTACCAATCACCTGATTGAATGGCATAAAAAGTTTATATTATCGGTTGCTTGTATAGTTATGTTTTTTATAGGAGCTCCTTTAGGTTCAATAATACGCAAAGGCGGGTTTGGTATTCCGTTGGTGGTAAGTATTATTTTGTTTATTTGCTATCATATTGTTAGCCTGAGCGGACAAAATGCGGCTAAAACCTATGCATGGGGACCAATGGAAGGCATGTGGCTTGGTGTGTTTGTGTTTATTCCGCTTGGTATGTTTTTTACTTACCAGGCAACAAACGATTCAAAATTATTTGATAAAACACTTTATGCCAATACACTTAAAAGCTTAACCAAACTATTTGCTAAAAAAACTACGGCATAATGGGCCTTAAAATTTTACAGTTGTTTAACAGGTTTCCCTGGCCTTTAAGAGATGGTGGCGCTTTGGTAAATTATCATTCATTGCAAGGATATTATTTAGCCGGTTGTAAAGTTACGGCTGCTGTTCTTAATACATCAAAACACCATATAAGTTTTAATGAGTTGCCTAATCATGTTAAAAGTTTAGCCGATTTTCATTTAATTGATATTGACAATCGCATACATGTAAAAGACGCATTTTTAAATTTATTTACAAACAAAAGCTATCACATTCAAAGATTTGAAAGTGCTGAATTTGATAAAATGCTGATAAAGCTTTGCAAACAACAACATTTTGATATTGCTGTTTTTGAAAGCATTTTTATGGCACCCTACCTAAATACCATTAAAAAATACAGTAAAGCTGTTTGTGTTTTAAGGGCACACAATGTTGAGCATATAATTTGGCAAACCCAGGCTCAAATTGAAAGAAATCCTATAAAGAAGTATTATTTAAAATTATTGGCCAATCGTTTAAAAAAATATGAATTGAATACGATTAATAGTTTTGATGCTTTGCTTGCCATAACCGAAAACGACAAAGAATCATTTAAACAATTTGGTTTTAGTAAACCTGTTCAAGTAATGACAGCAGGTATTGATATAAATAATTTTCAACATTACCAAAGCAGTTATCATACAAGCTTTTTTCACTTGGGTTCTATGGATTGGATGCCAAACCAGGAAGCCGTTTTATGGTTTATAAATGAAGTTTGGCCTGTTATTACCTCAAAAAATTCCGAATTAACTTTTACAGTTGCAGGCCGCAATATGCCTGAAAGTTTTTTTAACCTGAACCAAAATGGGGTGAAAATTATTGGAGAAGTAGAAAACGCATACGAATTTATGAGTAATCAAAGTATTATGATAGTTCCGCTATTCAGCGGCAGTGGTATGAGAGTAAAAATAATTGAAGGTATGGCAATGGCAAAGTGTATTATATCAACTTCGCTTGGCGCTCAAGGCATAGAGGTAAAAAACGGATATGATATTTTAATAGCAAACAACAAAAATGAATTTATTGAACACATCAATAATCTCATCAATAATCCTTCAATTATTAAAACAATTGGTTTAAATGCAAGAAAAACCGCATTTGAAAAGTACGACAACAAAAAAATAATTTCTGAAACATTAAATTTTTATAACAGTTTATTGAATAAAAGTATAGCATGAGTATTATTAATTTTAACAGCATAGAAGAGGCCATTGAAGACATAAAAAATGGCAAAATGATTATAGTTGTTGATGATGAGGACAGAGAAAACGAAGGTGATTTTTTAACGGCAGCCAGAAATGTAACGCCCGAAGTAATTAATTTTATGAGCAAAGAAGGTCGGGGATTAATTTGTGTTCCGCTAACCGAAGAACGATGCAACCAACTTGGTTTAGATTTAATGGTACGCGACAATACAGCCTTGCATGCCACGCCATTTACCATTTCTGTTGATTTACTTGGTAAAGGTTGTACAACCGGAATTTCTGCTCACGATAGGGCAAAAACCGTTCAGGCATTAATTGACCCTGAAACCAAACCCGAAGAACTTGGCAAGCCTGGTCATATTTTTCCTCTTAAAGCTCGCCCCGAAGGCGTATTGCGTAGGGCAGGGCATACAGAAGCGGCCATAGATTTTGCAAGGCTAGCCGGTTTTGAACCAGCAGGTTGTATTGTTGAAATTATGAACGAAGATGGTAGCATGGCTCGCTTACCCGATTTAGTAAAAATTGCACACAAATTCGATATGAAGCTTGTAACCATTAAAGATTTAATTGAATATAGGCTAAAAAAAGAATCACTTATTAAACGAATTATTTCGGTTGACATGCCAACCAAATACGGTAATTTTATTTTAACAGCTTATCAGCAAATTGATAGTGGCGCTGAGCACATTGTTTTACAAAAAGGAACATGGGCCAATGATGAACCTGTTTTGGTTCGAGTGCATTCTAGTTGTGTAACCGGTGATATTTTTCATAGCATGCGTTGCGATTGCGGAGACCAACTGCACGAAGCTATGAAACTAATTGAAAAGGAAGGTAAAGGTTTGGTACTCTATATTAATCAGGAAGGCAGAGGAATTGGTTTGATAAATAAACTGAAGGCATACAAATTGCAAGAGCAGGGGCTTGATACCGTTGATGCAAATTTACAACTTGGTTTTAAAATGGATGAACGCGATTATGGTGTTGGCGCTCAAATATTGCGCGATATGAACGTTAGAAAGATGAAATTAATGACCAACAACCCAACAAAGCGTGCCGGCCTAATTGGCTACGGGCTTGAAATTGTAGAAAATATTCCGCTTAAGGTTGAACCTAATCCCCATAACAAAAACTACCTCGATACCAAAAAACAAAAAATGGGGCACGAAATTTAAAAGAGAACTAAATCTGAAAAATAACTTAACTCTATTTTAATAGAAACATATCATTTGATACTTTGAAAAATCAATAAGAAAACCTGACGAATATCATTTTTTGGTTCATGCTAAAATGTTTTGTTGCAGCCTGTAAACAAAACATTTATGAAACTTAATCCTTACATTATGTTTAATGGCTCAACCGAGCAAGCATTTAATTTTTACAAAGAAGTTTTTAACGGTGAAATAACTGCCATGCAACGATATGGCGATGTAGAAATGCCCGGTACCGAAAACTGCAAACAATTGATTATGCATGCCATTTTAAAATTTGATGATAATACCTTAATGGCCAGCGATTACAAGCCAGAAGACGAAGTTGTTAATCAAAGCAATATTCACTTATCTATTGATATAATGGAAGTATTTATACTCGAAGATACGTTTAATAAATTAGCTCAAGGAGGAACTATTACAATGCCATTACAGGATACTTTTTGGGGTGCACGATTTGGAATGATTAAAGATAAATTTGGAATAAACTGGATGCTGAATTGTGATTTAAATTAAATTACATGTGTATAAAATAAAAAAGCTGCCTCTTTAAAAAGGGCAGCTTTTTTATTACAAAAATTAAATTATTTGCTTACAACAAGTTTTATGGCTTTAGAGCCTTTATTGTTTGTAAAGTTAACAAAATAAATACCGCTGTTTAAATTACTTATATTTATAGCATCTTCAACATTTTTGGTATAATATGTTTTTTCAAAAATGGTACGTCCTGCAATATCAACTATATTAATATTTAAAGGCAATGTGTTAAAACTTCTTGCACTAACATAAACATTAGACTGAGCCGGATTTGGGAAAACATTTATTTCTGCAAATACCAATTCATTTTCGTTTATGCTTTGAACCGGATTAACTCTTACGGTTCTGGTTGCAGAGGCTGTATTTCCGGCATTATCGGCAACATTATATGTTAAAGTATATGTGCCTACAACTGCAGTATTTACATTGCCTGTTACAACAACCCTAGAGGTTATATCTCCATCTCTATTATCAGTTGCAGTAAAGCCAGGCTCAACAAAAGTCGAGTTTTGATCAATATCAAGAGGATTTGCACCTAATAAAGTTAAAACAGGTTTTTCTGTATCAGGAGCTCCGCTAAAGTCAATATCATTGCTGTCGCGTGGTTGCAATTTCCAATTGCTAAAACTTAAATAAAATACACCTTTTAAGTGTTTCATCAATTGGCCAACGGTTAGATTTCCATTAAATAAATCAGGTAAGTTGGTAGAAATATCATCAACACGTAATCCGGTGGTTGCATTTCTGTCGGTGTTAACCAAAAATTCACCGAAATCGCTTGGGGCATCAGCATTTTTGTTAATAACATAAACCGAGTCATAGTTCAAAATAAAGCCTTCCCAAGGTTTTAATAATGGCCTTGTAGGTACTGCACTGTTAAGGTTTATTATTGTGGCAATACTTAAATCTTTTTTAGGCTCAGGTAACTGATTGCCTCTGCTAATAATTGTTCCCCTAATATTGTTTAAAGTAGTTATACCGAAACTTTCAATAACCCTTCCGCTTGTAATACTTACACTATCGCCAACTCTCCATGCTGCAGTTCCATCGTTTGCAAATCGGTTTACAACTACTGCGCTAAAACTGTCGGTTCCGTTTTGTACAGTTAAAATGTTAATTGTTCCCTGAGTCATATTGGTTGATGTAACGATACCCCTGACATCAATGCCAAATAATGAGTCGCCATTCCAAATTGAGCTGTAATTGGCAAATGGACTGTAACGCAATTCTTTTATAGAACGAACCCCATTCGCAGTAACCAAATATGCAGCGTCTTGAGAAGTAGTTGACTCTGTATTGATATCTATTGGCCTAATTCTATATCTTACTACAGTTCCATCAGGCATTGGGCGTATTTTACCAAACCAAACCATGGTATCATTAGGCAAAGTATTTCTTGTAAGTATAATTGAATCGAAATTATTATTGTTTACTCCCATTGAGTAGAACAAACGCACCTGATTTACCCTTGCAGATCCTTGCTGAATTCTGGTTGAAATTAAAACTGAATCTGATGCAGTTGCCATAACCGGAATTCTGCTTGTTGAAACAACACTTGGAGGTGTGTAGCTTACCGGTCCAATATCATCAGGATAAAGTGGAGAAATACCATAACGTGGTTGACCGCCAATAATATATTCTGTAATTACTCCTCTAACATAAGAAATTCTTGTACCAGTAACAGGAGGCGTAAAGCGGTTTGCAGGTAAAACACTGTCTGTTAAATTATCATTTCTAAAAAAGCCTGAAAAATCTCTTATATCTAAGCCGTTACCTTGGTCATCGCCAACAGCCCAATTCCAGCGCGAAGCGCCATTTGGAGAACGTGTTAAAACAGTTACGTTTCTTAATTCCACATAAACGCCTTCCCATTTTTCGCCTGTAACTTTTTGCTGATTGTAACCGGTGTTTGCATTGCCAAGCTGAACCTCACTTACCTGAATTGGAACAGGTCTAACTTTAAATGGGCCAAAATCTAAAATTTCAATCGAGTTATCCCAGCTTGGATTTGCTGCAAGAACATTAACTTGATTATCGTTTTGGAATGCCCTGATAACTCCAGTATAACGAACTTTCATACCGGGTTTCATATTATCGTAAAATTTTGATTGAGCAATTAAAGCTTGTAATGTTGTTTGACCAGGACCTGCAACAACACCCGAACCAACAGGCTCGCACATAGCCATTACTCCTCCCCATGGACGGCCAACTGTATCAGCCGACAAATAGGTAGCTTTTCGACTCGTACTTAACCCGTAAAATCTCGGATCAAATAATACAATACCTTCAAACCTAACAGTATCTCTGTAAACAAAATTTTTCATAGGAGCCACATAATCAGGTGAATCGTTTGGAGGGGTTTGTTGTAATTTACTTATTGATACGAATTGTGTTGTATCAATAGGGATAACAGGATAAGGATTTTTTTGAGCCATTAGGCTGTAAAACCCTGTTGATAAGGCTAATGATAGTAATAGCTTTTTCATTGTTTTATTGGTTTTAAAATTTGGTTGCGAAATTGGTTTAAAATTTGCATTTTATTTAAACAAATTTTTAAATTTTTACTTTAATATGGCTATTTTACCGCTTTGTACTTTGCCTGTTTTTAAATCTTTAACATTAAATAAATAAATTCCTTGCGAAACTTGCGTTTTAGTTTCTGTAAGTAAATCCCATGCATGTTCCCCACCACTCATTACAATTTTATCGGGGTTTGAATAAACATCAAACCATCTGCTTCCTTGCCCGCGATAAGTTTCGCTGTTATGAACCAATTTTGTTATTAAATCTCCGTTTGCAGTATAAATAGTAATTTCTGCTCTTTCGGGTAAATTGTAAAAATGTATTTTTTGAGTTCGGCTGGTCGAACCATTCCATGCTGCTGTTGTATAATAAGGGTTTGGATAAACTCCAACCTTTCGTTCTTTATCATTAAAATTGTTTACACTAGTTCCTGCAAACACCCTGAATTCGTTTTCGGTAAATGAAGACTCAAGCGATTCTACTCCAAGGTTTTTATCACCTTTATCAAAAGCGGTTACTAAAATTAAGTATTGCCATCCATTTGTAACATTATCAATAGTGTATTTGTAATAATATTTTGTTGTATCATCATCAAAAACTTTTGGTTGAGCCAAGGTAACTGCTTCAAAGCCATTATTAAAACCAATATCGTTGCCTGCACTGTCCCACTGGGCAATCATAAATTTTTTATCAAGCAGATTTAAGTCAAGGTCGTCACCCATATTTGTTCTGTAAATTCGGTATCCCTCAAAATCTCTGGTTCTCGATATTGGGTCAATACTATATTCAGATGTTTTATCCCAGTATATCTCAATTTTACTGTCCTGAGCGACAATTCTTGTTTTGGGTGGTTCCGGGGGTTCGGGTAATATAAAACGGTCTAAAACGCCATTGTTGTTTAAATCTAAATTAGGGTCATAACGGCCATCTTCATTTATATCTTCACCAACATAGGTTGACCGAACGCGTTTAAAATGATCGGTTAATTCTTTTCTCGACTCAGGGGTGCTAATAATAAAATTACTATTACTAGGTAAAAATGTAACAGGTTCGCGTTGTTTTGCACATACATATGCTACGGTGTAATTAAAAGTTTCTCCGGGTTCAACACTTGGTAAAGGTCCTGCAGAGAGTAACTGAATCCAATTGGCGGGTGGACCATTGGTTGGGCCGGTAATTCCTAACAATAAATTAGAGTCAATATCTGTTTTTAATCTTTCGTAACGGTCTAAATCGTTTTGAGGAGTTAACCATGGCGGGTTTGGAGAGTTAAAGTTCCAGAAATTGTAATTAACTTTAGGTGTCTGAAAACCTCTGCTAATAAAAGTATCAGGTTTATTTTCGTTGAAAAACATACCTCGCCAGTCTATCCCTAAAAATTGTACAGCACCATAAGAGCGAGTGTAATCAATATCATCTCCGGTTGATTGATAGGCATAAATTGCTTTCCAATTGCGGTCAACACCGTTTCGTCCTTTATTAAAAAAAGCAGTGCCGGCATCGCGGGTAATGTTAATATTTCTTACAATTAAATCGTTAAACATTCCAAGCCAAACGCTATCCCAACGATTTCGGCTGGCATTGGTTATTTTATAGTTTATTATTACAAAGTAATCGGCAAAGCTAAAATTCCAAGCATAAGTTTCTACGTTTACAACTGCGCCAAGCGGGTTTACATGTGCATTTATGGGTATTGATGTTCCTGGTATTACCACAAAACTATCAGTCATGGTAAAAACAAAATCTTGGTGAGATATTGCTGTTGATGAAAAATTGCTGCTTGATGTTAATTTAGAACGCTCTCTAATTGATGATTGCTGTACAAACTCAAAACCGGCAGCACCAGTTGCATATCCGCTTGCCGCATCAACCGAACTTGTGCTTACACGAACTTGCCCGTCAACCAATGCACCAATCCAAATTCCAGCTTCAAATAAATGTTCAATTCCGCTTCCTCTTGGAAAAGCCATACTTGGTGGGCCTTGTGTATTACTTCTTACGGTAGGCCTGCCTATGGTACCAAAATTATTTATGCTTAAACCAATTCTGCCAACATTGGTAAACCTGCTTTGTGACGGAATTTGAGCAAAACTTTCACAAATAGTTATTATCAAACAAAATAAAACAAGTGTATGCCTCATGCAAGGGTGCAAATAAATGTATATTTTATAAACTCCTACGTTAAATATTTGCTAACAAAACTGGTATTTACATTTTTTACACATTACATTCAATTAGCATTAGAATTTCAGTTATATTGAATGGTATATAATGCTAAACCTTAATGTTTACAAAATTAATCTAGTTTAAGCACTGCCATAAATGCGCTTTGTGGTATTTCTACGCTGCCAACCTGTTTCATTCGTTTTTTACCTTCTTTTTGACGCTCAAGTAGTTTACGCTTACGGCTAATATCGCCACCATAACATTTGGCTGTAACATCTTTTCTAAGGGCTTTAATTGTTTCGCGTGCAATAACTTTTTGGCCAATGCTTGCCTGAACCGGAATTTCGAACTGATGGCGAGGTATTAATTCTTTTAACTTTTCACATATTTTTTTACCCCAGTCGTAGGCTCTTTCGCGATGAATAATAGCAGATAAAGCATCAACCTTATCTTTGTTTAGCAATATATCAAGTTTTACCAAATCGCTTTCGCGGTAACCTATCGGATGGTAATCAAAACTTGCATAACCGCGGGATATTGTTTTAAGTTTATCAAAAAAATCAAAAACAACTTCAGCAAGTGGTAGTTCAAAACTCATTTCAACCCTGGTTGGTGTTAAGTAAGTTTGATTTTTTAATATGCCGCGTTTGCCAAGGCAAAGACTCATAATAGCGCCAATATAATCGCTGCTGGTTATAATTTGTGCAGCAATAAATGGTTCTTCAACATGCTCTATATAATTACTGTCAGGTAAATCGCTGGGATTGTTTACAATTACCATTTCGCCTTTTGTAGTATAGCAGTGATAACTTACGTTTGGCACGGTTGTAATTACGGTCATACCAAACTCACGTTCAAGGCGTTCTTGTATAATTTCCATGTGCAACATACCAAGAAAACCGCATCTGAAACCAAAACCTAAGGCGGCTGAGGTTTCAGGCTCAAAAGTTAAACTGGCATCGTTTAGTTGCAGTTTGTACATGCTTTCTCTTAGTTCTTCAAAGTCTTCTGTATCTACCGGATATACACCAGCAAAAACCATTGGTTTCACATCTTCAAATCCCTTTACGGGTTCGCTTGGGTTTAAAACGTGTGTAATGGTATCGCCAACTTTTACTTCGCGTGCCTCTTTAATACCGCTTATAATGTAACCTACATCACCTGCTTTTATTTCGTTTCTTGGTTCTAGGTCGAGTTTTAATACGCCAACTTCATCAGCAATATACTCGCGACCTGTAGCAATAAATTTTACTTTATCGCCTTTTCTAATAATACCATCATATACCCTAAAGTATGCAATAATGCCTCTGAAAGAATTAAAAACCGAATCGAAAATAAGGGCTTTTAATGGCTTGCTTTCATCACCTTTTGGTGCAGGAATTCTTTCAACTATGGCATTTAAAATTTCATGAACTCCGGCTCCGGTTTTGCCACTTGCTCTTAAAATTTCCTCTCTTTTACAACCAATCAAATCAACAATTTGGTCGCTTACTTCTTCGGGCATACTGTGGGGTAAATCTATTTTATTTAATACCGGAATTATTTCTAACCCTTGGTCAATTGCTAAATATAAATTGCTTATGGTTTGAGCCTCAATTCCCTGTGAAGAATCAACAACCAACAAAGCTCCATCGCATGCGGCAATTGAGCGAGAAACCTCGTAGCTAAAGTCAACGTGGCCGGGAGTATCAATTAAATTAAATACATATTGTTGCCCTTTGTAGGTGTAATTCATTTGTATGGCATGGCTTTTTATGGTAATGCCTCTTTCTCGCTCTAAATCCATATTATCGAGCAACTGATTTTGCATTTGCCTTTGGCTTATGGTGTTGGTAAATTCAAGCAATCGGTCAGCCAGTGTACTTTTTCCGTGATCTATATGTGCTATAATACAAAAATTCCTGATATAATTCATTGGGGCGCAAAAGTACAAGTTTTATGTGTACTTTATTGTAAAGTTATTAAATGGTTAATCACAAAAAAATTGGGTTGATTTTTTAAGCCGTAATTCATTTGAACTAAAGAATTACAAATGCAAGTTAACATTTGCTTAATATTTGATTGATGTTATGTTAATGATTTATTGACACTATTGCAGTTATATCAATATCAATAAAATGAAAAAATCTTTATTTATCTCACTCATTTCTTTGCTTTTGTTAAGCAACTCAAGTAATGCTCAAACTTTAATGCATTATTGGCACTTTAATAATTTTATAGGAGTTGGCTCAGCCACTAACCCCGATAATTTAGTACCTTACCGTGCTGATTTTTCAGTAATAGATACAAGCCTGGTAAAAGTTATTTACAGAAAGTTACCCGGTACTTCAAACAATTTTACAACATTTTGGGATGCAGCAACTACAGGCGATACTACAAATGCACGCTTGGGCCAGCCGGCCGGTAGCTATTTAAGACTAAGAAATCCAAGCGACAGTATGGCTTTGTTATTTTATATTCCATCTACCGGATACCAAAATATTGTTATTAAATATGCCATTCAACGTTCAAGTGCAGGAAATGGTGCTACCGTAAATACTTTTGATTATAGTATTGATAGCGGATTAACATGGATAACCACCGGATTATCAAGAGATACCATTAATACCTCGGCTGCATGGCGATACCCGGCAGCCGAAATATCTATTAACAACCCGGCAGCAAATAATAATCCTAAATTGGTTTTTAGAATTCGTTTTACTGGAACCCAAAATACCGGCACAGGTGGTAATAATCGCATTGATAATTTTACGGTTGAAGGAAATCAATTTGTACCACCAACTCCTGTATTGCTTCATTACTGGCATTTTAACAATTTTAATAGCGGCATAACAAATGCAGTTCCAATAAGCAATATAATTCCTTACCGTGCTGATAGTTCTCGTCTTGATACTTCAATTGTAAAGGTAGCATTTCAGGCACTAGCCGGAACAGTTGGAAATGCAAGAACTTATTGGGATAATGTTTCGCCCGGAGATACAACCAACTTGCGTTATCAATCCGGTACAAACCTTGGTTTAAGGCCTCGCAATCCAACAGATAGCATGCAATTGGTATGGTATATTCCAACCACAAATCACTCAAATCCTGTCATTCGTTTTGCTTCGCAAAAATCGAGTGCGGCAAATGGCGCGGCCGTATTAAGATTTTCATACAGTATTGATAGTGGTTCAACTTGGATTACTAACGGACTTAGTATTGATACTTTTGTTACATCAGTAAATTGGACTTCAACACCAAACATCAGTATCAATAACTTAGCAGCAAACAACAACCCTCGCCTTGCATTCAGAATAGTTTTTGGTGGCCCCGGAAATACAGGTACAAGCGGAAACAGCCGAATTGATAATTTTAGTGTAGATGCCATCCCCACTCAATCAGGTGGTGGTGGAAATCCAATTGTTGATAATAACCCGCCTGTTGTTACGTTTAATCCGCCAAATAATGCTACTGGTGTTTCAATAAATGTTAATCCTACAATTTCGTTTAATGAACCGGTTAGACTTATAAATAATGCTATTTTAGACTCAAATAATGTTGATACAATTGTAATTTTTAAAGTAGGAAGTGTAAATGGTGTTGATGTTCCTTTTAATGCAAATATTTCTTCAAATGGTAGGGTAATAACAATTGTGCCCAATGCCCAATTAGGCTTCAATAAAACTTATTACATTGCATTGAAGCCTAACATTATTAAAGATACAGCTAATAATGTTTTAAATCAAACTGTATCGTCAAGTTTCACAATTGAGCCTTTGCAAACGCAATTTGCTCCCGGTGATATTTTACCTGTTGCTTACAGAACAAATGCAACTGCTACGCCTGACGAAATTGCACTTTTAACTTTTGTTGATATTTTGCCCGGAACACAAATTAATTTAACTGATGCAAAATATACCACCAATACACCTGCACAATGTCCGGGTGGTATTGTTTGGACAGCCCCATCGCAAGGTGTTCCTTCAGGTTCAACAATTATTATAAGCACCGATAATGGAACTGCAAATGTGGGAACCGTTTCGGGAGCTACATTTGGTTTAAGTTCAAATGGCGATCAGGTAATAGTTTACAGAGGTTCAAACACAAATCCAAGTTATATTACCGCATTAAGTTCAAACGCTTGGGTAAGCAGTGCAACTGCATGTGGAGGAAGTTTTTCTATGTTGCCTGCCGGGCTAACTAATTATGTAAGTGCTTTTTCATTATCACAAGTTAATGCATATTATAATGGGCCACAAACCGGTACAATTGCTCAGCTTAAAGCTGCAATACTTGATACCACAAACTGGATTGGTGCCGGTGGTGGTACTGCTGCGCAACAATGGCCTGCGTATGTGTTTTTTGGTCCTCCTACTGTGAGAAGTGCTTCTGTTTTAAATGCCAATACAATTCAATTGGTTTTTAGCGATGATTTAGATAGCACATCTGCAGTTGATTTAAACAATTATACCGGAATTTCGAATTTGCAAAGTGCAACTGTTACAAGAAACGGATCAATGGCTGATACAGTTTTCTTGAATTTTTCTCAGCCTTTTGTTTCGGCTCAAAACTATAGCCTTACAGTAAACAATATAAAAAACAGTCAAAATAAAACCATGTTTATGCCATTTACTTTTAACTTTACTTATAATACTGTAATATCATGGAATAACGCTTTTATATCGGTAAAAGAAGATACCGGAATTATATCTGTACGTTTGAACCTAACCAACCCATCTCAAAGTTCAGTAAGGGTTAGGTTAATGCCTTCTCCTTGGACCAATGCAGATTCTACAAGTGAT
This sequence comes from Bacteroidia bacterium, assembly GCA_046296495.1. Lineage (GTDB taxonomy): Bacteria > Bacteroidota > Bacteroidia > UKL13-3 > UKL13-3 > JBKBLB01. Next base: position 14,125 of record JBKBLB010000028.1, read on the forward strand.
TTTACTTTTTCAACACAAACTTTAAACTTTACCGGACAAAGCAACTCGCTTCAAACAATAAATATACCAATAAACAATGATAACCTGAGAGAGCAAGATGAGTATTTTGTTCTTTCATTAGAAAATGCGGTTGGCGCAACCATAACCGGAAATAATTTACTAACAGTATTTATTCGCGATAATGATAATATTGCTCCGGTTGCAACAAAAGCGGTAGAGTTAATTCATATAAACAGTTTTGATCCAAATCCAACCGGTAGCACTACAGAAGTAATTGCTTACGATAAAGGCAGCAAAAGGTTATTTACCACAAGCGCTATTCAAAACAGAATTGATATAGTTGATTTAAGTAAACCGGATAGTGCCGTAAGAGTAGGTTCAATAGATATGACTCCTTATGGCGGACTAACCAGTATAGCATGTTATGATGGTCTTTTTGCGGCAGCCTCGCCAAATGCCAATGAGCAATTAAATGGTTCGGTTGTGTTTTTTAACACAAACGGTACATTTTTAAAGCAGGTTACTGTTGGCGCTTTACCTGATATGATAACATTTACACATGATGGTAAAAAACTATTAACAGCAAACGAAGGGCAACCCAATAATGCATATACCATTGACCCTGAAGGATCAATAAGTATAATTGATTTAAGTGGTGGAATTAACAACTTAACCCAAGCCAATGTAAAAACAAAACTTTTTACACATTTTAATCAGTTTGATAGTTTGTTACAATTAGCCGGTGTAAGAAAAGCACGTCAAAGCAGTACGCTTTCTCAGGATTTAGAACCGGAATACATAACTGTAAACGATAATAATACAAAAGCCTGGGTTACGCTTCAGGAAAATAACTCAATAGCTGAAATTGATCTTGTAAACGATAGTATTATAGCTATTTGGCCATTGGGTACAAAAGATTTAAATTTAACGGGTAACGGCTTTGATGCTTCTGATAATAGCGGTGTAATTCATTTAAGCAACTGGCCTGTAAAAGCCTTTTACATGCCTGATGCCATTGCAAGTTTTAAAGTTGGTAATGATACATATTTAATAACAGCAAACGAAGGTGATGAAAAAGAATACAGCGGTTTAAACGAAAGAACTACAGTAGGTAACAATAACACAATTCTTGATCCTGTAAAATTTCCTCATGCTGCATGGTTAAAATTACCTTATAATTTAGGACGTTTTCGAATTACAAACCTAAATGGAGATACTGATAAAGATGGAGACTATGATGAGTTATATACAGTTGGTTCTCGATCATTTAGTATTTTTAATGCAACCACACGCCAAATGGTTTACGAAAGTAAAGGTGATATAGAGTTAATTACATCTCAACACCCAAAAAGCGCAAGAATATTTAATGCAAACCACGAAGACAACGCAATAAAAGGAAGAAGTCACTCTAAAGGACCTGAACCTGAGGCTGTTTGTATTGGCGAAATTAATAACCGTAAATTTGCCTTTATTGGTCTTGAACGTGTTGGAGGTGTGTTGGTTTACGATGTTACAAACCCTCAACAACCCGTTTTTGTTGACTACAATAATACACGTAGCCTAACTACCTATGCCGGAGATCATGGACCTGAAATAACATTATTTATTCCGGCAAACGAAAGTCCAAATGGTAAAGCATTACTTTTGGTATCAAACGAAATAAGCGGAACAGTTACTGTTTTTGAAGTTAAAAATAATTTACCGGTTTCTAATGTGGCGTTTGCCGGCAGTTCGGCAAGTGTAGCTGAAAATGCTGGAAATGTAAGGGTTAGAATTCCAATAAACCCATCTGCAACAACAACAGGTAGTATAGTTATTCGCAGAACCAACGGATCAAATGTTACAAGTGCCGATTACACAACAACACCTGCTTTTATAAATGATAGTTTGCAATTAAATATTAATATCGGAGATTCAGTAATTGCTTTTAACATCAATGTAACTGATGATAATGTAGAAGAATCAAATGAAACTATTTCATTTCAAATTCTATCGACTTCAAGTGGTTTTAATATAGGCTCTCCTTCTAATTTTACTTTAACTATTATTGACAATGATGGTTCGAACCTAAATTCAGTAAACTTTAATACCGATTCGCTTTTCATTAGAGAAGATAATACAGCCGGAAGTATTGCTGCAAATGTGGTTTTAGACAGGCCTGTAGCAGGAGGCGCTCAAGTTAGAGTAAGGGTTATAAGAGGGCCTGGTTCAACCGTAAATGATTATGTTACTCTTCCCTCGGCAATTAACGATACCATTACGCTAAACTATAATTCAAGCGAAACCAGTAAATCAATAATTTTCAGAACATTCAACGATAATGAAGTTGAAGCTAATGAAAGAATAAACTTTATTATTTCTTCTGTTTCTCCTTCAACTTTATCAATAGGTTCAAACAACCGCTTAACCATAACTATAATTGATGATGATGCCACAGGCTTGAACCAACAAGCTGAATTAATTAAACATATTAAGGTATATCCAAATCCAACCGCTATAGGTATTGTAAAATTTAGCGAAGTTGTAGATGTGATTGTTACAGATTTAAATGGAAAGGTGCTAAAACAATCAAATAAAACCGATGAATTAAACGTATCGGAATTTGCAAAAGGTGTTTATTTAATAAAAATAAACAATAGCGGTACTAAAAAGCTTATAATTGAGTAGCTAAAATTTATTTTCTTTAAAAAGAAAGGCTGTCCGGCATTAAACGGGCAGCCTTTTTGTTTTTATATGCAAATGTTAAAAATAAAAATTATGCAGTATGTTTTGAGATAATTAAATCAAACAAATAATATTGAAATGATAAACATTAACAAGTTATAAGGTGTTAAATTGGCTTAGAATATTAATATATGATACTAACTTCAGATAATAAACTAAGAAAACTAATAGTAATTGGTGACCGTGTTTTAATAAAACCGCAAGTACCCAGCGATAAAACTACAACCGGATTATACCTTCCTCAAGGATTTCAGGAAAAAGAGACGGTACAAACCGGATATGTTATTAAAACAGGCCCGGGTTATCCTTTGCCAAGTGTAGATTTTGATGAAACTTGGAAACCTGATGATGAAAAAATAAAATATTTACCATTGCAGGCTCAAGAAGGGGATTTGGCTATTTATTTACAAAAAAGTGCTGTTGAAGTAGTTTTTGAGGGAGAAAAATATGTAATTGTTCAGCAGCATGCTATAGTAATGTTGGTTAGAGAACAAGCACTTTAATTCTTAAATTACCTTATTGCATACTATATATTGCAAAAATAGCTAAAAATGCAATCTTAAGATTACAAAAATATAAAAAAATGTAATGTACGTATTGCAAAAAATAGCAAAAAGTGTAATCTTTGCATTACAGTATGGGAAATTTAGAAGCATTAATTGATACACATAACAGGCAAATTAATCAACTTGATGTTAGGTTTATAAGAAACTTGGATATAGATTGGAGTGATAGGCTTATAGGTATTACAGGTGCCAGAGGGGTAGGAAAAACAACATTTTTGCTAACTTATATAAAAGAAAATTTAAAGAATTCGCCTTATGTACTTTATGCAAGTGCTGATGATTTTTATTTTTCAAATACAGGTTTGCTTCAATTGGCTGATGAGTGGGTAAAGCGAGGTGGTACACATTTATTTTTGGATGAGATACATAAATACTCAAACTGGTCGCAAGAGTTGAAAAATATTTACGACAGGTATAAAAAATTGAAGGTTGTATTTACAGGCTCATCTGTTTTACATATTCAAAGTGGAAATGCAGATTTAAGCAGAAGGGCCGTTGTATATAAAATGGAAGGCCTTTCTTTTAGGGAATTTTTAAATATTGAAGCAAAAACAAAATTTGAAAAAATTACCTTACAAGATATTGTTGTAAACCATTTAGAAATTTGTAGAGATATTGTTGCTAAGGTAAAACCACTGGCTTATTTCGAAAACTATTTAAAGTATGGGTATTATCCTTATTATTTAGAAAGTGTAAATACATATCACAGAAAACTTTTTAATACCATAATACTAATGCTTGAAGTGGATTTACCATATTTAAGACATGTTGATGTAAAGTATGTTTACAAGCTTAAAAAACTGTTGCATTTATTGGCTCAGTCAACACCATTTCAGCCCAATGTTTCTCAATTGGCTACTGATATGGAGGTTTCAAGGCATACCATAATGTTGTATTTAAATTATTTAGAAGAATCGAAGTTGTTAAATCTTTTAAGAAGCAAAGCATCAAGCGATGCGGTACTAGCCAAGCCTGAAAAAGTTTATTTACATCACCCTAATTTAATGTATGCCATTGGCCATTCTGCAATTAATAAAGGCAGCGAGCGTGAAACATTTTTTTATAATCAGGTAAACAATGTTTGTAAGGTTGGTTATACGCCCATTGGCGATTTTTTGGTTGATGGTAAATATACATTTGAAGTTGGCGGAAAAACCAAAACAAAAAAACAAATTAAAAGCGTAAAGCAAAGCTATATTGCTGCCGATATGTTGGAATATGGTTTTGATAACAAAATTCCACTTTGGCTTTTTGGCTTTTTATATTAATTTTTACAATATTGTTTTTGGCATTTTTTGTAAGTTATATGTTGTTTAATTGTTTTTTAAGAAATTTTTAAGCAACTATTGTATTAAAAATTTAAACTTTATTATTCAAATTGCAGCATGTTTAAAAAGTTACTGTCGGTTTTATTCTTTTTGTTTTTAATGGGTTCAACCCTTGCCCAAAACTGCCAGATAACCACTGCAACCACTAAAGTTTGCCTTGGAAATACACTTTTGTTTAATGTTTCGTTTGATAATGGATTTACTGCAACAAGCTACCAATGGAATTTTGGCAACGGTGCAACAAGTACACAGGCGTCTCCTGTTTATCAATATCCTGCCATTGGTACTTTTACCCCAAGTGTTACCATAACTTTTAGTAACAATACAACTTGTAATGTAAATGGTCAGGTTATTACAGTTGTAGGCAATCCTGTAGCCGATTTTGTACTTACTACTGAAGATACTCAATGTTTTAAAGGAAACAATTTTTGCATAAACGATTTATCGGTACCCGGACAAAGTAATGCACCAATATCAAGCAGAATTATATTGTGGGGTGATGGTAATTTTAACAACTCTTCACCTTCATTCAATCCGGTTTGTTACAGCTATACAAATCCGCTTGGAGGCTCTTTTCCTATTGTGGTTGAAGTAACCGATGCAAACAATTGTACTTCAAGAAAAGAAGTGCAACGTGCTGCTACAGTATGGAGCAAAATGCAGGATGTAAGCTTTAATACCAATTATACTATTCAATGTAATCAAACACCGGTAACTTTTATCAATACCTCAAAAATTCCTCAAAGTATGATAAAAAGTTTTTTGTGGGAATTTGGAGATGGTAATACCAATACAACCAACTGGAATAACTTCATACATACATACACGCAAACAGGGTCTTTTGCTGCAAGATTAACGGTTATTGATATTAATGGTTGTGCAGATACATTTAGACTAAACCCTGCCGGTATTAATGCTCGAATTGATGATGTTATTTACTTATCATCAAACAACAGTTGTTTTAGAAATAATTTAATACAATACGAATCAAAAAATGTTTCTCAGGCTTTTACGGCATTTGTTTTTTTTAACAATAATGGTCAACGCTTAGATTCATTAATAACATCTGTTGGCAATTACAGATTTCCAACATGTGGCAGGTTTAAAATATCTATGTATGTTAGGCTTGGTAATTGCAATGTAAAGCGCGATACATTTATTGATATATATGGACCAGATGCAGTTGCCGAGCGCATTGACTCGGTTCCTGCCAGAATTCAAAGCAGTATTCAATGCGAAATTTATGATACGGTTTATTTTAGAACACCTACCATAGAAACAAGTTGTTGGCATTTAAACGACAATATGTTTTACCTTTGGGATTTTAATGATCCATTTGCACCACCTTGCACAACATACACTAAGTTGAACCAAAATGTAGGTGTAAATTGCAGATATAGCCGCGATTCCATAAACGTAAAACATTTTTATCAACCCGGGAAAGAACAATGTTATTACCCGAGTTTGATAATGACTGATATGGTGAGAGGTTGCACCGACACTAGCATAACTGCATTAAAACTTACACAACCCGATGCCGGTTGGGATAGTACAGTAAATCCGGTTAGAAGAGGATTGTATTACACATCTAGCGGGTTTCCTTGTCTTGAAAGTCCTATAAGGTTTTGGCTTGATGAAACACTTCCATTATGCGGTAGGGAAAAAGCATGGATAAATTTAGATTCTGCATGTGGTAAAAACAATTGGGTATTAATTGATACATTAAAAAATTTTCATGATCATGTTTATACCAATACCTGCGATAGCAGTGGGTGGGTTACAGTTGGATTAATAATAAAGAACGGATTTGATAAAAACGGAAAACCATGTTACGACACCGCGTGGTACCATAAAATGTTCAGGTTTTTTCCAATAAATCCTTTGTTTACTGCAACAAACCTTACACCGGGTTGCGGGCCATGGACTTTTAGAGTTTCTCTAAACGATTCAATACAAGACAGTATTAAAAGAGTTGAATATCGTTTTGATACCGATACATCTATAGTTTATAATATTGCATTTGGCGATTCCATTTTACGAGGAGCTACACACACATTTAATACAAGAGGTATAAAGCGAATAACTGTTTTGATTACAAATACAAGAAATTGTACAAGAACAGTTCAAAGAACCGTATTGTTAGGATTTACATCTTCATTTAGCCTAAGTAAAAATGTACTTTGCTTGAATGATTCGGTTCAACTTTTAGATAATATAAGATACATTGGAAATCCTACACCATTCTGGCGAGATACTTCAAGGGCAAGAGCCGGAAAAGAGCAGGTAATTTGGGATGTAGGTGATGGAAATGGTTTTAGCAAAACTGGCGCTGCAGCCTTTTCAAAATACAATAAAGTTGCAAACTACCCGGTAAGAATGATTGCTATTGACAGCCTTGGTTGTCGCGACACTATAAAAGTTCCTCAAATTGTAAGAGTTGTTGATGTTAAAGCTGCAATTAAGCCAATGTTGCCACGTTATCTATGTGCACCACAAATTCTAACATTTACAGATGAATCTAAATATTTTGATTCTTCTGCTTTATATGGTCAACAACCTTACGACAGAATTTCAACATGGTTGTGGGTTTGGGATGATGGTAAACCAAACAGCATTGTACAAAATCCGGTTCACGATTTTACGGCAAATGGTACTTACAATGTAAAATTAATTGTAAGTACTGTTAATGGTTGTCTTGATAGCTCAACCATACCAATTTTTATTGATGGGCCTAAGCCAAGTTTTGATATATTAAGCGATACATTTGGTTGTGCTCCATTTACAGTAAATTTTAAAAATACAACAGGTTATCAATTGCAAAACTGGATATGGTTTTTCCGCGATCAAAACGGAGCAATTCTTTCAACTTTAAAAGATACATCAGTTACTCATACATACACAAAAGGCGGGATATATAAAATTTACCTGCTTGGCGAAGACACCATTTTTAATCAAACAACACAACAATATTTAACATGTAGGTCCGTTTTTCCTGATTCTTTAAACCCTGCTTCGCCAATAAGACAGGTTTTTGTAATTGAGAGAGTAGGAGCAAATATAATTGGTCCTGATACGGTTTGTTTGTTTGAACCGGTAACATTTACTGCCCGAACCAACGAATTATTTGCAGGTTATAACTGGAATTTTGGCAACAACGACAGTACATTTACATTGTGGCCAGATTCTACTGCAACAACTGTTTACAGGCAATTAGGTTCATACCGAATAAGATTAATACCACAGGGAGGTCCGGCTGGCTTTTGTATTGACACTGCCTACAAAAATATTGTTACCAGCGATGTAAAAGCAGATTTTGATATTGATGCCAGCGAAGCACCTTTGTATAAGTTTATCAATAAATCTCAATTTGCAGTTCGCTACGAGTGGGATTTTGGTCAACCCCGTTCAGGACCACGTAACCGTTCAAACCTAGAAAATCCAACCCACAATTATGGTAGCGATACAGGTATATTTAAAATTTGTTTAAAAGCTTATAACCTGCAAGATTGTTTTGACAGTATTTGTAAGGAAACCGAACCCAAAGTACATATTTATATACCTAATGTTTTTACACCTAATAATGATGGAACTAATGACGCTTTTGATATAGATATTCAAGGATTTACCATATACAAATTACGAATTTACAACCGTTGGGGCGATAAAGTTTTTGAAGAAGACAAAGATGGAGTTGGAAATGATGGTATAAACTGGAATGGTAATAACTTTAATAAAGGTGCAATTTGTCCTGAAGGGGTTTATTATTTTATTTTTACATACAAACTGCTAAATATGGAATCTGATAATACAGTTAGAGGAAGTGTTACATTAATAAGAGATTAGAAATAGTTGTGTTTTACTCCTAGCGCAATTTTAAAGAAAAAAAAATTCAATATTGCATTTTAACCTCTTAATTCTATATTTGCAGTCCATTTTTACGGTGGCTGTAGTTCAGTTGGTTAGAACACCAGATTGTGGTTCTGGGGGTCGTGGGTTCGAGTCCCATCAGCCACCCCAAATTAAATACTATTAATAATTTTAGTTTGTAATTTTAGAAATCTAATTCATCTGATTCTTTTATAAACTTTCGGCAACAACTTCTTTTACATCAGGAACCATTTTTGTAAGCATTCCTTCAATACCACGTTTTAGGGTTACAGTACTACTTGGGCAACCACTGCAACTGCCTTTTAGCTCAACTACAACTTTGCCTGTTTCAGGTTCAAAACTTTTAAAACTTATCATGCCTCCATCGGTTTCAACTGCAGGTTTAACGTATGTGTCAAGAATTTCAATTATTTGTGCTTCGATAAGGTTTTTGCCTTTTGATGAATTTTCTGTTTGTTTTTGAATAATTACCGGCTCGCCCGATGATATATAGCTTTTTAAAAATTCTTTAACTATGGGTATTAGTTCGTTCCATTCGCTACCGGCAGCCCGCGTAATGGTAACAAAATTATTCATTATAAAAACACCATTTACGAAGTTAAACTCAAACAAGTTTTTTGCTAGAGGAGAGAAGTGGGTATTATCAGGAGTAGGAAAATCAAAAGCTTCACCGGGAGCAATCATCTTGTTGAATACAAATTTCATGGTTTCGGGGTTTGGTGTAGCCTCGGCATACACTTCAATATATTCGTTTTGGGTTGTCATTTTTTTTTTGTTATTTAGAATAGTTCTACAAAAGTAACACAAAAAACATCAATAGGTTCAAACAAAAAGAAATAATATATTTGTAGTGCAAAACGGTTCATCGCTCTAATACTTTGGTGTTTGAGAGGAAAGTCCGGGCAACACAGGGCACTGCACCACCTAACGGGTGGGTAACTTGCTGTAATGGCAGGTTAACAGAAAGTACCACAGAAAAAATACCGCCTCTGCAAATGGGGTAAGGGTGAAAAGGCGGGGTAAGAGCCCACCGTTTAGCCGGCAACGGCTAAAGCATGGTAAACCTTGCAGGTTGCAAGGCCAAATAGGTTAAGTTTAGTAATAACACCTCGGCCCGGGGTGCCTTGGCAACAAGGGCTTAATGGGTAGGCTGCAAGATTTGGTAAGCGATTGCCAAACAAGATAAATGATGAACGTAAATTGTACCAGATACAATTTATACAGAACCCGGCTTATAGTTTTGCATTTTTATTTAAGCGGTATTGTTGTTTTTTGAACCAATTCTTATCATTGTATTAAAACTCACTAAATCTCACTCAATTGATTAACATTTTTTTTATAGGTAGCGGCAATTTAGCCTATGCTCTTGCTGATGCATTTAGTAAAACAAATATTTCAATTTCGGGAATTTATAGCCGAAACATTGATACAGGTAGTGCATTGGCCGACATGGTTAAAACAAAATTTTACCCAAAAATTGATAAAACAATACCAATAGCCGATGTATATTTACTTGCAGTACCTGACAACCAAATTTTAACAGCAGCAGAAATATTGCATAACGAAGCATTTGCCGTGCATTGCAGCGGGCTTACTGATATTAAAGCGTTGAATCGTTTTAAGCATTTTGGCGTATTTTGGCCTATTCAAAGTTTTAGTAAAAATTTTTCATACAATTTTGAAAAAATTCCTATTTGTATTGAAGCCAATACAGATGAAAATTTTAGTATACTAGAGCAACTTGCCGATAAAATTTCAAAAAATGTGCAGCATATAGATTCGCAAAAACGAAAATACATTCATTTGGCCGCAGTATTTGCCAATAATTTTTCGAACCACATGTTTTATCTTGCACAAAAAATTTCAAAAAACAACAACTTTGATTTCAACATACTTAAACCTTTGATACAAGAAACTGTTAACAAATTAAATAAATTATCACCACTCGAAGCACAAACCGGCCCCGCGTTGCGTGGCGATACCAATACCATAATTGAACATTTAACGTTATTGCAAAATAAACCTGAAATAAGGCAATTATACGAAATAATAAGTTACAGCATACAAAACAGCAAAAATGATTAGGTATATTTTAATTTTGATATTGTTTGTACAGCTGGGTCAAGCCAATGCAACACGCATACTAATACCCATGGATAATGCACAAAAAAATCATTTAAAAGCGTATGGTCTTGCCTATTGGACACTTGCCCGCGAGGCTGAAGTTCACTGGCTTTTAAACTATCGCGGGGGAAGTTTTTTAATGTTTTATGCTGAACCCATAGAGCGTGAATGCAGATTAAGAGGTATAAATTACGAAGTTATTAGCGAAGGCCAAACAACCGAGATTCTATCAACCATTGCCAAGCCCGATGTAAATATGGAGTTGGTTAAATTATTAAAGGCTCCAAAAATTGCGGTTTACAGCCCCAAAACCAAACAACCCTGGGATGATGCAGTAACCCTTGTATTAACTTATGCCGAAATACCTTACGATGTGGTATTTGATGATGAAGTATTGCAAAACAAACTGCCCATGTACGATTGGTTGCATTTACACCACGAAGATTTTACGGGTCAATTTGGTAAATTTTACATGAGTTATTCAAATACAGCTTGGTACAAAGCCGAAGTAAAAGAAGCAGAAAATATGGCTGCCAAATATGGCTTTAGCAAAGTAAGCGAATTAAAACTGGCCGTAGCTAAAAAAATTAGAGATTACGTTCTTGGTGGAGGTTTTTTATTTGCCATGTGCAGCGCCACCGATACTTATGATATTGCTTTGGCTGCCGATGGACTAGATATTTGCGAAACTCCGTTTGATGGGGACCCTGCTGACTGGAATGCCGATCGTAAACTTGATTTTAGCAAAGGTTTTGCTTTTAAAGACTACAAGCTTTACTACGATCCTTACGTTTATGAACATAGCTATATTGATGCCATGCAGGGAACAAGGCCTGTAACCGAGCAAAACGATGTTTTTAGTTTGTTTGAATTTAGTGCAAAATGGGATATGGTTCCAACTATGCTTACACAAAACCACACATCAACAGTAAAAGGTTTTTGGGGTCAAACAACTGCTTTTAGAAAACAGTTTATTAAAAGCGATGTAACAATATTGGGCGAAAATAAGAGTTTAGGTGAAGCTCGATACATTCACGGATCAGCAGGTAAAGGAACATGGACTTTTTATGGAGGCCACGATCCGGAAGATTATCAACATCAGGTTGGCGAACCCCCAACAGATTTAAGCCTTGTACCAAATTCTCCTGGTTACAGGCTTATTTTAAATAATGTATTGTTTCCGAGTGCACAAAAGAAAAAGCAAAAAACATAAACCTATTTTTTACTTTTAAAATAAATATCTAATTCTTCTACATTCATTGCATTTAAGCAATCTTTTGGCGTAAGCAAACCTTTTCGGGCAACTGCAACACCCCATTGCATGTCAAGCAATCCGTCAGGCTCGTGAGCATCCGGATTAATACAAATTTTTACTCCTTTGTTTAATGCATAAGGTATGTATCGCCAATCTAAATCAAGGCGGTAAGGATTTGCGTTTAACTCAATACTTACGCCATTTGCAGCACATGCATCAATAATTTTTTTATGATTGATGGGATAACCCTCACGTACCAGCAATAATCGGCCGGTAGCATGTCCTAATACAGTTGTAAATGGATTTTCAATGGCTTTTATCAATCGGTTCATGGCTTTGGTTTCATCCATTTTTAAGTTGCTATGAACCGATGCTACAACGTAATCAAATGTTTTTAAAATTTCGTTTGAATAATCTAAAGTGCCATCATTTAAAATATCGCATTCAATACCTTTAAAAATTTTAAAGGGCATTAATTTTTTATTTAGAACATCAATTTCTTTTTGTTGAGCCAAAATTCTTTCTTCGCTTAAGCCATTGGCATAAAAAGCTGCCTTGCTGTGATCGGCAATACCAAAATACTGCCACCCTAGTTGTATGCAAAAAAGTGCCATATCCTCAATACTGGCAGTACCATCGCTCCATGTGCTGTGGTTGTGCAATGCACCTTTTAAATCTGAAAATGTTATTAGTTGAAGAGGTATATTACCAACTTCTTTTTCAAACAAACCTTCACGCAATTCAGGTTCAAAAAAGGTTGTGCCCAGCTTGTAGAATATTTCATTTTCGTTTTCAAAATTTTTACATGATTCGTTAAAACCAATAAACTTTAAATGCTCATCATTGCCGGTAGTTAGCATTAATTTATATGCAAACTCATTTGGTTCAACCCAATAAATTTTTACAGGAATATTTTCTGCTGTGGCATTTATAAAAAATTCATTTACTAAAATTTCTGTAATAATATCAATTTGTTGAAGTACATGATGAATAAGTTCTTTGTTTATTAATCCAATAAGTATTTCAATATCATCAACTACTTCGCATTTGCGTCTAATTTGTCCGGTAATTTCTATTTTTGCATTAATTTTATCTTTTAAAATTTTTACTAACCTGTTTGCCAGTGCTGCTGCTTTGTAATAATGAAATTTACCGGCATTTGCCTGCATAAATTCTATTTGTAGTAAAACATTTTGTTGGGTTTTTAAACCAAAACCTTTAGCCTGTGCCAAACGGTTTTCTTTGCAAGCATACAATAATTCGCCAATACTTTCAATGCCTAAATTCTTCCATATAAATGCAACTTTTTTGGGACCTAGCCCTTTTATTTTCATTATATCTAAAACGCCTTTGGGCGTTTTAGATATTAATGCTTCTAATTCGGGAAAAGAATTAAACGAACAACATTCATAAACTACTTTAGCAATTGATTTTCCTATTCCCTGATAAGATTCCAGTTCATGCAAATTTTTTCCACATAATGGTTCAAGAATTTTATCAATTGCAAATGCAGCTGCCTGATAGCTTTTTATTTTAAATGGATTTTCACCATGCAATTCACTGAGTTTAGCATAAGCAGATAGAATTTCGGCAATATCGCTATTCGTCATTTATGTAAATGCTTAAGCAGTTAGTTGTAACTTTTCTTTAACAAGATTTAGTGCAAAATCAAGTTGTTCTTTTTTAGAAAGGTTTGAGTTGTCGAGCATTATAGCATCATCTGCTTGTTTTAATGGGGAGTCTTCGCGTGTAGTGTCAATATTGTCCCGCTTTTCAAGGTTATTAAAAACTTCATCAAATGTTGTTTCTGAGCCTTTTTCTTTTAATTCATCAAGTCTTCTTTGTGCTCGTATTTTTGGGTCAGCCGTAACAAAAAGTTTTATATCAGCGTTTGGAAAAACTACGGTTCCAATATCTCTGCCATCCATCACCAATCCTCCGTTTACGCCCATTTGTTGTTGTTGTTTAACCAAGAATCTTCTTACTTCACTAATTGCGCTAACCTCACTTACCAGGCTTGCCACACGTGGATTCATACGTATTTCTGATTCTACATTTTCATTATTTAAGTATGTTTCCTGAACACCATTATTTAAAACAAAATGAATTTGAATATTTTTTATAGCATCAATAACATGTTCAGGATGATGAATATCAATTTGGTTGCGAATAAGATATAATGTAACCGCCCTGTACATTGCACCGGTATCTACATAATTATAGCCAAGTGCATTGGCAAGTTGTTTGGCAAGTGTACTTTTGCCACAACTCGAAAATCCGTCTATTGCTATGGTAAGTTTTTTCAATTTTTCTTTTTTGTAAAATCTGAAATATTGGTAACAATTGAAAAATGGTTTGTGCTGTTGCCAAGGTGAAAGTTTGCACTTCCGTATGAAAAAATAAATTTACTAAGTTTTAACCCAAAGCCCCAGCTAAAACCGGTAGTGCCAGCCATGTCTGTAATGCCAAGTTCGCGCCTGCGAAGGTAGTTATATCCAAAACGCAAACGTAGGTTTTGGCCCAAAACAAGTTCGGTATTTATAACCAAATGACTGAAAACGTGTTCGAGAATGCTGAATTTTTCAGGAATTGGCTCTCCAGTTTCAAGATTTATGTTTCGGTTGTTTCTGTTTGATATTTGATACAATAATTGACCGGGTCTGTTTAAATGATGAGCAATTACACCAAAACGCATGGGGTTATGCCTGAATTTTTTTGTAAAACCAATTTGCAAGTTGTTTGCAATAAATTCATAGTTGTTGGCAGTATAAGTTGTAAATTGAGTTCCAATATTACTCCATACGGCAGCGGCTGTAAACAAAGAATCGCTGCTGTAATAAGTTGCAGATATATCAGCAGCAGCACCAATTGAATTGTAAACTTCAAGATTTGAGTAAATAAATTTTAGTGAACCACCATAGCTCCAGTTAGGATTTAATTGTCTGGCTCCTGATACATAATATGCATATTCTCCTGCATTAAAAGTTCCTAAATAAGCACCATCGGGAGTAGTTTTAGCAAAACTGCCATAATTTACATAATGAATTCCACCCGCAAATGATACTTGCTTTTTAGATAAATAACCCGCATAAGCAAAATTGCCTGCACTTATATCGGTAAAATAGTTTATATAGTTAAACGAGGCCTGATTTTTGAATTTTTGGTTTAATAGAGATGGATTTTGTATGGCAATTCCCAAATCAATTTCGGGAGTTGCAATGGCATAACCTCCAAGTGCTCCAATTCTTGCGTTGGGCATAAGTTGTAAAAACTGATACGTTTGCATGCCACCTAACTGACCCAATACTATATTTACAGATAATAGCATTGCAAAAACGAATAAGTGTTTTTTCATTTTTTTCTGAACCAAAAGTATAACTTAAACGGAAATTTGTAAGTTTTTATATTAAAACATTTGCTTTAAGTCATTTTGTCATTAAAATATTAGTGGTACTAATTTTGAAAATTAGGTTCAACAATAAAAATATACAATTATGGCAGTAAAAGGTAATATAAGCGTTCATACCGAAAACATTTTTCCTATCATCAAAAAATTTCTTTACAGCGATCATGAAATATTTTTACGCGAATTGGTAAGCAATGCAGTTGATGCAACACAAAAACTAAAAACTCTATCAGGTGCAGGAGAAGTAAAGGGTGAACTTGGCGATTTACGTATAGATGTAAAAGTAAAAACCGATACCAAAACAATACATATCATTGACCGTGGAATTGGACTTACCGAAGAAGAGGTTAATAAATACATTAATCAAGTGGCGTTTAGCAGTGCTGAAGAGTTTTTAGAGAAATACAAAGATAAAGGAGCACAGGTTATCGGTCATTTTGGGCTAGGTTTTTACAGCGCTTTTATGGTAGCCAAAAAAGTAGAACTAGTTTCGCTTAGCTACAAAGAAGGTGCAAAGCCCGTAAAATGGAGTTGCGAAGGTAACACTGAATTTGAAATATCGGCTGCCGATAAAACTGACAGAGGCACTGAAATAATTTTGCATTTGGCCGATGATAGTTTAGAATTTAATGATGAATATAGAGTTAGAAACGTTTTAAATAAATATTGTAAGTTTTTGCCAGTTGAAGTTTATTTTAATGATGATAAGATAAATAATCCATCGCCAATTTGGACTAAAGCCCCCAAAGACTGTACCGAAGAAGATTACAAAAACTTTTATAAAGAGTTATATCCGTTTAGTGAGCCGCCATTGTTTTGGATACATTTAAATGTAGATTATCCTTTTAAACTTACCGGTGTGCTATACTTCCCAAAAATTAAAGATGAATTTGAAGCACAACGCAATAAAATACAATTGTATTGCAATCAGGTATTTGTTACCGATAATGTGCAGGAAATAGTACCAGAGTTTTTAATGCTGTTGCATGGTGTTATTGATAGCCCCGATATTCCGCTAAACGTAAGCCGCAGTTACTTACAAAGCGATGCAAATGTTAAGAAAATTAACAGTCATATAACCAAAAAAGTTGCCGATAAACTTGAAGAAATATTTAAAAACGACCGTAAACAATTTGAAGAAAAATGGGATAGTGTTGGCACATTTGTTAAATATGGTATGATAAGCGATGACAAGTTTTATGAAAGAGCAACTAAATTTTGCATATTAAAAAGTAAAGACAATAGCTATTACACCATAGATGAATACAAAGAAAAAGTTGCCTCGGTTCAAACTGATAAAGATAAAAAAATAGTATTTTTATATACCAACAATGCCACAGCACACGATGGTTTTATAAAAACAGTTGAAAAACGCAGCTATGATGTACTAATAATGGATGGCGTTCTTGATAATCATTTTATTAGCAATGTTGAACACAAATTTGAAGGTATAACATGGAAACGTGTCGACAGCGATAGCGTAGATAAATTAATTGATAAAGACATAAAAAAACAAAGTGTATTAAGCGAAGCCGAACAGCAAAGCCTAAAAGGCGATTTTGAAAAACAATTTGGCAGCACCGGAAAATTTAAGTTTGAAACCCAGCCTTTGGCTCAAGACGACCAGTTTTTAACGCTTTTAAAACCAGAGTGGGAGAGAAGGATGCAGGAAATGCAAAAAATGCAAGGTATGGCCATGTTTGGCGCATTACCCGAAAGCTGGAATGTTGTTATAAACACAAACCACATTTTGGCTAAGAAAATATTATCGTTAAATGGCATACAAAAAGATGTGGTAATGAAACAGGCATTTGATTTGGCCAAACTTCAGCAAAACTTATTGCAGGGTGAAGAACTAACCCATTTTATAAACCGCAATTTAAGTCAATTAAGCTTAAGTTAAAATAATAAAAACCGGTTATCATAGCTGGTTTTTTTGTTTTAAGTTGGTATTTGGTATATTTTTTTTAGTATTTGGTATTTTTATTTAGTATTTGGTTCAACATTAAGAATTGCTTAATATTATTTTTGCGTTATCAATAAATCGTTTAATTAATTATACATATTATTTACCTGTATGAATAATATATATTGTTTAAATTTACTATTAATAAAACAAAGCATTAATGTTGTATATTAAAAATAATCTAATGGAATTTGAAGCAGCTGAATCTTTTATTTTGGCAAAGCTAAAAAATGAGTTGCCCGGAAATCTTTACTATCATAGTTACAGCCATGTAATGGATGTATTAGATGCAGCCGTAAATTATGCTAAAATGGAAAATATAAGCGATTATGAAACCCAATTGCTTAAAACTGCCGTATTATTTCATGATTCTGGTTTTACAGTTCAAAGTAAAAACCACGAAGAAATAGGTTGTGAAATTGTAAGGGCAGAACTTCCAAAGTACAATTACACCAATGAAGAAATAGAAAAAATTTGTGGTATGATAATGGCAACCAGAATTCCACAATCACCAACCAATAAACTCGAAGAAATAATTTGCGATGCCGATTTAGATTACTTGGGGCGTGATGATTTTTGGACCATTGGAAGCAATCTTTTCAAAGAACTTGAAATTTATGGCATATTATCTGATGAAAAGGATTGGAATAAACTGCAACTAAAGTTTTTAAGTTCGCATAAATATTTTACTAAAAGTGCATTGTCGTTAAGAAAAGAAAAAAAGGATCAACACACCCAAAAAATTCAGGAAATAGTAAACAGTTATCAATAATTTCTTAAAAAAAGTTAAGGCATTAAATAAAATTTATTTATTTGTGCCTTCATTGTATAACTAAATCCATGAAAGAAAAAGGCTTAATTCTTGTTCCAACCGATTTTACTTCTATTGGCGATAGTGCTGTTGAATATGCCAAGCAATTGGCTAAAATTTTAAAAGCCAACATTAGTCTATTGCATGTAGTAGCAAAAGAAAAAGATACAGCAACTGCAAAAAATGCACTCGAAAATATTGCATCAAAACTTGAGGCAGACGGAATAAAAGCAAATACCATTGTAGCAGTTGGAAATATTTTTGATGATATAGGTAAAGTTGCTGAAGACATAAAAGCAGCTTTAATTGTTATGGGTACACATGGTGTTAGCGGTATGCAACATGTATTGGGCAGTAAAGCATTAAAAGTTATAACCAATTCAAATGTTCCTTATATTGTTGTACAAAAGAAACCAATGCCCAAGGATGGTTTCAAAAAAATATTGATACCATTAGATTTTAATCAGGAAGTAAAGCAAAGCGTAAAGTATGCATGGGAAATAGGCCAATATTTTAAAGCAAAAATTTATATAGCTTACGTAAAAGAAAAAGATGAATTTATTGCCCAAAAAATAGAAAGAAATATACCTTATGTGGTTGATTTGCTAAATGAAAACAATATTGAACACGAAATAATAGGCCTCGATAAAAAAGACTTTACACAGAATTTATTAAAGTATGCAAATTCAAACGAGTTAGATTTGATTACAATTATTAATAACCACGAAAATATTTTTACTTATTTTGGTGGATCTTTTGAACAGAAGGTAATAGGTAACGATTTTGAAATTCCAGTTTTGGTTATAAATGCTATTCATTTAAAATCTGCTTACAGTTTCAGTATCTATTTTGGTTAATATTTAAAGTTAGTTCTTTTTGAACCAACTTTTTTTACATCTTTCCGAACTAATTACCCGAGGTTTATGTTAATTTATGGTTCAAAAATAACATGAAAGGTCATTTCTTTTTTAAATACACTCCTCAACCAAAGCAAAATAAATTTGATGAATTGCTGAAATTATTTCTTCAGCTTATGCAATATACCAATGGCGATGTAGGTGAAACCCTTGCGTGGATGAATGAGTTAGACAAAGAATATAATTTAACTGACCATAACTATGGTATGGGTAATTTTATTGAAGATTTAAAATCTAAAGGTTTTATTGAAGAAAATAAGGTTGAAGGAAATTTTAATCCAACTGCTAAAACAAACAAAACCATCAGGCAAAACAGCCTTGAAGAAATTTTTGGCAAACTTAAAAAAACACCTAAAGGAAACCATACATCAACAAAAAGCGGCAGGGGAGATGAGCCAAACAGCGATTTAAGACCCTATACTTTTGGCGATAATATTGCAGATATTGATATGACGGCAAGTCTTAGAAATGCTCAAATAAATAATGGAATTGAAAAGTTTACCATAACCGAACATGATTTAACCATAAAAGAAAAAGACCATAAAAGCCAAACTAGCACTGTGCTTATGATTGATATAAGCCACAGTATGATATTATACGGAGAAGATAGAATTACACCCGCAAAAAAAGTTGCAATGGCACTTGCCGAACTTATAAAAACCAGATACCCGAAAGATACATTGGATATTATTGTTTTTGGTAACGATGCCTGGCCAATAGAAATTAAAGACTTGCCATATTTGCAGGTTGGGCCCTACCATACCAACACGTATGCCGGACTTGAACTTGCACTTGATATTTTGAGAAGGCGTAAAAATACCAATAAACAAATTTTTATGATTACAGATGGTAAACCAACATGCTTAAAAGAGGGTAATGGTTATTACCAAAATAGTTTTGGTCTTGATAGGAAAATTATAAATAAAACTCTTTCAATGGCAGCAAAAGCTAAAAGGCTTAAAGTGCCCATAACTACTTTTATGATTGCAACCGATTCATATTTGCAACAATTTGTAAGAGAATTTACCATTACCAATAATGGCAAAGCGTTTTATAGTTCGTTAAATAGCCTCGGAAATTTTGTTTTTGAAGATTTTGAAAAAAACAGAAGAAAAACAGTAAGGTAAATTTTATTTAAGCTTGAGCTGTTGGTCCTCCAAAATTCATTGGAAACGGAGGATTTGGGTCGTTCATAATTTGTATTTCACCGTTCATATCCTCAAATTTTCTTATATTATCGTTTAAAGCAAGCAATAGTCTTTTGGCATGATCGGGGGTAAGTACAATGCGCGATTTTACTTTGGCTTTTGGTACTCCGGGCATAACCCTTACAAAGTCAATAACAAATTCAGAGTTTGAATGGGTTATAATGGCAAGGTTTGAGTAAATACCTTCAGCCATTTCTTCGCTTAATTCTATGTTTATCTGATTTCCTTGTTGATTTTCGTTTTGCATATTGGTTCAAAACTAATAAATTTATGGTTTTTAATCAATAGCGTCCTAAACGTTTAAAAAAGAAAGGGAAGTTTTTATCCTCATTGTTACCTTTGAGGTTCCACAAAATCCCCCCCTTTCTAATGACAAATGTAACGCTGTTTTCACAAATTATTT
>JBKBLB010000029.1:0-34094 GCA_046296495.1 Bacteroidia bacterium
GCCCAATATCATCCCACAAACAGAAATTAAAAATTACCTCTAAAAGTGTGGTGCACGCCCAAAAAATTAAAAAATTCAAAATCAGTTTGTTATGACTTATAGGTGTCAAACTCGAGAAGAAATTCCTAAAGAACAGGTAAGCCCTGTAAAAATTGATGTTGGTGGTGGATTTTAATCTTTTAGTTTAGGATTATTTTGATGCCTTACCGCATCTCTTATATTTTTCTTTTCAAAGTTTTTATTTAAAGCTTGTGTTAAATCAACTCCTGTTTGATTTGCAAGGCAAATTAGTACCCAAAGCACATCGGCCATTTCATCGGCAAGGTTGTGTTTTTTATCAGTTTCTTTAAAGCTTTGTTCTCCGTAAGTTCTGGCCATTATTCTGGCAAGTTCTCCAACTTCTTCCATCAGTATGGCTGTATTGGTAAGTTCGCTAAAATATTTTACGCCAACTGTTTTTATCCAATGGTCAACTTTTTGTTGTGCTTCTTCTATGGTCATGGTTTTATTCTTTGTTTTTCGAATCCATTATTATAGTAACTGGTCCTTCATTCAATAAACTTACTTGCATATCTGCCCCAAACTCTCCGGTTTGTATGGGTTTGCCTAAGTGGTGTTCAAAAATTGTAATACATTTTTTATATAATGGTATGGCAATTTCAGGCTTTGCCGATTTTGTAAAACCGGGTCTGTTGCCTTTTTTGGTACTTGCAAATAAGGTAAACTGGCTTACAAGCAATATATCGCCACCTATATCTTTTAAACTTACATTCATCAATCCGTTTTCATCTGCAAAAATTCGCATGTTTACAATTTTTTGGCAAATCCATTCAATATCATCATGAGTATCGTTTTCTTCAAAGCCGGCAAGCACCAGTAATCCTATGTTTATCGCGGCTTTTCTTGAACCCGAAATATCAACCGATGCGTACTTTACTCTTTGTATTACAACCCTCATAAATTTACATCAGAATACGTAAGTATCTATAAATTGTTCAGATTTTTTTATATCGGTATGCAATAATCTGTCTTCGTGCAAAATTTTAACTATGTTTCGATAATCAGCAATAATTTTTTCTAGTTTTTCTGAAGTTTTTAACGGCCTTCTAAACTCAATTGCCTGAATGGAATTCATTAATTCTATGGCTAAAACCGTTTTGGTATTTTGGGCAACTTTATAACATTTTGTGGCTGCATTAGCGCCCATGCTAACGTGGTCTTCTTGTCCGTTGCTGCTAACAATACTGTCAACGCTGGCCGGTGTACATAGTTGCTTATTTTGGCTAACAATACTGGCGGCAGTGTATTGCGGAATCATAAAACCCGAATTTAAGCCTGGTTTTATTGTAAGAAATGGTGGCAAATTTCTTTGGCCTGATATTAACTGATAAGTTCTTCTTTCGCTAATACTGGCAAGCTCGGCTAAAGCAATGGCCAAAAAATCGAGTACTAAAGCCAATGGCTGAGCATGAAAATTTCCTCCCGATATAATTTTGTCTTCATCAACAAAAATATTTGGATTGTCGGTAACTGAATTTATTTCGGTTTCAATAACAGATTTTACATAGTTTATGGTATCTAAAGATGCGCCATGCACTTGTGGTATGCATCTAAATGCATAAGGGTCTTGCACATGTATTTTGTATTGAGACCAAAGTTCGCTGCCCTGTAATAATGCTGAAATTATTTTTGCCGTATGTATTTGACCTTTATGTGGTCTGATTTGGTGAAGTAATTCATCAAAAGGTTCAATTCTGCAATCAAATGCATCTAAAGAAATAGCGGCAATGTGATTTGCTTTGTTGTAAATTTTTTCTGCTTGTAAAATGCACCAAATTGCATAAGCACTTATAAATTGTGTGCCATTAATTAAAGCAAGTCCTTCTTTGCTTTGCAATTCAATTGGTTCAAGGTTTAATTGTTTTAATACCTCAATTGATGGTTTTATTTTCCACTCGTTATGTTCGTTAACCCACATTTCTCCTTCGCCAACTAATGGCAGGCTTAAATGGGCCAGTGGCGCTAAATCTCCGCTTGCACCAAGAGAGCCTTGTGTGTATATAACGGGTAAAACATTGCTGTTATAAAAATTAATTAAATATTCAACGGTTTTTAATTGAATACCACTGTTTCCATAAGCCAACGATTGAATTTTTAGCAATAACATCAACTTGATAATTTCCTGCGGAACATATTCTCCGGTTCCGCATGCATGAGAAAGCAATAAGTTTTTTTGTAGTTTACCAAGTTGGGTTTCTGAAATCACCGTATTACAAAGTGAGCCAAAACCGGTATTTATTCCGTAAAAAGCAGCATTAGAGTTCTTTATTTTTTCATCAAGGTAATTGCGGCATTTAATAATTTTTTCTATTGCTTGGTTGCTTAAAGTTATAGGAGTATTGCTTTTTAATAATGCTTCAATTTGTTCAATACTTATGGAAGCTGATATATGATGCATGATTTAGCTGTTTAGTTTATAAATAATTTCGGTAACTGTTAATTTTTCTTGTGTGCCGCTTGAAAGATTTTTGAGCGTGTAATGTTTTTGCTCCATTTCTTCATCTCCAATAATAAGTGCATACAAAATGCCTTTACTGTCGGCATAACCAAGTTGCTTTTTTAGCTTAACTGCATCAGGGTAAATTTCAGTATTTATATTTTCGTTTCTAAGCAAAGCAGCAATGGGTATTGCATGTTGAATGTGAAGTTCGCTAAAACAACAAATTAAAACTTTGGTAGAACTTTGTTTGATATTTTCAGGAAACAGATTGAGTTCTTCCATAACATCATAAATCCTGTCTAAACCAAAACTTATACCAACACCAGAAACCTCCTGCAAGCCAAAAATTCCGGTAAGATTATCGTACCTGCCACCACCGCCAATACTGCTTTTAAGCGAGCCGGTTGTATTAATAACTTCAAAAATACTACCTGTGTAGTAGCTCAATCCTCTTGCAAGCGTTGGGTCAAAAACCAGATTAATATTTGTATTACTTAGTGAAATATTATTTATTATTTCAACAACTTCGTTTATTCCTGTTAATCCGGTTTCGTTTGCAGCAAGGCCAAAGGTGTTAAGTTCTTTAATAAGTTCTCTATTGTTTGATAATTTTATTAAGTTTAAAAATTCGCCTAATTTTCTTGAGTCTATTTTTACAGGAATCTTATTCAGTTCTGCCAAAACACCTTCTATGCCAATTTTATCAAGTTTGTCTAATGCAACAGTAAATGCAGTAAAGTGGTTTGATAAACCAAGTACTTGAGCAATACCTGTTAAAATTTTTCGGTTGTTTATTTTTATCTGATACCTGTTTAAACCAAGTTGAGTAAATGCATAGTGATATATTAATAGCAGTTCGGTTTCGCAAATAAGGCTGTTTGTTCCAACCACATCAGCATCGCATTGCCAAAACTCGCGGTAGCGCCCTTTTTGAGGCTTATCAGCCCGCCAAACAGGTTGCATTTGGTAGCGCTTAAACGGCATAGTAATGTTATGTTGGTTCATAACCACATACCTTGCAAATGGAACTGTTAAATCATATCGTAAGCCTTTTTCACTTATTAAAAGCAAAGAATTTTTCTCATCCAAATCATCAACTTTACCCGATAGTGAAGGTAAAAATGTTTTATCAAATTCTTCGTGGCCAAGGCCTTTATTATTATATGCTTTAAGATCGGCAAAAAAATTACCGCTGTTTAAAATTTTTAAAAGCAGTTGGTCTCCTTCGGTGCCATATTTACCCATTAGGGTAGTAAGTTGTTCCATTGCCGGAGTTTCAATAGGTTCAAAACCAAATTGTTTAAAAACATTTTCAATGGTTTGTAAAATATACTTTCTCTTGGCAACTTCTTTTGGTCCAAAATCGCGTGTGCCGCGTGCAAGTTGTGGTTTATTGTTCATAAAAGAGGTATGCAATGTTACAATTTTATGCTATAAATTTTGTGATGTTAAAGTATATATGGATTTAACATGTTTATAATTTGGTTTTATAGATTTTTTAAAAACCGTATTTATACCTTGCCAATATACCAAGTGGCAATTCAACACCACTTTTTGCAGGTAAATAAAGCTCGCCAAATTCTAAGTTATTGCACTTTGAAAAATTGTATTGAACAAGATTTTTTATAAGTAAAGCGCTTAAACCAAGCGAATACACATTAAGTATTAGAAAATGCTTATCTTGATTTAATATTTTAGATACATCTGCAAGCATTTCATTTATATTATCTTCAAGTTGCCAACGTTCTCCGCTTGCTCCAATACCGTATGCAGGTGGGTCTAAAATTATACCATGGTAGTTTTTGCCTCTTTTTACTTCTCTTTTTACAAATTTAAGGGCATCTTCAACCACCCAACGAATATTATCAAGGCCGCTGCTTTCCATATTTTCTCGGCTCCAGCTAATTACTTGTTTTACACTGTCAACATGTGTTACATCGGCACCTGCTGCTTTTGCTGCAAGCGAAGCGCCACCCGTGTAAGCAAACAGGTTTAAAAATTTAGGTTCAGCCACCTGTAAATTTTTTATTTGGGAAAAAATATAATCCCAGTTGGCGGCTTGTTCGGGGAATAAACCAACATGCTTAAATGATGTTAGCGATAAATTGAAGGTAAGTTTAAAATGTTTTGTTTGGTAAGGCAATTGCCATTTTGTATTTAAATTATTGGTGTTTAGCCAAGTACCGCTATGGCTGCCCTTTTGTTTAAATGATATTTGGGTTAGTTTATTCCATTCTTTTTGGGGCAATAGTTTGTTCCATAGTGCCTGCGGCTCGGGTCTTCTAATAATATATGAACCGAATTGCTCTAATTTTTCAAAATTTCCGCAATCAATAAGCTGATAGCTTTGCCAATTTTGTGGCGAGAATGTTTGCATTTTATTCAATTATATAAGTTTTGCCCTCAATGGCAAGTTCGGTATTAGCAAATTCGTTTTTAGCTTCATTTAGCAATTGAGATAAATCTTCGTACCTGGATGAAAAGTGACCAATGATTAGTTTTTTTACATTGGCATTTCGTGCAATTATGCCTGCCTGTAAGGCGGTGGTATGCATAGTATCAATGGCTCGGGCAACCTTATCGTGCATAAATGTAGCTTCGTGGTATAATATATCAACTCCGGCAACTGCATCAATTACTTTATCGTTAAAAATGGTATCGCTGCAATAGGCGTAGCTCATAGGTTCGGTTGCCGGAAAAGTAAGCAGTTGGTTTTTTATAAGTTGCCTTGTTTCGGGTACAAAGTAATCTTTACCAAGTTTTATATCGTTGTAGTATGTAAAAGGTATTTTGTATTTGTTGCAGGCCTCAACATTTAGCTTTTTGAGCCTAATTTTTTCCTGAATTTTAAAACCGGTAGTTGGCACACGATGGTATAGAGGAAATGATGTAACCGAATAAAAATTGTTTTCAAAAATAACTTCTTCGGCATTTGGTTTGGTATTTACATAATTTAATTGAAAATGAAATCGAGCATCGCTGTGTTTAAAAAAAACATCAAGAATTTCAAACAAACTTTCGGGGCCAAATATGGTAAGTGGTTGTTCGCGTTTAAGTAAATTCATGCTAAGCAACAAACCTGGTAAGCCAAGTATGTGGTCGCCATGTACATGACTTATAAATATTTGCGAAAGTTTAGATTTTTTTATTTTGTATCGCTGCATTTGTATTTGAGTACCTTCGCCACAATCAATTAATAGGTGATGATCGCAAATGTTTATGTATTGCGAACTCGGATGCCTGTTATTATTGGGTGTTGCAGAACTGTTTCCTAAAATGGTAACTTCAAACGACATAAAGCAGCAAATGTATTGGGTTCAAACAAAAATTATAACTAAGCGTCTTCTTCGCTGTCGTTTAAAAATTGTTTTTCTATTTGATCCATAAAAACATAATCTATGGCTTCAATATCGGTAGGTACAAAAACAATTTCGGCTTTTTCAAACAATCTTTCAAAGCTATCAAGCGGATTGCTAATAATAAGCATGCCATCGCGCTCTTTTAAAAAAAGCCCAAGTTTTATTAAAGCTCTTACGGCATCGGCATTGCAATGTGTTACGTTATCAAAATTAAGTATTATGTATTTGCAAATAAATTCATCAATATGTGCTTCTAATTCAGTAACAAGGTTTTCGGCTTGTGTTCCGTCAATTTCGGTTAAGTCAGTTTTTACCAAAGTATAATGATCGCTTTTGTTTATAGAAAAATTCATGTTTTTTGCAATTTAAATTAAGTTCGAAATTACAAAAAAATACGGTATGACAAAAATTGCATTAATAACCGGAGCAACATCGGGAATTGGAAAAGCAACTGCCGAACTGCTTGCTCAAAAAAAATATAACTTGATAATAACCGGAAGGAGAGAAGAACGACTTACGCAATTGGCAAACCAACTTACACAAAACCACTACATAAAAGTTTACAATGGTGTGTTTGATATAAGAAACTACAGCGAAGTAGAAAATTTTGTAAACCAATTACCCAACGAATGGAAAAATATTGATGTATTGGTAAACAATGCCGGTCTTGCCAGCGGCCTAAGTTTATTGCACCAGGGTAATATTGCCGACTGGGAAAAAATGATTGATACCAACGTAAAAGGTTTGTTGTACATTACCCGATTGGTGGCGCCAATTATGGTTGAACGCAAAACAGGACATATTGTAAACATAAGTTCAATAGCAGGAAAAGAGGTTTATGCCAACGGTAATGTTTATTGTGCAACCAAATTTGCTGTAGATGCCTTAAACAAAGCTATGCGCATAGAATTAAGCAGTGTACCTGTAAAAGTTACCAGCATTAATCCCGGAGCAGTAGAAACCGAATTTAGCATTGTACGTTTTGGTGGCGATGAACAACGTGCTAAAAAAGTGTATGAAGGCTTTGAAAGCCTTTTGGCCGAAGATATTGCCGATGCAATTTGGTATGCCATAAGCAGGCCACCGCATGTAAATATAAACGAAATGATAATAATGCCAACTGCTCAACCACAAGCAGGTGTAATACACAGGAAAGTTTAGTTTTAGTAGTTTATAGTTCGAAGTTCAAAGTTTTTTTAATTAATTTAGTTGTTTTAAGGTATCATTTTTCATTTAATTCAGTCCTAAAAATTAGTTTAAAATTTTTTCATCATCATTCATAACTCAATCAATATTAAAAAGGCTATTTTCGCGGCCGTTATATGAGCGAAGAAGTTTTTAAAAAAGTAATAAGCCACGCCAAAGAATACGGATTTGTTTTTCCGAGCAGCGAAATTTATGATGGATTGGGAGCAGTGTATGATTACGGGCAAAATGGAGTTGAACTTAAAAATAATTTAAGGCAGTATTGGTGGAAAGCCATGGTGCACTTACACGAAAATATTGTGGGCATTGATGCTGCAATTTTTATGCATCCAAAAACATGGAAAGCCAGCGGACATATTGATGGATTTAGTGACCCTATGATTGACAATAAAGACAGCAAAAAACGTTACCGTGCCGACCAACTTATTGAAGATAAAATTGAACGCTACCAAAAAGATGGAAAAACCGATAAAGCACAAAAACTTCAGCAAAATCTTGATGAAGCATTAAACAACAATGATTTAGATGCACTAAAAAACCTAATTGATGAACACGAAATAGTTTGCCCGATAAGCGGTACACGTAATTGGACTGAAGTTCGCCAGTTTAACCTGATGTTTAAAACCGAAATGGGAGCCATGGCCGAAGGTGCCGATGCTGTGTATTTAAGACCCGAAACAGCACAAGGTATATTTGTTAATTTTATAAATGTGCAAAAAACAGGCCGCATGAAAATTCCGTTTGGTATAGCACAAACAGGAAAAGCCTTTCGTAACGAAATTATTGCCCGACAATTTATTATGCGAATGCGCGAGTTTGAGCAAATGGAAATGCAGTTTTTTGTAAGGCCGGGTACACAAAAACAATGGTATGCTTATTGGAAGGATGCTCGGATAAATTGGCATAAAAAACTTGGATTTGGCGAAGAAAATTATCGCTTTCACGACCATGTAAAGCTGGCTCACTATGCCGATGCAGCCGTAGATATTGAATTTAATTTTCCCTTTGGCTTCAAAGAAATTGAAGGCATACACAGCCGCACCGATTTTGATTTAAGAAACCATCAGGAATTATCGGGTAAAAAGTTGCAATATTTTGATAATGATATTGATGAAACCACCGGAAAACCTTTTGGTAATTACATTCCTTATGTTATAGAAACGAGTATTGGATTAGACAGATTGTTTTTAGCAACACTTTGTGCAAGTTATAAAGAAGAACAGGTTGGTGAAGCAGATAAAACCGAAATGCGTGTAGTATTAAGCCTACCCCCAGCATTGGCACCGGTAAAAGTTGCCGTTTTTCCGCTTACTAAAAAAGACGGGCTGCCTGAAAAAGCCAGAGAAGTAATGAATATGTTAAAGTTTGAACACAACTGTTTTTACGAAGAAAAAGATGCTATAGGCAAACGCTATCGCAGGCAAGATGCCATTGGAACTCCATTTTGCATTACGGTTGATCATGATACACTAAACGACAATACTGTTACCATTCGTTACAGAGATACCATGCAACAGGAACGTGTAAGCATTGATGTTTTACCGGGCATTATTGGCAAAGCCGTTAGTTTAACCGAATTGTTAAAGTAATGAGTAGTTTGCTGTATTACGAAGATTTTTGTATAGATTATACCAAAATAACAAAGCAGCAAATAAACAATGCAAAATCACTTCAACTGCAAAATGCACTATTTTTTTTAAAACAATGGTTCGGCAAAACCCAAAAATTTGTTTTTAAAACAAGCGGTAGCACCGGAATACCAAAGAAAATAACCTTTAACAAATCACAACTTGTTCATTCAGCCAAACAAACTATAAATTTTTTTAAACTTAATGAGGCTGATACATTTTTGGTTTGTCTTGATGTAAATATGGTTGCCGGTAAAATGATGATTGCAAGGGCGGCATTAATAAATTCAAATATTTTATTGGTTGAACCCAAATCAAATCCTTTAAAAAAATTAAAACACGAAGTATCTTTTGCTGCTTTTGTTCCGTTACAAATGCAGGCAATTTTAATGGATGAAGAATCAATAAGTAAATTAAAAAATATTAAAAAAATAATAATAGGCGGTACAGCATTAAATAACACGTTAGAATCTGAAATATTAAAACATAAACTTAATGCATGGCATACTTATGGAATGACAGAAACACTAACGCATGTTGCTTTAAAAAAAATTGGCTCAAATAAAAATTATAAACCATTAACGGGAGTGAAAATAAAATTGAATTCACATGGATGTTTATGTATTAAATATCCACCGGTTCAAGCCAAATGGATTACAACAAACGATTTAGCTAAAATATATAGAAACAATACTTTTAAAATAATTGGAAGGGCTGATTTTGTTATAAACAGCGGTGGCTACAAAATTCATCCTGAGATGCTTGAAACTGTAATTTCAAAAACATTTAATAAACAATTACAAAATGTACCTTTTTTTGTAGGGTCAATTAAAGATAAAACTTTAGGTAACAAATGTGTTTTGTTTATTGAAAGTAATTCTCCAATTCATTTAGATATATCGCTGTTAAAAAATCACCTTAATAAGTATCAAATTCCAAAGCAAATTATTTGTTTACCAAGATTTACTTTTACTTCAAGCGGAAAAATTAATCGTATAAAGACCATACAATTGTTTGAAAAGCAATAGTTAGCAATTATTTTTACCAACAATTTTGAAACTGTTTTTGAAAGTAATAGTTATTTTTAATTTCGCGAAAAATTAAACTATTTAAAATTATGTACTGGACACTTGAATTAGCTTCATACCTTGACGATGCACCATGGCCTGCAACAAAAGATGAATTGATAGATTATGCCATTCGTTCGGGAGCCCCACTAGAAGTGATTGAAAATTTGCAAGAACTTGAAGATGATGGCGAACCTTTTGAAAGCATTGAAGAAATTTGGCCCGATTATCCAACAAATGATGACTATTTTTACAATGAAGACGAGTTGTAAAAAATAAAAATTACTTAGCTTTATTCTTTTGAAAAACAACTGATTGTATTTGGTTTCATCTTATCATTGCATATATTGTTTTTATTTTAGTATAATGCAACTTTAAATATAATGAAAACATCTGCATACAAAACAGAAAATTTAAGAGGTATGAAAAGATTATTTATTTTAATAATATGCATTGCCGTTTCTTATTTTGCTAATGCACAACAATTAATAAGATATGGTTTTTCGGCACCTGTTTACGATAATTTTAACAACAACGATGCCTCGGCAGCTATAGAATTAATTGTTTTAATTCCAAACAACGATACTTTAAAAACAAGTGTTGGTTCTGCCATAACACCTATTGATGGAAGTGCTAAAAACGGTGTTCATTACAATTTTTCTGCTCAAAATCACTTGTTTTTACCTGGCACTACAAACTGGAACAACAGTAATAGAAAATCTTTTAATATCAACATTGTTCCTGATCCGGTTTATTGGGGCAAACGCAGTTTTATTTTAAAACTTTCAAACTTTATTGGAATTGTTCCTCAAGATCAATTGATTAACGGACAAGATGAATTGATTGTAATAATTGATTATGATGGTTCTAGCCTCGGCCTGCCCAAGCTAAGTATTGCTGATTATACCATTTATCCTAACCCTGCAAAAGACCTTATAAAAATTGCAGGTGTAAAAGCAGAGAGATATTTTATTACCGATCTTGCAGGAAGACTTGTTCTTGATGGAGATGTAATAGATAATACAATTGATGTTTCAAAACTTGCAAATGGTTTCTATGTTATTAATGCCAAAGCCGATAGAGGATTAATTGTACATAAATTTATTAAAGAGTAAATCTTTTTTAGTGAAGTATAATAATTTACTTACTTATCGAACCTATCCATTTTTTGTGGATTATACTTCTAAAATATTTAAGCAGCCGTTAGGGTTGCTTTTTTTATTTTTTCTTACACTCGTTTGTTTCAAGCAATTAAAGGCTCAAACAGCAACATTAAAAGGAATTGTTGCCGATTCTGTTAACCTTCGGCCAATGGACTACAGTTCTGTTATGTTGCTTGGTTTATCCGATAGCATTATCTATCATACAGCATTTGCCGGAAACGAAGGCCGGTTCAGCATAAATAATATTGCATACGGAAATTACATTTTATTGGTTACCCGACCCGGATATGCTGATTTTGATGACAAGCTTATTATTGATTCTCCTGAAGTTGACGCAGGAATAATTTATATGTTGCTTAAAGAAAATTTGCTACGCGAAGTGGTGGTAAACGAGTGGGCTTATGCCATAAGAATTAAAGGAGATACAACCGAATTTTTGGCTGATAGTTTTATAAATAATCCCAACGCTACAGTAGAGGATTTACTTAAAAAATTACCCGGTATTCAGGTTGACAGGGACGGAAAAATTACAGCTCAGGGAGAAACTGTAAAAAGGGTATTGGTTGACGGAGAAGAGTTTTTTGGTGATGACCCAACCATTGCAACAAGAAACCTAAAAGCAGAAAACGTAGAAAAGGTGCAGGTTTTTGACAGTAAAAGCGAGCAAAGCATTTTAACGGGAGTTGATGACGGACAAAACCAAAAAACAATTAATTTAACACTTAAAGATGAAGCCAAGAAAGGATATTTTGGCAAGATAAGAAGCGCGTATGGCCCAAGCGAAAATATTGACAGGTATGAAAACGAAGCCATGTTGAACTCATTTAATGCTAAAAGAAAATTTAGTGTTTTTGGAACCTACACAAATACAAATCAAACAGGTTTAAATTGGAGTGATATGGAAAAATATGGCGGTGGATATGGTGAAACTGAATTTAACGAAGAGATTGGAGGAGTTACCACTACTTATACTTACAGCGATGATGAAATGCTTGCCAGAAACGGGATTCCTAGAACCGGATATTTAGGAACTTTTTTTTCTAATAAATATAAAGACGGGAAAATTTCCTTAAACGGAACATTAAATTATAAAAATTTTAATGTGGGCGGTTTTGAAACCGACTATACCAAGTACATATTACCCGATACGTTTTATTTTAATAACCAAAAAAGTAATTTTAGTGTTTTTAGGCAGCAGGCAAATACAAAAAGTCGGTTTGATATTAAACTGGATTCATTATCGAGTTTAATGATAAACTTTAAAGCATCATCGGGCAATAGCCGAACCTTAAACAGAATTGAGTCAGTAAACCAAAATAGCCTTGAGGAGATTGTTAATACAAATAACCGAACCGATAGCAGCGAAGGGCATAACCAAAACTTAAGTGTTAATGCTTTTTACAGTAAAAAGTTTCAGAAAAAAGGGAGAAGCTTTTCGGCAAATTTGCAATACGATTTTAGCAACAACCAGCGCGAGGGGTTACTTATTTCAACATCAAGGTTTTTGGGTGTAACAGAAATTATTTCAGATTTTGATCAACGCAAAGAAGCCAAAACAACAAACAATAACCTTGGCACAACTATTACATATACTGAACCAATAACCCAAAACTGGTTTGTAGTTACCGATTATGGGCTTAAAACAAAGTTTAATAAAACTGTAAATACCACCCTAGAAAAACAAGGAAGTAACTATTCGCTGTTTATTGATTCATTAAGTAATAATTTTAACTATGATATTTTTATTAATCAGGGAGGCGTTGTTATAAAACATGCTATTAAAAAATTATCATTCTCATTTGGAGGTAAGCTTGCACATACTAATTTAATTCAAAAAAATAATATAAGAAATACAACCGAATATCAGCCTTTTATAAACTTGTTTCCGGCTGCACAGTTAAACTATAAAATTAAAAATACCTCAAATTTTAGAATTGCATACAATGGCAGTACCCAACAACCAACACTACAGCAAATACAACCATTGCAAGATAATACCAACCCACTGGTTTTAAACAAAGGTAACCCAAATTTACAGCAAAGTTTCACTAATTCATTTTCGGTAAATTATAATAGTTATGCTCCGCTTAAAGGCAGAGGATTTTATGGAAATATAAGTTTTAATCTAATAAATAATGCATTTTCTAATTACGATGTAGTAAATGACAAAGGAGTTAGAGAAGTAAAAACCGTAAACGTTAATGGTAATTATTCGCTAAATGGATATTCGCAATATTATTTCGAAATAAAAAAATTAAATTTAGATATAAGTTTTAATGTAAACGGAAGCTATAATAACTTTAACAATTTTATAAATGGATTGCAAAATACAAATAAAAGCTATACGGTGAGTTTTGGAAGTTATTTAGATTATGAGTTGGATGAAATCCTTGAATTTACATTAGGCACAAACTACAATATAAACGGCAGCCAAAGCAGCATAAGGCAAGATGCACCCATAAATTTTTATACAGCAAGTATTTATAGCTCATTTAGGTTAAAGTTGCCATCATCTGTAATAATTTCTCCAGAATTAGATTATGATATTAGACAACGAACTCCCGAATTTAACCGAAACCTGAATGTAGCGTTGCTTAATGCCCGAATAAGTAAAAAAGTTACCAAATCAAAAGCATGGGAATTTAGTGTGTATGCTTATGATATTTTAAACCAAAATCTTGGTTTTAACCGTAATGCAAACAGCAATTTTATAAACGAGCGAACATATCAGATTTTAAGAAGATATGTATTGTTTGGTGTAACGTACCACATTAGCGGAGGTGGTGCTAAGAAAACTACTTACGATGATGAAGATGATGAATAAGCTTAAATTTACATTGTTATTGTTTTTTATGCAATTTATATGCAGTGCCCAGCAATTACATTTTAGCGGTAAAATATTGTTTGAACGTAAAGAAAACATTCACAAACAATTTACAGGAAACTCATTTTGGGAAGAACAATACCGAAATAGAATGCCAAAATATAAGGTTGATGAATTTTCGTTGGTATTTAATAAAAACAAAACCCTATACCATTCAACTAAATTAGACGATAACCCAATGCTAACATGGTTTAGGGTAGCATCGAACAATATAGTTTTAAATAATTTACAAAGTTTAAAGCAAACAAATATTAAAGAAATTTTCGATGAAACATTTTTAATAGAAGACTCAATACCGGCTTTGGTATGGCGTTACCATGGCGATTATAGAAAAATTGCAGGTTATAACTGCCGAAAAGCTTCAACCATTATAAATGATTCGTTGTATATTATTGCATTTTATGCCGATGAAATACCCGTAAAGGCAGGTCCGGAGAGTTTAAACGGATTGCCGGGAATGATATTAGGTTATGCGATACCACGTTTACATATTACTTGTTTTGCAACCAAAGTAATTACATATATACCCGAAGAAAAAGAATTTGAGTATAAGAAACCAAAAGCCAAAAGCATAAATAAAAACGATTTTCTGAAATATATTTATTCATCAACCAAAAATTGGGGAGAGTATGCCGGAAAGGTTGTTTTTAAGGTATTGATTTAATAAAATATAATAGCTTAGTCTTCGTTATTTATTTTGTTTTTTAATTTTACTTTTGAAGCCCAATAAGAACACATATTTGAAGAATTTTTTTGTATTTATTTCAACTTTCATTGTATTAATTTTTGCAATATCATCATGCAAAAAAATAGATAAGTTTACCAACGAGCCTGTAACATTAACCTTTAGTACCGATACCATTTTTTTCGATACCATTTTCAGTCGCCTGGGTTCAAATCCGCACTTGCCAAGAAGCGTAACATTGCAGGTAAGAGTTACAAATACAAGTAAAGAAGCTGTTAAAACACAAATTGCTGTTGAAGGAAATCAATATGGAATATTTGCCATTAATGCCGATGGACGAAGTGGTAGTAAAATTAATGATGTAGAAATTTTAGGAAATGATAGTATTTACGTTTTTGTTCAAGCATACATGGATAATGTAAACAGTAACACCCCATTTATTGTAACAGACAGATTGCTTTTTAATACAAATGGAAAAATTCAGGATGTAAAACTGGTTGCATGGGCTCAGGATGCATATTACTACCAAAACGAAGTATTGGATTGCAGCAGTGGTTCTTTGTTTTGGACAGCCGATAAACCGCATGTTATTTACGATAGTATTCTTATACCCAAAGGTTGCACACTTACAATTGATGCCGGTACTCGTATTCATAGTTTTACGCGTTCGGCAATTTTGGTTCAGGGCACATTAATTGTAAATGGAACACCCGATAATAACGTAATTTTTGAAGGCAGCCGGTTAGATGATGATTATAAGGAATTGCCAGGCCAATGGATTGGTATAAGGTTTTTGCCCGGAAGCATTAATAATGTAATAAACGGTACAACAATTAAAAACGGATATATAGGAATTGAGGTTGACTCATTACCTGCCAACGGAAACCCAAATTTAGTAATTGAGCAAAGTAAAATTTTTAATATGAGTGCTGTGGGAATACTTAATTATTCGGCACATACACAGGCAACAAATAACTTGATATATAATTGTGGTTTATTTGCTTTTGTAGGCGAACTTGGTGGAACATATAATTTAAAACATAACACTATGGTAATGCCGGGAGCTACAGCCGGAAGAAAAGATGCTGGCTGCTACTTAAGCAATTCGCCTTATACCGATATAAATGGAAATATTTTTAAATTTCCGCTTCAGTTTACAATGCAAAATAATATTATTACAGGACCAATTGATAACGAGTTTTTTGTAAACAATAATCCCAATGGGCAACCAATTAGTACAGCTATTGTTGAACATAATATTTTAAAAACAACCAATAATAACTATTCAGGTAGCGGAAATTTACTGAACCGAAACCCCTTGTTTAAAGATGTACAAAAACAAAACTACAATGTAAGCGGTAACTCACCTGCAAAAAATGCAGGGAAAAGCATTGGTGTTTTTAGAGATATTATAAATCGAAACCGTAATACTATAACACCTACTATAGGCGCATACGAAGCAGAGTAATTTGGAATTATTGTTTCAATTTACCATTTTAGCCGTTGTAAAACATTATGCCTTTAATAAACTCACTTGTAAGCTGGTATTTACGCAGAAGGGTTCCTGCCATAGAGCAGCATTATACAAATCCTGAAGAACTCCAGTTCAATCAGTTAATGTCGTTACTTAAAACGGCATCAATTACCGAGTTTGGCAAATTGTACGATTTCGGTTCAATAAAAAGTATTGATGAATACAAACAACGAGTACCGGTAACCAATTACGATGATTTTAAGCATTACATTAAACGTATGCTTAATGGCGAGCAAAATATTTTATGGCCTACCGAAGTTAGGTGGTTTGCTAAAAGCAGCGGTACAACCAGCGATAAAAGTAAATTTATTCCGGTAACTTACGAAAGTCTTGAAGAATGCCACTATCGCGGGGGTAAAGATGCATTGCTTTTTTACGTTGAGCAGAACCCAAACTCAGAAATATTTAATGGAAAAGGTTTGGTTATGGGTGGCAGTCATCAAATAAATAACCTAAACAGCGAATCGTTCTATGGCGATCTAAGCGCAGTAATGATGCAAAATATGCCCATGTGGACGCAATATTTCAGAACTCCTGATTTAAGCATTGCCATTATGGATAATTGGGACGAGAAAATTGAAAAAATGGCAAGGGCTACAGTAGGCGAAGATGTTACAAGTATAAGCGGTGTGCCAACATGGACAATAGTTTTAATTGAGCATTTATTTGAACTTACTGGATACAATAACTTAGTTGATATTTGGCCTAATTTAGAATTGTATATGCATGGTGGTGTTAGTTTTACACCATACCAAAATCGTTTTAAACAACTAATAAGAAGCAGTAAAGTTAACTACCTTGAGATATACAATGCCAGTGAAGGATTTATTGGTATTCAGGATAATTTAAATGCATCAAGCCGAGAAATGCTGTTAATGCTCGATTATGGTATATACTACGAATTTATGCCCATGAGCGAATATGGAAAAAAATATCCGATTACATACAGCATTGATGAAGTAAAAACCAATCAAGTTTATGCTTTAATCATATCCACCAATGCAGGCTTATGGAGATATATAATTGGAGATACAATTCAGTTTACAAGTTTAAAACCATACCGATTTAAAATTACCGGTAGAACCAAACATTTTATAAACGCTTTTGGCGAAGAACTAATGATAGATAATGCAGATAAAGCTATAAATTATGCATGCCAAGTTACCAACTCATCAATTGCCGATTATACGGCCGCACCTGTGTTTATGACAAATGACAATAAAGGCGCACATGAGTGGTTAATTGAATTTGATGAACTTCCTGAAAATATTGAAATATTTACATACGAACTTGATAAAAAACTTAAGCTATTAAACAGCGATTACGAAGCAAAAAGATATATGGATATGGCCATGCAAATGCCCATAGTTAGGGTTGTACCCAAAGGAACTTTTAATAATTGGTTAAAAAACAACGGAAAACTTGGTGGTCAACACAAGGTACCAAGACTAAGTAATAATCGTGAAGTTTTAGAAAGTATATTGCATTCAGTTTCTGAAGTAATGAAAAGCAGTGCAGCAGCTTATGTTAAAAAACTACATCTAAAATTGCACCTATTGGAATAAATACGTTTGCTTTTAATTGAATGGTAGTATCGCCAACGGCCCAAACAGTTGTTTCAACCCTAAAAAAACCTTCTCTCGATTTAAAAATAATGGTAACTTTAACATGATCTTCGCTGTTTCCAAGAATCATAGCTTTTTGTAGTTTATGTAATCTTTCTGCTTTTAATGCATCATCCGAAAGTACATCTTGCGCAGTGTATGTAAGCTGGTTTAATTGTTCTTTGCTTAACAGAACCGGTTTTATACTGTTTAGAGTTTCCATAGTTTTTTCGAGTTATTAATTTTTCTAACGGAATTTGATTAGATATGTTTTACAAAATTCTCAATAAATTCATCAAAATACTAAATTTAATTACATTTTAATAGTTCTTATAATCAATTTAACTTTTAGTTTGTTACATTCGTAAACCAATTGAAAAACTCCCTAAAATATTATCTGTTTATTTTGATTGCATTTATATTTAAAAGCGCAATTGCTACACACTTGGTAGGAGGTAGTTTTACTGTAAAATGGCTTGGCGGAAACTCATACGAAATTATACTAAAAGTTTTACGCGATTGTGAAAATGGCAGCCCTAGAGCATATTTTGATTTTCCTTTAACTGCTGGCATTTTCGATAAAGTTACACACCAACAAAAAACTACGGTAACATTTACCAATAATGATTTTGTAAAAGACGATACTCTTGATTTTACCGGAGATAATTGCCCCGATATAATTACCGGATGTACCCATATAGGAATATACCGCAGGGTAATACAAATGCCCGGAAACAGTTATAACAGCAATGGTGGTTATTATATTAGCTGGGAGCGTTGTTGCCGTAATAATATTATAAACAATATTGTAAGGCCGCAAGATGCAGGTTTGGTTATTTACGCAGAGTTTCCAAATACACAATTCATTAAAAATTCAACACCTTATTTTACCAATAACCCTGTAACATTGTTATGCGCAAATAATTTGTTTAAATATAATTTTAAGTTTGTTGATGATGATGGTGATGAACTTAGATATAGTTTAATTGAACCATTAAATGGAACTTTAGGGCCACAAATGCCTGCCAATAACGGTACACCTGCTAGCGGGCCATACCCAACAACTATTTGGTCAACCGGCTACGCAAATGATAATGTTATACCCGGAACTGTACCTCTTAAAATTAATCCGGGAACAGGAGAAATTGAAGTTAATCCTGCCTCGGCCGGTATTTATGTTGCAAGCATTAGAGTTGAAGAATTTAGGTTCAACCAAAAAATTGGCGAAGTACGCTTAGAACTTCAATTTACTGTAACAAACTGTTTAAACCAACCTCCGCTAAGCAGTGTAATATCAACCGAAAATAAAATAATAACTGATACCATTTATGTTGAAATTCCCGAGAAACTTCAGGTGAGAATAAGGACTATTGATACAAATGACTCGATAACAGTGAGAATTAAGTCTGATTTTGCAGATTCTTTATTTAAACAAATTCCTATTTACGACAGCATTTTTACCGGGTTTATGGTAGCAGAAACTTTGCTTAACTGGCAAACCAACTGCGAACACAATGGCATAAATAAAGCCATAACTTTTGAAGTTGATGCAATTGACAATGGTTGTCCCATAGCACGAAACAGTAAGGCTAAGTTTTTTGTAAAAATTATACCCAAAAAATTACTACCGGCACCAAAAATGTTATGTATGACCTTGGTTGAAAATAAACAAACCATTTTTTACTGGGGAAATAATATAGAAACCAATAACAAAGATTTTAAGCAATACTATATCTACAAAATAATTAATTCAAACAAGGCAAAACTACTAGATAGTGTAACTTCTTTAAACCAACGCTTTTATATTGACCCGAATACACCCGATTATTCTGAAATAAACTACGGTTATTTTATTAGAACAGTAAATAATTGCGACAGTATTGGCCCGCCAAGCGATACCATTTTTACTTTTGAGCAATTAAAGTTTATACCAGATAAGCAACGAATAAAATATGTTACCGTAAAAGATAATAAATACATTGAATTAAATTGGCCGGAAACTTGGGAAAAAGACCATGCAAAATATTTTCTCTACAAATCAACCAATAATGGAACAGATTTTAATTTACTAAGGGTGTTTGAAGAGCCGTATGATACCATGTATTTAGATGAAGATGTGGAAGTTTCGAAACAATCATACTGTTACCATTTAGTTATGATGGATACTTGTGATAATGTTGGCCCAATGGGTTATGTATCGTGTTCAATATTACTTAAAGGCGAAGCCGGACCGTATTTTAATACTCTTAACTGGAGTGCTTACAGAGGTTGGGAGCAAATTGAAGATTACACTTTGCTGCGAAGCGACCCTGCAACTGCATTTGCTGCAATTCAAACTTTTAATTCGGACATGCTAAGGTGTGTTGACGATAAATTGAATTTAAACGAAGGATTATTTAGCTATTATGTTTCGGCTAAAGAGCAGTTTACCGAAAACAAGCCTTATTTTAATGCAAGTAGTTTATCAAATGTGGTTGAGTTGTTTCAAAAACCAATTGTATATATGCCCAATGCCTTTACCCTAAATAATGACGGATTGAACGATACATATTACTGGTTGCCTGTTTTTGTTAAAGATTTTAATATACAAATTTATAACAGATGGGGCGAAAAAGTTTTTGAGACCAACAACAAAAACCAACCTTGGAATGGTACCTACAATGGCAAAATTGCTCCAAGTGATGTATATTTTTACAAATTATTTTATACAGGCTGGGAAGGAACCGAGAAATCGCAAAGCGGAAATTTTACTCTTATCAGATAATTTAATTTTAGCACGTTTTTTGCGTTTAATAATTTTGAAAAATTTATGAAATATTTTTTAACTATCATTTTTATTGCTTGTGTATTTAATCTTTCGGCTCAAACCAATACCATACAAAAAGATTTAAATGTTGGAGATTACATTTTTATAAAACCATGTAAAAAAAATGCCAAAGAAATTTTAAGCATGGATGTTTACACACGAACAACTCCTTATAACAAAAAAAAGGTAAACGAAAAAACAGGAGATGGATTGTTTGATG
This sequence comes from Bacteroidia bacterium, assembly GCA_046296495.1. Lineage (GTDB taxonomy): Bacteria > Bacteroidota > Bacteroidia > UKL13-3 > UKL13-3 > JBKBLB01. The sequence continues at coordinate 20,657 of JBKBLB010000029.1, forward strand.
AATTTTTTAGCGATAAAAGTATTGAAGCCAAGCCATTGCCATGCATTATGAGCGGCCAAAGATATAAAGTTGCAAGTTTGCAAGAGTTTAATGTAAATGGCCAATACAAGCGTGTGGTGCTTTGTTATACAGGCCATCATTTAACAATTATTTGGATTGAGTTTGACCAGGCTTTAATGAAAAACGAAATTAGCTTTTAAACATTTTGGAAATTAATATTTATACCGATGGCTCATCGCGAGGAAACCCCGGCCCGGGAGGCTATGGCGCTATTTTAAAATACGGAAAACATACCAAAGAGTTAAGTGCAGGATATAAGCTTACAACCAACAATCGCATGGAACTTATGGCAGTAATTGCAGCCCTCGAAGCTTTAAAACAAGATGGTTTAACTATTCATATTTATTCCGATAGCCAATACGTTTGTGATGCAGTAGAAAAAAAATGGCTCAACAAATGGATTATTAACGGATTTAAAAAAATTAAAAATCCTGACCTATGGAAGCGGTATTATGAATTAAGTAAAAAACATACCATAAAATTTCATTGGATTAGAGGACACAACGGCCATCCTGAAAACGAAAGGTGCGACCAACTTGCAACCAATGCTGCCGAAAATAATGCAGTATTAAACGATGTGGGGTTTGAAAAATCTTTAGATGATAACACACAACATTTACTTTAATTGACAAAAATCATTTGCTGTGTTAGCGTTTTTTTATTTATTTCGTCAATATTCAAAAAAATTTAAGCCATGCTTAATATACTTGTGCCAACCGATTACTCTCCCGATGCTAAAAATGCCTTGCTTTATGCATTAAATTTTGCTAAGCAAACTCAAAGCAATATCATTGTTCATCATACCATGCCATTGGCAATTGTTAGCACCGATGTGCCTTTTGAAAATTTTTATTTTAACGAAGACGAAGAATTGCAAACACTTAAAGAGTCGGTTAATAACTATCTTGAGTCAATAAAATTCGGTTCGCACAATATTAAAATATCATACTACGTAAATTCTGATGATAATATAAGCAGTGCCATAAACAGTGCCTACAAAGCAACCAATGCCGATGTGGTAATAATGGGTACACACGGTGCAAGCGGATTTAAAAAATACTTAATCGGTAGCAATACATCAAGGCTTATTGCAAAGTACGATATTCCGGTAATTGCCATACCAAACGAGTATAAGTTTGAACCTATTTATCATATTGTGTATGCATCAGACCTTAAGAATTTTGTAGAAGAATTAAGTTTAATGATTCCGATAGCAAAAATTTTTCAGGCTGTGCTTGATGTTTTTTATTTTGATTATGCTACAGACGAAAGTGAAAAACTGATGTTGAATGCTGAAAAAGTAATAAGCGAACATCCTTACAAAAACATTAAACTAACTGTAAAAAAAGGTAAGCTTGAACTACCTCTTAGCGAACAGATTTTAAATAATATTTCATATAACAATACACAAATGATAGCCCTTTTTAGAGGCACGCAAAACTGGCTTGATAAATTGCTAACCGGCAGCACATCGCAGCAAATAGTAATGGATAGTCGAATGCCTGTTTTTATTACCAAAAAGGTAGAACAAGATTAATCTTCAAATATCATTTGCTTTCACAAAAATTAAGAATTGCTGTATTTACTTCATCGGCCTTTTCTATTTGAGCCAAATGTCCGCAATTTTCAATAAGTATTAGCTTGCAGTTAGGTATAAGCGCACTGCCTTGTTTGGCAAGTCTCTCTGTATTTGTGTTGGTATGAATGGCTTTTACGGGAATTAGTGCATCGTTTTTTCCAAAAATTACCAATACAGGTAAATCAAGATATGGTAAAAACATACTAACTTGTTCATCTAACATGGCAAAAATGTTGGCTTTAACCATTTGCTGCCATGTTACTGAACCATAGTAATCAATAATATCATACAATTGATTTATGTTAGTTTTAAGCCATTCATTGTTCTTGCTAAAGAAACTATTATCTAAAGCAGTTTTTAATGAAAGTTTATCGCTTATAAAAATACTTCCTAAGCTAAGCAGGTTTTTAAAAATAAGTTTTTCGGCTTCATTAAAATGCTCAAAACCACTTGGTGCAACAAGTACTAGCTTATCAAGTAAGTGTCCGTATCTTAAAGCACAAACAATGCTTACATGGCCGCCCATGCTGTGTCCGGCAAGTATCAGGTTTTTAAGTTCAAGTTTTTCAATAAATCGAGCAACACATTCGGCATAAAAAAACATGGTATATGGGTAATCTCCACGGCTGCTAAGTCCGTTACCAGGCAAATCAATAACTATACATTTGTGTTTTTTACTTAATTCAAGGGCATTGGCATACCACATTAAGCCATAGCCCGCCAGCCCATGTATAAATAAAATAGTTTTTTGTCCAGATCCAAACTCTCCGTATGCTATATTTATTTTATTGCCTATATCGCAATATTTAACTGTGTAAGGGTATGAGAAATGCTTATTCACTTATGCAAGAATAATGTAATGAAATTAAAAAAAGTGCAATGAATAAACATTACATATATTCGAACCGAAATTTACAAGTAATTGTGTGTTGAAAAAGAAGCTGCTCATTATACGTTTAAGCTCTATTGGCGATATAGTTTTAACAACACCGGTTATTCGTTGCCTTAAGCAGCAAACCGATTTTGAAGTACATTATTTAACCAAATTTCAATATGCTGATGTGCTTAAAAATAATCCTTATATTGATGAGTTGCATTTATTAAAAGATGATTTATATAAAACAGCAATTGCATTAAAAAAACAAAAGTTTGATATTATTATTGATTTGCATAAAAATATAAGAACACAATTTTTAAAAACCATTATCAATGCAAAACAAAGTTACGCTTTTAATAAAATTAATATGGAGAAATGGCTTGCTGTAAATTTAAAAAAAATAAATATTTTACCACAAAAACATATTGTTGACAGGTATTTTGAAACAACAAAAAATCTTAGCGTAACAAATGATAATGAAGGGCTTGATTATTTTATTACAGATGATGATTACAAGGAAGCCTTAAACAAAATTAATTTACAAACTCAATTTATGGTTTGGGCCATTGGTGCACAGCATTATACAAAAAGATTTCCTGTAAAAAAAATTGCTGAAGTTTTAAATAACATTAACTTACCGGTTGTGTTACTTGGCGATAAGCATGATGCACAAAATGCACCCATTATAATAGGTTCAACACAAAATAAAAATATTATAAATGCTTGTGGTAAATTATCCATCAATCAATCGGCAGCTATTGTTAAACAAGCAAAATTTGTTGTTAGTAACGATACCGGTTTAATGCATATTGCTGCTGCATTTAAAAAACCAATAATATCCATTTGGGGAAATACTATACCACAGTTTGGCATGTATCCATATTATGGAAAACATTCGGTTCAATACAATATAATACAAACTGAAAATTTAAAATGCAGGCCATGCAGTAAAATTGGCTTTAAGAAATGTCCTAAAAAGCATTTTAATTGTATGAATAAAATTGAAACATCATACCTTGAAAATGTTATAAATATTTTTGCACAGCAATAGTTGCTTTAAAGTATTTGTTTTATAAGGTTTGAATCAATTTTCAACAACACCCTTATTTAAAATTTCTTTAACCTAATTTTGATGTGAATTTTAACATAAAAATTTGCCGATGAAATTTTCTCATTTACATGTACATACACAGTTTTCATTGCTCGATGGCGCTGCAGATATTTCAAAATTATATAAAAAAGCCATAAACGATGATATGCCTGCTATTGCCATTACCGACCATGGAAATATGTTTGGTGTATTTGAGTTTGTGGCACAGGCATACAAACACAAAAATGCAGAAGGTAATCCATTGGTAAAGCCAATTGTTGGTTGCGAGTTTTACCTGGTTGATGATAGGCATAAACGCAGTTTTACAAAAGATGATAAAGATAAAAGATACCATCAATTATTTCTAGCAAAAAACGAAATAGGATATAAAAATCTTATAAAACTATGCAGCCTTGGCTACATGGAAGGTTTGTACAGCAAATATCCGCGCATTGATAAAGAACTTGTTTTAAAATACCACGAAGGATTAATTGCAACAACATGTTGTATTGGCGCTATGGTTCCGCGTACTATACTTAAAAAAGGTGAAGAAGAAGGAGAAAAAGAATTTAAATGGTGGCTCGATATTTTTGGAGAAGATTATTACATAGAACTGCAAAGACACAACATAGAAGACCAAAACAAGGTAAACGAAGTTTTGCTTAAATATGCGGCTAAGTATAATGTAAAAATCATAGCATCAAACGACTCGCATTATGTTGATAGAGCTGATGCCAATGCACATGATATTTTGCTTTGCATTAATACTGGCGAAAAACAATCAACACCTACCATTAAAGAATTTGCCGATGATGATGTGCAGGTAAAAGGTAAACGATTTGCATTTGCCAACGATGAGTTTTATTTTAAATCAACAGGAGAAATGTCGGCATTGTTTAATGATTTACCTCAGGCAATTGACAATACCAATGAAATAGTTGACAAAGTACAATTGCTGAATTTGCAACGTGATATTTTGCTGCCAAATTATAAAATACCAGAAGGGTTTAATACACAAGATGATTACCTTGAACACTTAACTTATACCGGAGCAAAAGAGCGTTACAAAGAAATAACACCCGAAATTGAAGAGCGGCTTAAATTTGAATTGCATACCATAAAAACAATGGGTTTTGCGGGTTACTTTTTAATTGTTGCCGATTTTATAAAAGCAGGTAAAGATATGGGTGTATTTGTAGGTCCGGGGCGTGGCTCGGCTGCCGGTTCGGCAGTTGCCTATTGTATAGGTATTACCAATATTGACCCTATAAAATACGATTTGCTTTTTGAAAGATTTTTAAATCCGGAGCGTAAAAGCATGCCCGATATTGATACTGATTTTGATGACGAAGGACGAGATAAGGTAATTGATTATGTTGTAAAAAAATACGGTAAAAATCAGGTGGCACACATTATTACTTATGGAACTATGGCAGCTAAAATGAGTATAAAAGATGTTGCCCGTGTGTTGGATTTGCCATTAAACGAAAGCAATGCTCTTGCCAAATTAGTGCCTGATAAGCCCGGCATTTCGCTAAACAGAGTTTTAACAGCACCTTTAGATGGAGAAGGTAGCATTAAAGAAAAAGAAGGTTTACAGGGCGAAGACATAGAAAATATTAAAAAACTAAGAGAAATTCTTGAAAGTGATGAATTGGCATCGAAAGTACTAAAAGAGGCCATGGTGCTCGAAGGATCGGTAAGAGGAACCGGTATTCATGCAGCTGGAATTATTATTGCACCTAAAGATTTAACTGATTTGTTGCCGGTAGCAACAGCAAAAGATGTAAACCTGCTTATTACCCAATACGAAGGCAATGTTATAGAATCGAGCGGGGTTATAAAAATGGACTTTTTGGGTTTAAGAAACCTAAGTATTATAAAAACTGCACTTAAGCTCATTAAGCAAAACCACGGCATTGATTTAGATATTGATTCGATACCTCTTGATGACAAAAAAACATTCGCTTTGTATGCAAGAGGCGAAACAAACGGAACGTTTCAGTTTGAAAGTGCCGGAATGCAAAAATACCTTAAAGAATTAAAACCCGACAGGTTTGAAGATTTAATAGCCATGAATGCTTTGTACCGTCCGGGGCCAATGCAGTATATACCAAATTTTATTGCACGTAAACACGGCAAAGAACCTGTAACTTACGACTTGCCCGAAATGGAAGAATACCTGAAAGATACCTACGGGATTACGGTATATCAAGAGCAGGTTATGTTGCTATCGCAAAAGTTAGCAGGGTTTAGCAAGGGCAAAGCCGATATATTACGAAAAGCAATGGGTAAAAAAGATCGCAAGCAGATTGATGCTTTAAAAGGCGATTTTATAGCAGGTGCAACTGCAAAAGGCTTTGATGAAAAAATACTGCAAAAAATTTGGACAGACTGGGAAGCATTTGCCATGTATGCTTTCAATAAATCGCATAGTACTTGTTACGCATACCTGGCATATCAAACAGGTTATTTAAAAGCGCATTTTCCTTCAGAGTATATGGCTGCAGTTTTAAGTAACAACATCAACAATATTGATAAAATTTCATTCTTTATGGAAGAGTGTAAGCGCATTGGTGTTGAAGTATTGGGGCCAAGTATTAATGAAAGTGATTTATCGTTTTCGGTAAATAATAAAGGCCAAATACGTTTTGGATTGAACGCTATAAAAGGCGTGGGAGAAGCAGCCGTAGAGAATATAATTGAAGAGCGAAATAATAATGGCCCATTTACAAGTATATTTAATCTTACATCGAGGGTAAATTTACGTTCGGTAAATAAAAAAACTTTAGAGGCTTTGGCTTATGCCGGAGCTTTTGATTGTTTTGAAAATGTAACTGACAGGGCTCAGTACTTTGCATGTTTAAACGATGATTCCTCAAATACCATAGAAAAGGCTATTAAATATGGAAATTTGGTTCAAACCAATATGCAGGCAAACTCTTTAAGTTTATTTGGAGGGTCATCAAACCAAAAAATACCCGAACCCCCTTTGCCAAAAACAGAACCATGGAATTTATTGCAAAAACTTAAATTAGAAAAAGAGGTAATAGGCATTTACCTTTCGGGCCATCCGCTTGATACTTACAAGCTAGAAATAAATAATTTAACCTCACATGTTCTTGCCGATTTAAAAGACTTAGAAAAATTAAAAGGCAAAGAATTAAAAATTGCAGGAATTGTTTCTGAAGTAGGTCATAAATTATCACAAAAAGGAACAAATTGGGGTGTTTTTACAATTGAAGATTATACCGATACTTACAAATTCACCCTTTTTCAAAAAGATTACATTGATTTTAAAAAATTTATGGAACTTAATTATTGCTTATTTATTAAAGCAAGGGTTCAAAATAAATGGAATAGCGATAGTGAGTTTGAATTGAAAATTACTGGAATAGAAATGCTTTTTGAAGTTAGAGAAAAATACATGAATAAAATAAAACTAAATATTGATTCTAATTCTTTTAAAATTGAGAATATAAATACCTTGTTGGGAGTAATTGAAAAAAACCCGGGAAATAGCGCCATTTATGTAAGTTTGTTTGAACCCAACGAACAATATACGATAAAAATGCTGTCAACCAAACATAAAATAAATCCCAAAGATGAAGTTTTGGCAGTTTTTGATTCGCTTGGCGTAACTTATACCTTTAATTAATGACAAATCTTTTTAAAGCTTAAATTGGTTTATATATTGCAACTGTAAAAAATAATTATAAAATATAAAATAATGGCAATAGAAATAACAGATAGCAACTTTGAGGAAGTTGTATTAAAATCAGACAAACCTGTATTGGTAGATTTTTGGGCAGAATGGTGCGGCCCCTGCAGAATGGTTGGCCCTGTGGTTGAAGAATTATCTAAAGAGTATGAAGGCAAAGCTGTGGTTGGTAAATTAAATGTTGACTTTAACCCCAAAGTAGCAACCGATTACGGAATTATGAGTATCCCGGCTTTGCTGTTCTTTAAAAACGGGCAACTTGTAGATAAGCAAGTTGGCGCAGTGCCAAAGCATGTTTTAGCAAACAAATTAGAAGCCCAATTAGCTTAATTTTTATTATTCTTGTATTGCAAACTAACCTGCAATACAATTAAATGTCGCAGGATTTAGTCTGCGACATTTTTTTTATGCAAAACTCAATAATTACAGAACAAGATATTATACAAGCGGGCAATATAGAATTACTCGCAAATCAGGTGGTTGAAGGTTTTATAACTGGCCTTCACAAAAGTCCATATCATGGTTTTAGTGTTGAATTTGCCGAACATAGGCAATATAATACTGGAGAATCAACAAGGTATATTGATTGGAAACTTTATGCAAAAACCGATAAACTATTTGTAAAACGATTTGATGAGGAAACTAATCTTAGATGTCAGTTGATTTTAGATGTTTCAAAAAGTATGTACGTTCCCGCTGAAGGTTTAAGTAAAATAAAATTTTCGGCTGTTGCCATAGCAAGCATTGCTGTTTTACTTAAAAAGCAAAGAGATGCAGCCGGAATTACTTTAATTGATGATGAAATTGTATTTAACAGTATGCCCAAGTTAAGTACATTAAACCAAAAACATATTTTTGAACAACTTACAAAGGCATTAACTGATAATAAATTGGATTATAAAAAAGGTAACCTTTCAAAAAACTTGCATTTGTTAGCAGATAAAATACATAAACGAAGCATGGTTATAATATTTTCAGATTGCTTTGAAGATAATATTGATGAATTGATTAATGCATTATATCATTTAAAATATAACAAGCATGATGTTGTTTTATTCCATGTTATGGATAAGCAATTAGAGGATGATTTTGATTTGCCAAATAGACCTTTGCTTTTAGTTGACAGCGAAACCGGAAATAAAATTAAAATTCATACAAATGCTGTTAAAGAACAATATTTATTTAATATGAGAGCATTTAAAAAATCACTAAAACTTAAATGCGCTCAATATAAAATAGACTATATTGAAGCTGTAGTTGGAAATAATTTTGATTCGATACTTTATAAATTTTATGTAAAAAGAGGAAAATTAATGTAAAAACGACAAAATGTATTTTTATTTATCAAAAATGTCGTAAATTTGTGGGGTGAAAAAGTCATATAAAAAAATAAGAAAATACCATACAGCAACCAATACCGATTCTGTTGTTAATGAGTTGGCATTTGGTTATAATGTATCGAGCCCACTTGTACATTCTTTGCAATCGCTACTTGGCTTAAATTCAAAACCCACCGATTTTGATTTGATTAATATTACCAGAAAGGGTATAAGTAAAAGTAAATTATTAGAAATAAGTAAAATACTTGGTATTAACCAAGAAAAGTTATGTAGTTTACTTCACATAAATCCAAGAACTTTGCAGCGCATTCAATCAAACGAATATCTTGATGTATTTACCTCAGAACTTGCTATTGAAATGGCCAAAGTTGTAGAAGAAGGAATGAGCTTTTTTAAAAATCACGAAGATTTTCAGGAATGGTTAAACTCAGATTTGCCTTCTTTAAATTTTCAAAAACCTATTGATTTTTTAGATACTTCATTTGGTTGTAATCTAATTATTTCATCAATACATAATATGCGCCAAGGTGTGTATGCTTAGCAGTATTGTTGTTTATAGAATTGCTGAGCAAAAGTATGTGAAAGATTTATCGGGGGTAGGGGCAAAAATATTTGGAGGAAGATGGAATAGCGCTGGATATGAAGCACTTTACACATCGTCAACCATTTCGTTAGCGCTTCTTGAAAAATTATGTTATACTCCATTGAATTTAATTAAGAACTATTATAGCATTGCTACAATTGAAATAAATGATGTTTTAATAGAAGAGTTTAAAAACTATCCAAAAGATTGGTACTTGCCCGAAAACAGATTTTTAACCCAACAATTTGGCAACAATTGGCTTCAAAACAACAAACAACATTTATTAAAAGTGCCTTCGGCAGTAATAAACAAGGAGTTTAATTTTATAATTAATCCTAATGCGAAAGGTTTAAAAATTAAAATTGTTGATGTTGAGCCTTTGATTATTGATACAAGGCTTTTAAAATAAATTAAATGATAACATTTAGTAACAGTAAAATAAATATTGGATTACATATTTATGATAAACTTTCAAATGGTTATCATAATATAGAGAGTATTTTTTATCCCATAAATTGGAGCGATACCATAGAAATTATTCCAAACAAAATAGGCTTGGTAAATTATACTCAATACGGTTTAAAAATAGATGGTAGTATAGATGCTAATTTGATTGTTAAGGCATACAATTTATTAAAAGCTGATTTTAATATTGGGGGTGCTGATATTTATCATTTAAAAAATATTCCAATGGGAGCAGGCCTAGGAGGTGGTTCGGCTAATGCCACTTATACGTTAATGCTTTGTAATAAAATTTTTAATCTTGGTTTGAACCAAAACCAATTAAAAATTTATGCATCAAAATTGGGAAGTGATTGCGTTTTTTTTATAGAAAATAAACCGGCATATGTATTTGGAACTGGAACAGAAACTGAAACTATAGATTTAAATTTAAATGAATTCTTTATAGTAATTGTAAAGCCGTTATTTCATGTAAGCACAAAAGAGGCATACGAAAACGCCCACAAAAGAGGAATAAAGTCGAATGAAATTTTATTAAAAGATTTAGTTAAAAAACCAATTAAAGAATGGAAAAATTTTTTATTTAACGATTTTGAAAATTATGTTTTTAAAAAATTTCCAATGGTTGAAGAAATAAAAAATAAACTTTATAAAAATGGTGCTTTATATGCATCTATGAGTGGTAGTGGAAGTGCTGTTTATGGTATTTTTAATGAGATTGTAGATTTGAAAAATGAGTTTAAAGACATTGCCTATTTTTCAAATTATCTTTCAATAAAAAGCTATATTTAATTATTGATTTTAATAAACTAACTGCCACACCATTGCTGTTTTATCATCGCTGCAAGTAACAAACTCATTATTGCTTAACCATAATATTTTATTTATTGAGTTGGTATGGCTTTGGTTTCTGGCAAAATCAATAACTTTTAATAATTCTAAAGTTTCTGAATCCCAAATTTTAATTGTTTTATCCATGCTAACGGTTCCAAATAAATTACCAGCCGGATTAAATGCAATTGAATTAATATGATACAAATGTGCAGGAATTCTTTTAAGTAAACTAAAGTTGTTGTTTGCATAATATGCGTTTAATTGCGCATCTCGGCCACCACTCATTAACATTGAAAAATCATTATTGAAACATAACGCAAATACTGAGTTAGTATGTTCGCTTATGATATTTATTTCTTTGTAATTTGAATTAAAAATTCTAATATTATTATCGCTGTATCCAACTGCTATTTCTTTTTTATTGTTATTTACAGCTATAACCCTTGCATTTTTATCGGTAGTTTTTTTTGAATTAATTAAATTAAAATCACAATCCCAAATATTTAATTTGCCATCACCACCACATGTTAAAATAAAATTGTTAAATAATTTAATATCGAAGATTCCATTAGCATGAGCCTCTATATTTTTTATTTCTTTTCCTGATGAAAGGTCAATTACATAAAGGTTGCCTTGAGCTGTACCGGATAGAAGCAAATTGTGTTCAGACAAAAAAAGAAAACTGTAAACAGGTCTGTTTACTTTAACAACCAACTTACCTTCATCGGGGTTTTGTAAATTCCATTCAACAATAAAACCATCGCTTGCACCGGTATATATTTTGTTGTTTGATGCTAATCCTAAAGCATAAATGCTATTTGTATGTCCGGTAAACTGGGCTAATTTATTTACCTTAATTTTCATCGGTTAATAATTATGCTAAAGCAGCATTTTTAGCTCTTTTTCTATCGTTTTCGTTAAGCAATATTTTTCTTAAACGTAAGTTTTTGGGTGTTATTTCTACATATTCATCTTCTTGTATGTATTCTAAACATTCTTCTAACGAAAAATCAACTTTTGGAGCTATTCTAACATTATCATCGCTACCTGCGGCTCTAAAGTTTGTTAGTTGTTTGGCTTTAATAATATTCAATACCATATCATCAGGCCTTATGTTTTCGCCAATTATCATGCCTTCATAAACTTCGTCTCCGGGTTCAATAAAAAAACGGCCTCTGTCCTGGAGTTTATCAATTGCATAAGCGGTTGCTGTTCCTTTTTCACCGCTAATTAATACTCCGGCCAATCGAGATGGAATTGCACCTTTCCAAGGCTCGTATGCTTTAAAACGGTGTGCCATAATTGCCTCACCGGCAGTAGCTGTTAAGACCTGGTTTCGCAGGCCAATTAAACCACGCGAAGGGATTTGAAACTCCAAATGCTGAAGATCGCCTTTAGGTTCCATTACCAGTAACTCTCCTTTTCTTTGGCTAACCAGCTCTATAACTTTTCCAGCGCTTTCTTCGGGAGTATCAACAGTTAAAACTTCAACTGGTTCACACTTTTGACCATCAATTTCTTTAATAATAACCCTTGGTTGGCCAACTTGCAGTTCGTAGCCTTGGCGCCTCATGGTTTCAATTAGTATTGATAGGTGAAGAATGCCTCTTCCATATACTAAAATAGAGTCGGGGCTTTCTGTGTCTTCAAGTCTTAACGCAAGATTTTTTTCAGTTTCTTTTTCCAATCTTTCACGCAGGTGGCGGCTTGTTACAAATTTTCCTTCTTTGCCAAAAAACGGAGAATTGTTAATAGTAAATAACATACTCATTGTCGGTTCGTCAATAGCAATGGGTTTAAGTCCTTCGGGGTTTTCAAAATCGGCAATGGTATCGCCAATCTCAAAACCATCAACCCCAAATACGGCACAAATATCGCCTGCATTAACCTCTTCAACTTTTATGCGGCCTAAACCTTCAAAAGTAAATAGTTCTTTTATTCTTGATTTTTGAATTGAACCATTGCGTTTTACGAGGCTTACCGGTTGATTTACTTTTAGTGTACCTCTAAGTAATCGGCCAATTGCAATGCGCCCGGTAAAACTGCTGTAATCTAAAGATGTAATTTGCATTTGAACCGTACCTTCTTCTACATGCGGAGGAGGTATTTGTTCTAAAATATCATCAAGTAAAGGAGTAAAATCCTCTGTAGGTGTTTTCCAATCTCGGCTCATCCATCCTTGCTTGCTGCTACCGTATATAGTATGAAAATTTAATTGTTCTTCGGTAGCATCAAGGTTAAAAAATAATTCAAATACCTGGTCGTGTACTTCGTCAGGCCTGCAATTTGGCTTATCTACTTTATTTATTACAACAATAGGTTTTTTTCCTAAGCTTAATGCCTTATGCAAAACAAACCTGGTTTGAGGCATTGGCCCTTCAAAAGCATCAACAAGCAGTAATACGCCATCGGCCATATTTAATACGCGTTCTACTTCTCCACCAAAATCAGCGTGGCCGGGAGTGTCAATAATGTTTATTTTTACATCTTTATACCTTACGCTAACATTTTTTGCAAGAATGGTAATTCCTCTTTCTCTCTCTAAATCATTGTTGTCTAGTATCAATTCGCCAGTTTGCTGATTCTCTCTAAAAAGCTTGGTTTGATGAAGTATTTTATCAACCAAAGTTGTTTTTCCGTGGTCAACGTGTGCAATAATGGCAATGTTTCTAATTTGGGTCATACTAAAAAATAAAAAGTTTGCAAAGATAGTGTTTTACAGGCCTATATTTAAGAATTAACTTTATTTTAATATAAAATAACTTGTTATCTTAAATCAATAGTGTCCTAAATAATTTTTATTGAGATATAAGCTGCTTGATTTTATTGGTACTTAGAAAGTAAAATTAATCATTTCAAAAAAGAACCCCCTGTATTGGTTTTCGATTAATC
>JBKBLB010000030.1:0-33818 GCA_046296495.1 Bacteroidia bacterium
CCGATTAATCGAAAACCAATACAGGGGGTTCTTTTTTGAAATGATTAATTTTACTTTCTAAGTACCAATAAAATCAAGCAGCTTATATCTCAATAAAAATTATTTAGGACACTATTGGTTGATTTTTAATTATTTAAGATTATAATAAAAATTTTACGAGGGTTGTGATAAAATATTATGCAAATAAAATTTGTGATAAAAATACAAGCATTATATTTGCTGCGCATTTAGTTCTGAAGTAAAATTCGGATTAAAAGGGAAACAAGTGAAAATCTTGTACAGTACCCGCTGCTGTAATTTTCTGCTGTATTTAGCCTGTACAGCAAGTCCGGTGGTTCTCGCATACCACTGTTCCAAAAAAAAGAGGAATGGGAAGGTTGCCGGATAAAAGAAAAAAGTCAGAAGACCTGCTAAATGCAAACATAACCTTGCGGCTTTCGGGAATAAAAGCTATGGGTGCGATTTTAAAAACAGACATTTTTAGTTTACCCCATTTTAGTTTGTTTAACAATAACATCGCAACCGTAAGTATTTAAACCTATTGCTGCGTATATAACAATGCGCAGATTGTATTACAAAATATTATTATGCTTTGGCTTTTTGAGCCAAATAAACTTGCCTGCACAAGTTTTAGGCAAAATGACAGATAGTGTTTATTTACTTAAACCTGCAACAATTATTGCTTTGCCATATAATACATTGCTCGATATAAACAAGCATTTGGTATTGGATAGTATTATTTTACTTACGGGATTAAATCAAAATTTGGGAGATTTTTTGCAAAACCAAAGCCAGGTATTTATAAAAAATTATGGACCTGGCCAATTAGCCAGCCTTAGCATGAGGGGCGGCAGCGCACATCATACTCCTTTGCTTTGGAATGGTTTTAACTTACAAAATCCAATGCTTGGACAGGTAGATTTAAGTTTGTTTCCGGCATTTTTTTTCAATCGCATACAGATTAATTATGGCAGCAATAGCGGCCTTTTTGGAAGTGGTGCTATTGGCGGAAATATTAATATTGAAACAACCCAAAACTTCGATAATATTTTTTCCGGAAAAATTATTGCAGGTTATCATTCAAATAATGTTTATACAAGTGGAGCTTCCATTAATTTAAAACATAATAAAATTTTTGGCGGGCTTAAGTTGTTGTATGCAGGTGGCCCAAACAACTACACTTTTTTAAACGATTTTAAAAAACCAAACATAAAAGAAAATGCAAACCATGCAGCTTTTAATCAATATGCCTTATTAGCAAATATCGGTTCTCAAATTTCAAACCAAAGTAGTTTGCAATTTCATACTTGGGTTCAGCAAAGTAGCAGAAAAATTCAGCCACCTATTGCTACAGCAAATACATTTCCGGTTCAAGACGATGCAGCCAAAAGATTTATGCTTGATTACAAGTTTGAAAAATCTCGTTATCGGCTGCAAATACGAAACGGAACATTTTTTGATGAAATAAATTACAGCAGCCTTGCTACACCACTATCGCAAAGTAAAACATTGGTTCAAACCATTTTTACCGATCAATATTTTAGTATTAAATCAAGTTTGTTGCATGTAGGAACCATGTATCAATATGAGCAAGTAAATGCAACCGCAATGGATAATAAACACCGAAATCGAGTTGCACTATTTACAAGTTACAGGTGGTATGGCTTGAATCATAAGCTAACTCAGCAAATAATTTTAAGACAGGAAACTGCTGATGGCCAACTGCTACCTTTTATACCTAATTATAATGCCGAATTAGTGTTAAGCAAACAACTTAAGATTATGGCAAATGTATCAAGGGTTTTTAGGCTTCCTACGTTTAACGATTTATACTGGCCGGTACTTGGCAATATTAACCTAAAGCCAGAGGAAGGCTGGTGCACCGAATTATCATCAGAATTAAAATATAACGGCATTGGAATTACTGCAACATTATATCATAAAAATATTAGCAATTGGATTATTTGGATACCCGATGAAAACGGGTTATTCAGGCCTCAAAATATTAAAAAAGTATGGAGCAGAGGAGCCGAAGCCAACTGGAATTTAAAAGTATGGGAAGGTTATGGAAAAATTACAGCAAGTGGTTTACATGATTTTAACCTTGCAACTGATGAAAAAGAAAAGCAATTGATTTTTACACCCCGATTAAGGCATAATTTTAATTTTGGTTGGCAATTTAAAAATTTTAATTTTACCATTAATCATCGTTACACAGGTGTTAGCTTTTCATCAAACGATCATACAAGCTGGCTAATGCCTTTTAACATAACTAATGTTTATGCCAGCTATTTCTTAATATTAAAAAACAATAAAAGCCTGCATACTCAATTGGCATGTAACAATGTATTTAATAAACACTACATGTATATACCTGCAAGGCCAATGCCTTTAATTAATTATCAAATAAACTTAACCTTAAATTTTTAATAATATGAAAAAAATACTACTAACAACTACAGCATTAATTGCAACTTTTTTAAGCTATGCCCAAACAGCAGAAACAATAACATTTGAAAATTTTAACCTACAAACAGACACATTTGATGATGGAAGAAGCAAAGCTCCTTTTCAAAATAATTTTGTGTCGGGTAATCTTAGTTTTAATAACAGATACGATACTTCTTTTGGAGGTTATTGGAGAACAGGTTTTGCCATTAGCACTAAAACTGATAGTTCAACTGCAGGTTATACCAATTTGTACAGTTGTATAGCTGCATCAGGCAACAACAACTCTAAAACTTATGCAGTTGCTATGCCCAGCGGAATTATCAAAAAAAATATTACTACTCCTTCAGTTTTTAATAAAATTAAAATACAATCAATTTTTGTAAATAATTCAACTTATGCTTATAAAAGTATGTTAAACGGAGACTTTTTTGCAAAAAAATTCGGAGGAATATCAGGAAATGATAAGGATTACTTTTTGTTGCACTTTGTGGGTTTTAAAACAGATACAAGTACATTAAAAGTGATAACAGATACAGTAAGTTTTTATTTGGCTGATTTTAGGTTTGATGATAATAACAAAGATTATATTGTAAGAAATTGGACGAGCGTAAACCTTTCTTCATTGGGTTTTATTGATAGCCTTGGCTTTTATATGACCAGTAGCGATACAGGGCAGTTTGGCATAAATACACCTTTGTTTTTTTGTGTAGATGATATTTTTGTTGAGTACGATAATTTATCAGGAAACGTAATAAAATGGAGCACCATTCAATCTAAAATATTTCCAAATCCGGTAAATAATTTATTATATGTTCAAACCAATGAAAATTTAAATACAGCTACAATTAACGATTTATCGGGTAAAACCTTTAATTGTTATTTTTCAAATAATTATATTGATGTTTCACAATTAGCTGAAGGAATATATATTTTAACCCTACAAACCAATAATGGCAAAGCCGTACATAAATTTGTAAAAACATCTAAGTGATAAAAATATTTAAATATATAACTTACTTTTTTATTGTATTTGCTTTTAGCACTTGCGATAAAGGACCCAAAAAAATAGAGTATGCTCCTGTTGGCAGTATTACCGAAAATAGTATTTTGGTATGCAACGAGGGTAACTTTAACTGGAGCAACGCATCGCTAAGTTTGGTAAATACCGAAAATAATACGGTTAACTTCGATGTTTTTTTTAGCCAAAACAATCGCAAAATTGGAGATGTATTGCAATCGGCAACCATCATAAACAATAAACTTTATTTAGTAGTAAACAACTCCGAAAAAATTGAAGTGGTAAACCCTGAAACTTTTAAGCACATTGCTACCATATCGGGTTTAAAATCGCCACGATATATGGTAAAAGTTAACAATGCAACAGCTTACGTTAGCGATTTATATGCAAATGCAATTACTATTGTTGATTTAAATAATCATGCTGTTAAAGGTTCAATTCCCATAGCAGGCTGGACTGAGGAAATGTTGGTTCAAAACAATATGGCATACATAACCAACTTACGAAAAGATTTTTTATTATGCGTAAATACCAATACCAATACAGTTTTTGATACTGTTTTTTGCGGCTATGGCAGCAATAGCTTGGTACAAGATAAACGAAACAATATTTGGATACTTGCATCTGGCAATGAAACATTGCAAAAAACAGCAACATTAAGTTGTTATAACCCTCAACAAAAAATAATTACCAAACAATTTATTTTTAATACAGGTTCGCCCCGAAAATTAATTATTGACGGTAAAGGCGAAACACTATTTTGGTTGAACCGAGGTAATGTATTTAAAATGTTTATTGACGATGAAACATTGCCTGCTAATGCACTTATTAACGGAGCAGGTAAAACATTTTACGGACTTGATTTTTATAAAAATAAAAATGCAATAGTTGTTACCGATGCAAAAGATTATGTGCAGCAGGGAGATGTTTTAATATATGATGTTTTTGGCAAGTTGCTAAAACAATACAAAGCCGGAATTATACCTTCTGAAATTTGCTTTTACGAGTAATGGAAAATAAAAACAAGAAAACAAGTACATCAAGCAGTATATTAAAAAAGAAAGATTTACAACCCGAAGTACATTATTACTTTGAGAATGGTTTTATGGTTTTTACTGAAGCATACCATTTGCAACGCGGGTATTGTTGCAAAAGCTGTTGCAGGCATTGCCCATACGGGTTTAAAAAGAGTTGAAATGTTTAAGTTTAGTAATTACAGCTTAGAAATAATTTCTTCGCTAAGCGGATTTACCGAACTTGGAAAATAGTGTAACCAATTTCCTTTTTCGTCAATTAGAAATTTATTAAAATTCCATTTTACGGTTGCATCGCTCTTACCGTTTTCTGATGCATTGGTAAGCCATCTGTAAACAGGGTGTTGGTTATTGCCTTTTACATCAATTTTTTCGGTAAGCAAAAAAGTTACACCGTAGTTTTTCTTACAAAAAGTTTCAATCTCAGAAGAGGATCCGGGTTCCTGGCCTCCAAATTGGTTGCAGGGAAATCCAATAACTACCAACTTATCTTTATACTTCTCGTGCAACTCTTGTAAGGATTTATATTGTGGTGTGTAGCCACATTCGCTGGCTACATTAACACAAAGCACTTTTTTACCTTTAAAATCTTTAAAGTTTATGGTGCTTTTTCCATCAAGACTCTTTATGTTTAGTGAATAAAAATCAACTTTGGCTTGTTCGTTCATCATTCTTTTTGTTTTTACTTTACTGAAACTATAAATAAAAACGCCTGCAAACGATAATAACAGAGTGGTATAAAAATACTTTTTCATGGGCTTTAAATTGGGGTCGAATTAACAAATTATTAGTATTAAATTAAAGAATTATTTATAATGTTAACAGATGCTCTTTAATTTCTTCCATTTGCCATTGCGGAGTACTTGTTGCGCCACAAATACCCACACTTTCGTTTGGTTTAAACCAGCTTGCATCAATCTCGTCTTTACTGCTTACAAAAAATGTATTGGGGTTATTTTCTTTGCATACATCGTACAATACTTTGCCATTGCTCGATTTTTTACCTGCAACAAATACAATTTTGTCAAACTTTTTGGCAAAATCTCTCAGTTGAATATCGCGGTTGCTAACCTGGCGGCAAAGAGTATCGTTAAAATCAACTTCAATACCTCTTTTTTCTAGTTCGGCCTTTAGGCCAAAAAGTTTTTTGGTACTTTTAGTTGTTTGGCTAAACAACTGAACTTTTTTGGGAAGATTATGTTTGTCAATCTCGTCAAACTCTTCAATAACAATTGCTTGGCCATTGGTTTGACCAACAAGGCCTTTTACCTCGGCATGGCCATGTTTACCAAGTATAACAATTTTTTCATCATCGTTGTAAGCTTCGCGCACCCTGTGTTGCAGTTTTAATACAACAGGGCAACTAGCATCAACCAATTCAATATTGTTTTCTAATGCAAGTTTGTAGGTTTCGGGTGGTTCGCCATGTGCGCGAATAAGTACTTGTTCGTTTCGTATATTTTTTAAATCCTCGTGGTTTATAATTTTAAGACCTTTTGCTTTTAGTCGGGTTACCTCTTCATCGTTATGAACAATATCGCCTAAACAATACAGGTGGCCTGTTTCGTCAAGAATATCTTCAGCCATTTGTATGGCAAACACAACACCAAAACAAAATCCCGAATTATCGTCTATTGTAATGTTTAGGTTCATACACTATATTAACCTTATTTATTGCTTATTGTTTGAACCAAAAGTACTTCTTTTGGTATTTTTGGTTTGCAAAAATATTTAATTGTTAAACATTTGCAGTGTTTTTTAGGTTAACTTAACAAATGACAAATAACCCAAATGGCCATTATGATGAAGACGGAAGCTACATAGGGCCGGCAAATTTAAGCCCAATTCCGTTAACACTTGGTTCGCCCGTAATAAAAGCCGAAGATAAAAATCAAATAAAAGCTAATGCCGTTGAGGCCATGCACCATTACGCCAATCAGGAAATAGCCATGTTAAAAAAGCAGGCCGACCTGATTATGCAACAAGTTAAGGAAATTGAACAAAGGCTTGAAGTTAGCGAAAAAATTTATGAAAGCGATTTGCGATTTACACCCGTAATAGGCCAGTTGTACCATCTTTATCAAAACCACGATCATTACAAACTAAGCCTTATTGGGCCTGAAGAGTGGGGCAGAAGTAAACCAATAGGCGAATATGTAGCATCGGTAAAATTACTTGGCGACCATAGCTGGGATGTAGTAAGGAAAGCAGATAAAATTTAACAAACTAAACTTTTAAATTGATTTTAATTTAAGGTTTACTAAACTTGAAACTTGGAGTATGGAGTTATCAGGTATTAAAAATCAGTTGTTAAGCAAGGCTGCATTAAAGCAACTTGTTTATAAACAAACAGTTTCTGAATTTAACCGTTTAAAAAAAATAGCCGCAGAAATATGTAACAATTTAAACGAAAACAGTGAAATTGAAAAAAATAATGTAATAGTAAAAATTTACGAAAAAGGCGATTTTGAGTTTCATTTAAAATTTGGTAGCGATACCCTGGTTTTTATGTTGCACACCAATATTTTTAATTTTGAACCAGGGCACTTTATTTTTGATTCGGAATATATAAAAGCAGACCAAACCCGCGAATACTGCGGAATGATTCAGGTTTATAATTTTTTAAGTGATAGCCTTAAATATAACCGTCAAAACGATTTAGGGTATTTAATTGCCAGAATTTTTATAAATAAAGATTTACATTTTTTTATAGAAGGCAAAAGACCTTTATCTGTTAAATACAATAATATTGAGTGCTGCCAGATAAATGATTATAACCTTAATGACATAATTTTAGAAGCAATGCATTATTGTATTAACTTCGATTTAATGGTTCCGCCTATTGAACTTGTTAACTATTTAAGTGTAGAGCAAAAAAATGTATTGAGTTTTAGCAGCGGCATGCCTACAGGCAAAAGGCTTGGATTTAATATGCAAACCGATAACGAAATAGAATAGTGATAAAAAAATTATCTATTTGTATTGCATTGTTTTTTTGCCTTAACCTCAAAGCGCAGGTTGATAATTCATATATAAATGATGATGAAAAAATAGATGAAAATGACAATGTTACCTGGGGTTTTTCGTTAAATAGTTTTAATTATTTAAGAAATACCGAGTACTTTAATTTAATAGAATCTGGTAGAACATTGTTTGGAACTCAAATATCTCCTGCATTTTGGGTTCAACCCCAACAAAATTTAAATTTAAAACTTCGTGCTGGTGTTTTTTTAAACCAAAATTTCGGCTCGAACCTTATTACACCTGTAATTCCCATTTTTAGTATCATGTATCAAAAAAATAACAGTCGTTTTATTTTTGGTACATTAAATGGTGCAACTTCGCATCAAATTTTAGAGCCAATTTTTAATATAAATAACGCAATTGAGCAGCGGATTGAACAAGGCGCTCAATACACTTATAAAAATAAAAATACTTTTACAGATGCCTGGATAAATTGGCAAAAATTTATGCCTTACAAAGGAAATGAACATGAGAGATTTACAGCAGGATTGAATTTTAAAAAGAATTTATTACTCAAAAATAACGGCTTAAATATTGATGTAGTAAATCAATTGATTTTGGTACATAAAGGCGGGCAACTTTCATCAGATTCAACTCCTCAATTTTCTGCTCTTCATTCTGCACATGGGTTTGATATTTTCAACAAAAACAAAGCTTTTACATTATCCCAGTATATATTGTTTAGCAACAACAATTTAGGCAACCAAAATTTTGGTACGGCATACATGGGTAATTTGGTACTAAAGCCAATAAATAAATTAAATAACCTGTCTTTTATTTTCACTTATTTTTTAGGTACAAATTTTAATGCAATAAATGGTACATATATTTATCAAGGTTACTCAAAAGATTCAGATTCATTGATTTATTCGAACAGAAGACTGCTGTTTTTAAGAGTTTTTTATGATAAAAATATTTTTCCAAACGAATTAAATAACAGCTTAAATTTAAGCGCCCGATTTGAACCATTTGCTGATTTTAATTCCCGAAAAATTGAGTTTAGTTTTTCGTTGTATGTGCTTTACAGATTAAATGCTAAACTTGGTAAAGTTGGCAACTAAATTTATTATTGTTGAACCAAATAATTTAAATGTGAGAAGATTACTTTTACAAATTGTAGTATTGATAATTTGCGCTTTTAACCTTAATGGCCAAAATGCAGTTGTATATACCAATGCAAATATTCATAACGGTTTAGGTAAGGTTATTGAAAAAGGATATTTGGTAATTGCTAACGGAAAAATAATTGACGTTGGCGAAAAACTAAATGTGTTGCACAAAAATGCCAAGGTAATTGATTTAGAAGGAAAACATATTTACCCTGGTTTAATTGCGTTAAATAATTATGCAGGCTTAAACGAAATTGATGCTGTTAGAGCTACCCGCGATTACAGTGAAACCGGACTTATAAACCCCAATGTTAGAAGTTTAATAGCATTTAATACCGATAGTAAAATATTGCCTACTTTTACTTTTAACGGAATATTATATACACAGGCTGTACCAATTGGAGGTTTAATAAGTGGTAGCAGCAGCCTTATGAAAACACAGGCTTGGAACTGGGAAGATGCCGTTGTAAAAGCCGATGATGGAATTCATATAAATTGGCCGGATATGACATTGCGTTCAAACAAAAAAGAAGATGAACGCAATAAACAACTAAAAAGCCAACTTGAAATGATTGAGCAGTTTTTTGCCGATTGTGAGGCTTATTACAAAATAAATTCACCAGTTGATATAAACTTGAAAATTGAAGCCATGCGCCCAGTTTTTGATGGGAAAGCCAATTTGTACGTTCATGCTATAAATGCAAAAAGTATTATTACTGCCATAAATTTTTTTAAAATCAAATACCCAAACTTAAAATTGGTTTTGGTAGAAGCCGGTGATGCTTGGCAAGTGATTGATTTGATAAAGAAGTACAATATTCCGGTTGTACTTACAAACATTCATCGCTTACCCAAAAACAATCATTCTGATATTGATGAGCCGTTTAAAGCGGCTGCAAAATTGGTTGAAGCCGGTGTGTTAACTGCAATCGGCCATTCAGGAAGCTGGGAGGCCCGAAACATTATGTTTAATGCAGGCACTTGTGCTGCATATGGTTTAAGCAAAGAACAGGCTTTGCAACTTATCACATACAATGCAGCTAAAATATTAGGTGTTGAGCACAAATTAGGTTCAATACAAATAGGATTGGATGCTTCTTTTACAATAACCAAAGGTGATATTTTAGATATGAAAGAAAGTATTGTTTTGGAAGCCTATTTAGAAGGTGAAACCATTGATTTAAAAAATCATCAATTTCAACTTTATAAAAAATACAGTGATAAATATAAAATCACTGAACAATAAGTATATATTCATCGGGTAATACTATAAACTCATCGTTGAATTTAATCTTTAACTCTGAAATCTTAATTTCGAATGGCAAGGCAGTAAATATGATACTTTTAATGGCAGCACCTTTTAATACACCTTTGTTTGCATAAAACCTTTCATTAAAGTTTCTCGATTTTTTAATGCTAATAACAAACGAATGTATATAAAAATCATTGCTTTCAAATGTAATCCAAATACTGTCGTTGTAAAAAAACTCATGCATAATGGAGTTTTTACCGGGACTAAGCACAAAATCTTCCAGTCTGTTTTTTAAAACCGGAGGTTCAACTTTTTGTGCAGCCAATTGAAAAGAAAAAAAAACTGATAATATGACAATTATATATTTTGTCATTAAATAAAAATTTAATACAAAGCTAAACATAAAAATTACAAACCAATTCACAATGTTAAAAACAACGTATGATTTTTATCAGGCAGGGTTTTGTAATCATTTAACATCTGATAGTGAAGCGGTTGGATAATTTATAAAAATGTAAAATTTAAGTAATGTATTATTAATCTAAAGTTAAAATTTATGTTAATAGTCAACAAAATTTATTTAAATACTATCTTTGAACCATAAATATTATAAATATGATTAATAACTTTTTACCAAAAACTAAAAGATTAATATTGTTCTTAGTCTCAATATTAATTCTGAAAAATCTACACGCACAAATAAGCGTAACAACTACCAATTCATTTCTAAATAACAACGGTTCGGGAACTGTTACTTTTAATCTATACAACTCAAATAATTATCCTATTATTTTACAAGAGTTCAATGGAATTACTGGCACATCTGGTAGTGTAACAGCAGAGGTATATATTCACAATAATCCTGTAAATGGAAGTCCGGGTGCAATAAGTGCAGCAAATGGGTGGAGTTTGGTTGCAAACGGCACTTTTACTGGTGTTGCAAACACATCATCTACCATAACCCAAACATTTTTAAGCGGTTTAAATATTACAATTGCACCATTTGATACTGTTGGAGTTGCCGTATTTGCAACAGGACAAAGATACTTTACACATCCGGGTGGAACAACAATAGATTCAGCAGGTGGTGTTCAAATTATTACAGGTACCAATATAGGTTATGCCGGTGGAACACCACCAGCTACTCCGGCCAATCACCCAAGAGGTTGGGTAGGAACCATCAGGTTTATACCTGCAATTGCATGTTCCGGCACTCCTACTTCGGGCAATGCAACTGCATCTTCAAACGTAGTTTGTCCTTCACAATTATTTACATTATCGCTTATTAACGATAGCATCAGGCAAAATTTAACATATCAATGGCTTTCATCAACCAGTGGTTTACCAAACAGTTTTATACCCATGGCTAACGATACATTTAGAACAATTTCAAAAACACAAACCTCAACTACCTGGTACAGGTGTGTGGTTTCGTGCGGAACCAACAGAGATACATCTACAGCTGTAATGGTTTCTACTCCATTGGGAACATTATCAGGAACATATACTGTTAATCGTTCACTTCCGGTTAGCACTACAAATTTTCATAATTTACAAGATATTATAACAGCAATGAATTGTAATGGTATTACAGGGCCTATAACCATAAATATAGCACCTGGTACCGGAAACTTAAACGAACAATTAAATTTTGGAAATATTGCAGGTTCAAGCCCTACCAACACCATTACCATAAATGGAAACGGAAACACTATTCTTGGCAATTCTTCTCCGGTTGTTTCTTTTCTTGGAACAAGACATGTAATTTGGGACAGTTTAAATATTGCAGTTACATCAACTTTTAATGGATTTGGTATTTATTTTGGAAATGTTGCCGAAAGAATAATTATTAGAAAAAGCAAAATTGATGTAGGAATAACGTCAACAGCAACAACGCACGCTGCCATAGTTGCATCCGGTAGCAATAGTTCGCCAACAACTGCAGGTAATAATGCAAGGCAAATAACTATTGACAATAACGAAATAATAGGTGGTTATTATAGTGTTATTTTAATGGGAACTGCCAGTTATTTAAATAACTCTGGTCATATTATAACAAATAATCAAATAAAGGATTTTCATTTATATGGCATTTATCTTGCAAATTCTGACACTGTTTTAATTCAAAATAACCAAATTACTCGCTTAAATAGACCAAGTTACACGACCTTTTATGGCATTTACGGAACCACAACCAGAAATACCAAGGTTTTAAATAATAGAATTTTCAACTCAGGCCCAGGTAGTTATACTGCTTATCCAATTTGGTTTGCTACATCAGTTAATTCTTTGGGTTTTGAAACCGAAATAATTAACAATGTAATTTACAATATTACCACAACAGGATTGGTTTATGGTATGTATTTTAGTGGCACAACAACCGGATTTAAAATATACCATAATACGGTAATTGATAATACACCAAACTCTACAGGTACAAGAAGAAGCATATTTTATTCGGTAGCTCCAAACAATGTTGACCAAAGAAACAATATATTTAGTATGACTACAAGTGGTACCGGAACCAAGCACAGTATTTATGTTACCACTACTTCTCTTTCATTTTCATCAAATAGAAATGTATATCATTTTGCACCTACCTTAGGTACAAATACTTTTGGTTTTTGGGGAGCAGCTAACAATACTTTAAGCGACTGGATTACAGCGAGCAACAGAGATTCCGCATCAGTAAACTTAGACCCGGTTTTTTCAAATGTTTCTACCGGTTTATTAGTTCCAATTTCATCAAACATAGATAGTTTGGGTAGGCCTGTAGGTGTTTTAACAGATATAACAGGTGCAGTTAGAAACCCAACACATCCGGATGTTGGAGCTTTTGAGTTTGTTAGTGCAGGTCAGGATTTAGCAATAACAGAAGCACAACTTGTTCGTTCAAGTCAATGTTACAGTTCTGCAGATACAGTTAGACTTACCATTAATAATTTAATAGGCCCTTCCATTAATCTTTCTTTAAATCCAATTAGGGTTATATATAGTGTTAACGGGCCAATAAATACGATTGATAGTATTTTAATTAATACAGGTACCTTGGCTCAAAATGCAAGTGTTACCGTTTGGGCAAACAATGTAAATATGTCTGTTCCGGGTAATTATTCATTAACCACCTTTTTAAGACCATCACTAATTAACAATAACCAAGCAAATGATACTTTAAGAAATGCTTCTCAAGTAGAAGTAAGGCCAATAGTTTCAGTAACTCCTAAAACAGGAATCGCAAATTCTCCAACTGATACATTTGTACTTAGAGCGCACTCTCCGCTGTTTCCAAGAGGAAATGTTTTTATAAGTGAAATTTGCCATTGGCGCTTATCTACTACAGGTCCACCTTCCGGAGGTTGGCCTAGTTATTTGCTTGCTGATGATTATATTGAAATTACCGGTATTCCAAATTCTGATTTAGCAGGATTTACTTTGGAAGAATGGACAGGTACTGCCTTACAGCACAGTGTTACGTTTACAACAGGTACTTTGTTTAGCCCAAATGGAACCATGATAATTGCAACGGGACAATTAGGTTCAAGTGTACCTTCTCCAACTAATTTTTATTATCACTCAGGAAATACGGTTACACACAGTTCAACAGGAGACAATAGAGGTTATTTAATAAGAAATGCACAAGGAGCTGTAGTTGATGCAACTGTTTACGGAACTTATACTTTTCCAACAATTTCAGGTGTTACAAGTGCCGATTGGACAGGTAGTACTCCGGCTCTTTCAAGTGCAGGAAACCGTTTAGCCATGGCAGATAATAATAATGCAAGCAGTTGGATAAATTCAGGTACATCTCCTCAAAACCCAAATGCGTTAAATGCAAATGTTCCATTGCCGTTTCCAGGATCAATGGCCGGGTTTAATTGGTATTACCTGGGTTTACCTATTGATACAAATGCACAAATTGTTGTTGGACCATACACAACTCCCGGGATATATCGCTATGTAGCTCTATATTCAACTCAATGCGGTATTTTTACCGATACGGTAACAATTACTGCAACACAAAATGTACCCGTAAAATTAACACGTTTTAGTGCCAGTAAATCAAAAAATGATGTAGTACTTAATTGGCAAACCGCATCAGAGATAAACAACGATTTTTTTGCAATCGAACGTTCAACCAATGGAAATGATTTTGAAACAATTGGATACGTAAAAGGCAGTGGTAATTCAGCAAGTATTTCAAATTATCGTTATACTGATATAGATGCAGCTTTAAATTTTGCTGCATACAATGGTTTATTTTACCGCTTGAACCAATTTGATTTTGATGGAACTAATGAACTAAGTAATATTGTATTTGTTGATTTGGGAAATAATAATGATGAAAAAGCAACAGTAATACCAAACCCCAACAACGGTAACTTCGATGTTCTTGTATCTTCAAATAATCAAACTTCTGCGATTTTAGATATTGTTGATATGGTAGGTAATAAAGTTGTTTCAAGAAATATAGAATTAAGTAATGGCTTAAACACCATTTATATTGATGAAATTTTGACTTCGGGTGTTTATACCGCTATTATAACAACTCCACACATTAAGCATAGTGTAAAGGTTGTTGTAAGCAAATAATCTATTAAAATTATATTTTTTTAAGGCTGCCTGAAACTTTGTTTCAGGCAGCCTTATTTTTTTTTGTAATCAAAATGTAAAAAACACCATTACATTTGTTTTTTATTTCAACTTATGAAAAGTATTTTTTTAAAAGCCATTTTATATGCTATAATAATTTTAGTTAGCAGTTGTAAGCACCAACCACAAGAAGTTTTGCAGCAAAACAATAACAATACAAATCCTAACCCTAATCCATCAAACGATACTGTATGCTTTAATACCCAAATATTACCAATAATTGTTTCAAATTGTGCTATGAGCGGATGTCATAGTTCTAACAATCCGGCAGATGGTGTCAATCTTTCTAATTATGGCGGAATAATAAACGAAGTTAAACCACGCAATGCTAACGACAGTAAATTAATAAAAGAAATTACCCGAACCGATAGTAAAAGAATGCCACCTCCACCGGCAAATCCATTGCCTGCAGATTTTATTGAACTTTTAAAAAAATGGATAAATCAGGGTGCATTAAATACTGTTTGCAACAATCCTTGCGATACTTCAAATGTAAAATTCAGCACACATGTGCAACCTTTAATAAAAAACAATTGTCAGGGTTGTCATAGCAACAGCTTACCCTCAGGTGGAATTGCTCTTGAAAATTACATAGAAATAAAAACTATTGCAGATAATGGAAAGTTAAATGGTAGTATCAATCACTTACCCGGTTACTCTGCAATGCCAAAAGGTACAGCAAAAATGAGTAACTGTAACATAAGAATTATTGGTAAATGGATTGAAGCAGGTGCTCCTAATAATTAAAAAATGAAACTGAAAGCATACATTTCTATCCTGTTTTTTATGAGTGTAATAATATACTCATGTTACTTTGATAAAGAAGAAGAGTTGTACCCAAACTCAAATTGCGATACGGCAAACATTACCTTTAGCGCAAATATTTCTAAAACAATAAACAATAAATGCGCAACATCGGGCTGCCATGTTGCAGGAGGTATTTCTCCAAACTTAACAAGTTACAACAACATAAAAGCAAGTATTGACAGAATTAAGATAAGAGCCGTTGATGCCAGAACAATGCCTCCGGCAAGCTCACCAAAACTAACCGATTGCGAACATAAACAACTTAATACCTGGATTAGCAATGGCTCACCAAATAATTAAGTATATTTTTATTTTGTTTTTTTTGAACCTAAGTTTTGTAAAAGCACAAGATGACTTATTACAAATGCTTACTCAGGAGCAACCAAAAAAGAAAACTCCTGTTTATGCAACGTTTAAAGCCACACGTGTCATTACCGGTCAATCAAACGAACAGGTTGCGGCAAAGCATTTAAACTTTGTAATTCTACATAGATTTGGTTCGGTAAATAATGGTATATCTGATTTATTCGGGCTTGATATTGCCAATATTCGTTTTGTGTTCGATTATGGTTTAAATGATAATATTCAGTTAGGTTTTGGAAGGAGTTCTATTAGAAAAACCTATGATGGTAACATAAAAATAAAATTGCTTAAGCAACAAAAAAACGGAATGCCTTTTTCTTTAAGCTATTACGGAAATGTTGCCATAAATACAACACCATGGGAAAACCCAAACAGAAATAATTTATTTACCAGCCGATTAAGTTATTTGAACCAATTAATTTTTTCAAAAAAAATAAATGATAATTTTTCAATTTTACTTGCACCAACTATGGTTCACGAAAACCTGGTTGCCAAAACTAACGACTTAAATACTACTGCTTCAATGGGCTTTGGTTCAAGCATAAAACTAACCCGAAGTGCCAGATTTAATATAGAGTATTACCCGCGAATTACAGGTTTAAATAATAGTACACCTCCTGGTATTAAACACCATAATTATTTAGCACTTGGTTTTGATATTGAAACAGGAGGGCATGTTTTTCAATTAATGTTTACCAACGGAAGCGGAATGCTTGAGCAGCAAATGATTCGACAAACTCAAACATCGTGGAGTGATATGGGTATTAGGCTAGGATTTAATATTTCAAGAACATTTTCGTTTGATAAACAGCAAACAAAAAATTGGTAAGATATTTGATAAATTTAAACTATATGAAGAAAATTGTTTTAACTTTTAGCTTGTCTTTAATGGTATTGGCAAACTATGCACAAAATTTGTTTACCAGCAAAACCGCTCAGGTAAGTTTTTTTAGCAAAACACCGGTTGAAGATATTAAGGCAGAATGTAATACTGCCAATGCTCTGCTAAATACTGAAGGTTCCATAGCTTTTGTAATTAACAACACCTCTTTTGAATTTCCGAACAAACTGATGCAGGAACATTTTAACGAAAAGTACATGGAAAGCGATAAATACCCAATGAGTACTTTTAAAGGCAAAATAAACGAAAAGATAGACTACACTAAAGATGGAACTTATGAAGTTACTACTTCCGGTACTTTAAATATACACGGTGTAGAACAAGAAAGAACCATACCGGGCACCATAAACATAAAAAATGGTGTTATTAATTTGGCAAGCAATTTTAAAGTTAAAGTTGCCGATCATAAAATTACTATACCTAAGCTTGTAGTTGCAAAAATTGCCGAAGAAATTGATGTAAAAGTAAATGCCGAGCTATTACCAAAGAAATAATTAGTGATATATCTTTAGCAGATTAATATTACCTTAACACTTAATTAAATTCTTTGTAATACATTTGTAATATTCAAATGAAAAAATTTATATTATTAAGCCTGATTGTTTTAAATCTAAAAATTCAGGCACAAACCAATTTGCCAACTTATTGGAATTTTGCTGACCCGAATATATCAAACCCGCCAAATGGTTGGACTTTAGGTTTGGGAACAAACGGAAACCTTACTTACACAGGTACACAAAATTCGGTAAGTGGGGGAGTTGCTGCTCGATTAGACGGTACCGGAGAATTTATTACCATTTGGTTTGCCGATAAGCCCGGTCCGCTAAGCTATTGGCTTCGTGGAACTGGCATTGCTCCAAATCCTGCTTTTACCGGAACATTTTCGGTTCAGCAATCGGTTGATGGAAACAACTGGACCACTTTAAGAGATTTTATTGATAATATGCCGGGTAGCATGACAAGATTTGTTGATAATCCATCATCAAACGCTCGTTATATCAGGTTTTTTTATACCGATAAAAAAAGCGGAAGCAATGTTGCTTTAGATAGTGTTTTAATAAGAATAGCCCCACCGCCAACCACACCTCAAATAAGATTAACGCAAGGTGGAACTCCTTATGTTATAAACTCAACCTATGTGGTTGGAAACTTTGCTCAAACACAATTTTCGGTTCAAAACACCGGAACACAGCAATCACTTATAATTACAAATGTCTCTTTTACAGGAGATGCCGCTTCCGATTATGCAATAACCAGTCAGTTGCCCGATACCATTGCTCCCGGGCAATCAAAGAATTTGCTGGTTGCTTTTAATGCGCAACAAAATGGCTCAAGAAAAGCCCAATTGAGAATTACGTCAAACGACCCGGATAACCCTTTATACTCTATAAATCTTTATGGTATTGGCGGTAGTTATGCCACTGAGCCGGTTGCTCAGCCGGTTAATTTTAGTGTAAGTAATTTAAGAACTTTTGCATTTAATTACAGCTTTAGGCCTGCTCAGGTTCAACCAGAAAAATATATTATTTTAAGAAAAATAGGTTCTCCGGTTACCGAAAACCCTGCTGATGGGAAAACCTACAGGCGTGGCGATTATATTGGCAATGCACAGGTGGCTTTTATAAGCGATACAGCGGGGACTTTCCCTACAACCTATATTCTTGCCAATACCAATTACCATTATGCTGTATTTTCATTCAATGGTCCAAATGGTTTCGAAAATTATTTAACATCAGGTTGGCTGCAAGGCAGCGTTACCACACCCGGTAAAAATATTGGTAATTACTATACCGGTGTTGACCCATTTAACAGCAATTTTATACAACAACTTACCAACAAAATAAACCCTCACGACACTGTTTTTTACAGCCTATATATTGCACGTGTTATAAATACTTGGCTCGGCCGCGATACAACAAACAGTCGCAAAGTAGTTACCTGCACTTACACAGGTACACAACATGTATATGACGACCCTTTTGTTTGGTGGACAGGAACAAACTCAGGCCTATTAACCCGCGAACATACTTATGCGCAAAGTTGGATGCCAAGCAATCAGGGTAATCCAAATTGGCCAAATGCCCCAGGAACTTCTCAGGAATTGCCTGAGTATAACGATTTACACAATTTATATCCGGCAGCGCAGGTTATTGCTAATGCCGTTAGAAGCAATAATCCATTTGGCAATGTGGTTAACGCAACCAATACATCGCCAACGGGTTTTGGTAAATTAGGTACCGATAGTGCCGGTAGAACAGTTTATGAACCAAGGCCTGAACACAAAGGCGATGTGGCTAGAGCTTTGTTTTATATGTGTGCTGCCTACCATAATGTAAAAGGTTTTAACTGGAGTTTGCCGGCAAACCAAAACTTAAATGTATTAAGGCAATGGCATCAGCAAGACCCACCAGATGCTATTGAAATTGCCCGAAACGAATTAATTTTTAGTTGGCAAAAAAATCGAAATCCTTTTATTGATTTTCCTGATTGGGCAAATCGAATAAATTTCAGCAATATGACTTATATACCCGAAACTACACCTCCATCAATTAAAATTACTCAACCATCAAGTGGAGATATATTGTTTACCAATACAAATTATGGTATAAAATGGAATTCAAACAACGTAAGTCAGGTAAACATTTATGTTTCGTACAACAACCAACCATTTGTAACGGTTAGCGAGAATGTATCTGCATTGATAGATTCTTTTGTTTGGAATACCGGAAATACCAATAGTTTAAATGTAAGAATTGCCGTAAAAGACAAAAACTCGAATGTTGCAGATACAACAGGATATTTTAATGTTTCGCAACCTGTAAATGTTATAAATTCAATTTATAATAAACCTGAAGTTTTAGTTTATCCAAATCCATTTGATGGTAGCAAAATCATTCTTTCTGTAAACGAAAATACAAATGCAGAGATTTCGGTTATGGATTTATCGGGTAAGTTACAATATCACGATAAAAGAAATATTTCTGCAAACCAAGCTATTCAACTAAATTTCGATAATCAGCTATCAAAAGGTATTTACATTATACAAGTTCAAACAAATAAAGGTACTTACAACAGTAAATTTATTTGTAGATAATATTTATTTTTTAACCCAACTAGGTTTAAAATGA
Organism: Bacteroidia bacterium; assembly: GCA_046296495.1. GTDB lineage: Bacteria > Bacteroidota > Bacteroidia > UKL13-3 > UKL13-3 > JBKBLB01. The sequence goes on from JBKBLB010000030.1 coordinate 19,738, forward strand.
TAACTTAACCGTTATTTAATCTTTAAATAAAATTAAAGCTTTGATTTTTCGTAAAATATTGATATACATTTGTAATAAAATTAACTAACATGGAAAATAAAAATAACAGTTCAAAACTTTTTACTGGTATAATTTTAATTACAATTGGTATAGTTTGGATGCTTCGTATTGCCGATGTGAATATTCCTGAATGGCTTGCAAGCTGGCAAATGTTGTTAATTGGTATAGGCTTGTTTATCGGTTCTCAGAGCAATTTTAAAGGAACCGGCTTTTTATTTCCACTTCTTATAGGTTTATTTTTTCTTGCCGATGAGTTTTATTTAAAAGAATTAAGTCTTACAAAATTTATTTGGCCCGCTTTAATCATAATTTTTGGTGTCTTAATTATTTTTAAACCTGGTTTTAAAAATAGATTTAGCAAGCAAAGTAAAACCTCAGATACATCAACAGAATCTAATCAACTGAATTTGGAAATTATTATGAGTGGAGTAAAAAAATCGATATATAGCGATGATTTTAAAGGCGGTTTAATAAATTGTGTTATGGGTGGTGTTGATTTGAATTTAAGAAATATAAAAATAAACGGTACAGCTACAATAAATACCAATACAATTTTAGGTGGTATAAAGTTAACATTACCTGATAATGTTACAGTAAAATCTGAAATGCAAACTATTTTAGGTGGTATTGAAGATAAACGATATAACGCAAATGAAAACGCTGAAGCCATATTGATATTAAAAGGCAGTGCAATTTTAGGCGGAATAGAAATTTGTAATTAAAACAGTTTTAAATTTTCAATATCAATTTTAAACAAAACTTTTATTCCAATTAGTACCACCACCCAAAAGCAAACTGCCGAAAACATAATAAATTTAATTCTCCATTTATTGTGTTCAATTGTACTTGCCAAAATTGTTCCTACAGGCATGCTTAGTAAAATAGGGCTTAAAAAAGCAATACCCCAAACTTCGTATTTTCTTATTATTACAACAAGTTTTCTTTTAAGTTTACTAAACTTAACTGGTTTTTGTTTTTTAGGAAAAAACTTGTGATAAATATTTAAAAGCAAATCCCAAAGGTATAAATAAACTGTAACACCAAGCATGGCTCCGCTTACGGTTATTATTACAATTTCAAGTTGGTTGAAACCAAATACAACGGCTGTACTAAAGCCAACTACAAACTTAAATGCACTCCACAATAAAACTATTATAACCTTTATAAGGTATTCAGCCATTATTTAACAAAAGTTTTTTTGTTGACCTTATTTGTAGTTTTATTTAAAATTTTTTTTGCAGTTTTTTTATTTGGTTTTTTGCTAACCTTTTTTGCTGATGTTTTATAAGTTGGTATAGGTTCGCTGTAATATGCTTCAATAGCTTTTCTAACATTGCCAAAAGTTTGTAACAATGTTTTAGCCTTGGCAGCTGTAATTTTTAGTTCATCCATTAGCATATTAATACCACGTGTTACAAGTTTGTTGTTGGTTAGTTGCATATCAACCATTTTGTTGCCTTTTACACGTCCAAGTTTTATCATCACGGCAGTGCTTATCATATTTAAAACAAGTTTTTGTGCAGTGCCGGCTTTCAATCGTGTACTACCGGTTACAAATTCGGGCCCAACAACAACTTCAATAGGAAAATCGCATGCTTTAGCTAATGGGGTGTTGCGATTACAGGTTATACAGCCCGTTACTATTCCATTTTTCTTAGCTTCTTTTATAGCTCCCAATACGTAAGGAGTAGTTCCGCTTGCGGTTATGCCAATTACAAAATCTTTATTGCAAATTTTGTACGCCTGTAAGTCTTTCCATCCCTGCTTTTCATCATCTTCGGCATGTTCTACAGCTTTGCGTATAGCACCATCTCCACCTGCAATTATACCTATTACTATACCATGTGGTATACCAAAAGTTGGCGGACATTCACTGGCATCTACAATGCCTAGCCTTCCGCTTGTACCTGAACCAATGTAAAATAATCTTCCACCGTTTTTTAATTTTTTAATAGCAGCATTTACCAGTTTATTTATTTGAGCTTGCTTTTTGGCTACTGCCATTGGCACCTTTTGATCTTCTTTGTTTATATTTTTTAGAATCTCACTTACGGGCATCTTTTCCAAATGTTGGTAATTGCTGCTTTTTTCGGTGGTTTTTATTGTTTTGGGCATACGTTTCAAATTTAATAATAAAAACTGCTGTAACGAAATTTGGTTCAAACAAAAACACACAGCTATTTGATATTATATTTGAACCCAATAAAATATTACATGCAACAAAAAAGTAATTGGAATTTATTTACATATTCTGCCTTAATAGCACTTGGAATTTTAATAGGAATAATTTTTAAACCCTCAGAAAGCGTAATACAATTTGTTGGAGGTGGTAAAAATAAAATTACAGAAATATTATCAATTATCAAACAATCGTATGTTGATGAAGTTGACATAGATTCGCTTGAAGAAAGCAGTATCAGCAACTTGCTTACAACCCTCGATCCTCATTCGGTTTATATTTCTGCAAAAGACCTTGCAATGGCAAACGAGCAACTTGAAGGAAATTTTGAAGGCATTGGAGTAGAATTTAATATTTTAAACGATACCATTATGGTTGTATCGGCTTTAAGCGGTGGCCCTTCGTACGAATTGGGAATACAGCCCGGAGACCGAATTGTTTCTGTTGATACAATGAATGTTGCAGGCATTGGCATTACAAACGAAAAAGTTTTTAAATTGCTGCGTGGGCCTAAGGGTTCGGTTGTAAATGTAGGTATTTATCGTCCATCAGTAAATACAATTATACCATTTAAAATTACCCGCAATACCATACCGATATTTAGTGTTGAAGCATGGTTTATGCTTGAGCCCAAAACGGGTTACATAAAAATAAGTCGCTTTGCAGAGCATACGCACGAAGAGTTTTTAAAGGCATTTAAAGAACTTGAAAAAGAAGGTTTGGAAAACCTTGTTTTGGATTTACGAGGAAACCCCGGAGGATATTTAAACACAGCTACTCAAATAGTTGATGAATTTTTAAGTGATGGAAAATTAATTGTTTATACCCAAGGTCGCACAAAACCTCGCAGCGAATCTAAGGCTCAAAACAAAGGTGTTTTTGAAAACGGAAAACTTATTGTATTAATTGATGAAGGCAGCGCAAGCGCCAGTGAAATTGTAAGTGGAGCCATACAAGATTGGGACAGAGGGTTAGTAGTTGGTCGCAGAAGTTTTGGCAAAGGTTTGGTTCAGGAACCATACGAACTTAAAGACGGAAGCGCCATTCGTTTAACCGTATCCAGGTATTACACGCCAAGCGGCAGGTGTATACAAAAAGAGTATAAAAACGGAAAAGACTACGACCATGATATTTTAGAACGCTACGAAACCGGAGAAATGGAAGACGAAAATAAAGCACATATTTTTGATAGTACACCTTATTTTACAAAAGTATTATTGCGTAAAGTTTATGGTGGTGGTGGTATTTATCCTGATGTGTTTGTTCCGGTTGATACTTCTTATATTTCAAAATTTTTAACTCAGGTAATAAGCAAATCGCTTATAAGTAAGTTTGCATACAATTATCTCGATAAAAACAGGGAATTTATTAACCAAAATTATAACTTAAATTCTTTTACAAATACATTTCAATTAACAAACGAAGATTTGAATAAATTTGTTCAGTTTGTTTCTGAGAATGACGTTGATATTAGCAACAAGCAAGCAATTGACAAAAGCATTGGTTTTATTAAGCTGCAAATAAAAGCGCTTATGGCAAGGCAACTTTTTCGCGATAAAGGTTATTACATGGTAATGCAACAAAACGATAACGCAATTAAAACTGCAGTAAAAGCATTAAACAATTACCAAAATATACTTAAAAAGTAGCTTGGAAGGTTTCTTTTAAAAAGCCTTTTTTATCCTTCTTAACTTTTGTTACATACTACTTTGGCAATAAATTTTAAATTCGCCAAGTTTATATTGTTATGATAAAAGTAAAATCACTTATTGCGTTAGCTTTGTTTGCTATAAGTTTTCCATTATTGGCTCAGCTAAAGCAAAAACCTGTTTGGCAAATTGCAGTAAACAAAAATCAGGTAAAGGTTGGAGATGAAGTAGAGTTAATTTTTACAACCAATATTGATAAAGATTGGTACATGTACAGCAGCGATTTTAGCGAAAATGTAGGCCCTGTGGTTGCTCGATTTGAATTTGAAAAAAACAATACTTATACGCTTGTAGGAAAAATAAAACCCATTGGAAGCCACAAACACTTTGATGATGTTTTTGAAGGAGAGGTAAGTACTTTTGAGAAAAAAGCTGAGTTTAGGCAAAAGGTAAAAATTTTAAAAAGCAATCCTGTTATAAAAGCTTCGGCAGAGTATCAGCAATGCAGCCAAATTACCGGGCAGTGTATTTTATACGAAAACGATTTTGATTTTACAGGAAAAATTAAAGTTGAAGAATCTGCCAAAAATGCACATAGCAGTAAAGTAGAAGAAACATCAACCAATGTTTTAAACCAAACCGATTCAGAAAATGTAGTAAATGAAACATCAATTAAAAATGAAACATCAAATGAAAAAGTTGCAGTAAGCGATGTTGCAGGTGGTTCAGCCGAAAGTATATGGGGCTTTTTGTTTTTTGCCTTTACATTTGGTTTAATTGCTGTTGTTACACCTTGTGTTTTTCCAATGTTGCCAATGACGGTAACTTTTTTTACAAAACGCAGCGAAACACGTTCTCTGGCTTTAAAACGCGCATTTGGCTTTGGGTTTAGTATTATAGCTATCTATTCAAGTTTAGGGGTTGTTTTCAGTATTTTTGGTCTTGGCCCCGATTTTGGCAATTGGCTAAGCACTCATTGGGTTCCAAATGTTTTGTTTTTTATTATATTTATAGTTTTTGCTGCATCGTTTTTAGGTATGTTTGAAATTACACTTCCACACAGTGTTGTAAACAAGGTTGACAAACAAAGCAATATGGGAAGTTTTATGGGTGTATTTTTTATGGGATTTACACTTGTTTTGGTTAGTTTTAGTTGCACCGGGCCAATTGTTGGCAGCTTACTTATTGAAGCAGTAGGAGGACAAATTTTAAAACCTATACTTGGTATGGCAGCTTTTGGGTTTGGTTTGGCATTGCCATTTACATTGTTTGCCATTTTTCCCAACTGGATGCAAAACTTACCTAAAAGCGGTGGTTGGCTTAACTCGGTAAAAGTTGTACTTGGTTTTCTTGAATTGGCATTAGCATTTAAATTTCTTTCAATCCCAGATCAAACTTATCATTGGGGTTTGCTCGATCGCGAAGTTTATATTGCCATTTGGATAGTAATTTTTACCTTAATGGGTTTTTATTTATTGGGCAAATTAAAATTCAGTCACGATAGCGATTTACCATACATAAGCGTACCACGTTTATTTTTGGCTATAATAACTTTCAGCTTTGTTCTTTACCTTGTACCCGGTTTATGGGGAGCGCCACTAAAAGCACTTAGCGGATATCTGCCACCGCAGGAAACACTCGATTTTGATTTGAGCAAGGGTAAAGCCGTTAGTGTTGAACCAAAAACTGAATTAGGTGATGTAAGGTTTAAAGAACTATTTAAGTTGCCTCACGAAATAGATGGTTTTTTTGATTACAAACAGGCACTTGCATACAGTAAAAAACTAAATAAACCTGTTTTTATTGATTTTACCGGACATGGATGCGTAAATTGTCGCGAAATGGAGGCCAATGTTTGGAGCAATCCCGAAGTGCTAAAAAGATTAAAAAATGATTTTGTAGTTGTTGCACTTTACGTTGATGACAAAACCGAATTGCCTGAGAACGAATGGTACACCAGCACCTACGATAACAAGATAAAAAAATCAATAGGCAAGCAAAATGCCGATTTGCAAATTACCAAATACAACGCCAATGCTCAACCATATTATTGCATTGTTGATGGTGAAGGAAAGTTATTGGTTCAACCCAAAGCTTACGATTTGAACATACAAAACTTTATAAATTTTCTTGATTCGGGAATAGAAGCTTTCAAAATCAATTAAACTAAAATGGATTACATAAAACAGCATTTTACACAAGCATACGATGTACTGGCAAAATTTATTGCCGATGAAACCAATTTTGAAAAAATTGAATCAGCAGGTAAGCTTATGACCAATAGTCTGAAAAAAGGAGGCAAAATTTTAAGTTGTGGAAATGGCGGAAGTATGTGCGATGCCATGCATTTTGCCGAAGAACTTACAGGCCGATACAGAGAAAACAGGCCTGCATTTGGTGCTATTGCCATGAGTGATGTTAGCCATATGGCTTGTGTTGCCAACGATTACGGATACGATTATGTATTTAGCCGGTACCTAGAAGCTGTAGGAAGACCGGGTGATGTATTGCTAGCCATTAGTACCAGTGGAAACAGTAAAAATGTTATTAATGCCATTGAAGTAGCAAAAAAAATGGATATAAAAGTTGTTGGACTAACAGGTAAAGACGGAGGTAAAATGGCCGGTTTATGTGATGTGGAAATAAGAGCGCCACACGCACCTTATGCCGACAGGGCTCAGGAAATTCACATTAAAATTATTCACTCACTTATTGATTTTATTGAACGTAATATGATGGACTAATTAATAAGCCTTGGCAAATAAAACCCTTTGTGAACTAGGTTTTCCGGTAAATACACATTTTCCGTCTTCGTGCTGATTATTTAGCGTAATACAACGAATGGTTGCTTTGGTTTCTTCCTTAATTTTTACTTCAGTTTCAGTGGTGCCATCCCAGTGGGCAGCAATAAACCCGCCTTTGTTTTCAAGCACCTGTTTAAATTCTTCCCAACTGTTTACTGCTGTAATATTATTATCTCTAAAGTCAAGTGCACGCTGATATAAGTTTTGCTGAATAGCCTCAAGTAAATGTTCAATTTTATTGGCAAGGTCAACCATACTCATGCTTTGTTTTTCTTTGGTATCACGCCTTGCAACTTCAACCGAATTGTTTTGTATGTCTCTTGGTCCAATGGCTATTCTTACCGGAATTCCTTTCAATTCATGGTCGGCATATTTAAAACCCGGTGAAAGGTGTTCTCTGTTATCAATCTTGGCAGTAATATTTTTGTCAAAAAGTTCTTTTTTAATTCGCTCTGCAGCTTCGTTTACTGCTACTTTTTCGTCATCTTTTCTGTAAATGGGTATAATTACTACCTGTGTTGGTGCTAACCTTGGCGGTAATATTAAACCATCATCATCACTATGGCTCATTATCAAGGCCCCCATTAATCTGGTACTAACTCCCCAACTGGTTGCCCACACATAATCTTGCTTATTTTCTTTGTTTAAAAACTTTACATCAAAAGCTTTGGCAAAGTTTTGACCCAAAAAGTGTGAAGTACCCATTTGCAGGGCTTTCCCGTCCTGCATCAATCCTTCAATACAATAAGTATCAATTGCTCCTGCAAAACGCTCGTTAGCAGTTTTTACTCCTTTTACAACAGGAACGGCAAGTACATTTTCGGCAAAATCAGCATAAACTTCAAGCATTTGCTTGGTTTCTGTAATGGCTTCATCGGCTGTTGCATGCGCAGTATGTCCTTCCTGCCACAAAAATTCGGTTGTTCGTAAAAATAACCGGGTACGCATTTCCCAACGTACCACATTTGCCCATTGGTTCAATAAAATAGGCAGGTCGCGGTAGCTTTGTATCCAATTGCGGTAGGTGTTCCAAATTATCGTTTCGCTGGTAGGCCTTACTATCAGTTCTTCTTCCAGTTTAGCTTCGGGGTCAACCACAATTTGTTTGGTATCTTCATCAACTTTAAGCCTGTAGTGCGATACCACGGCACATTCTTTGGCAAAACCATCTACGTGGCTTGCTTCTTTGCTAAAAAAACTTTTTGGAATAAATAAAGGAAAATAAGCGTTTTGATGACCAGTAGCTTTAAATCTACGGTCAAGTTCACTTTGCATTCTCTCCCAAATGGCATATCCGTATGGTTTTATAACCATACATCCTTTTACATCGCTGTTTTCTGCTAAGTCGGCATTTTTTACTAAGTTATTGTACCATGCACTATAATCTTCGCTTCGTTTTACTTTTTTTATATCCATTGTATGTTTTTGGAACGGAAATTGTACGTTATTGAAATATTGGACAAAAATATATTTTAGTTGTTATTTTGTATGAACCAAATAAAACCCATTACTGCTATGAGCCCAAAATCTTTAATAATATTGCTAATTGCATCATTTTTTTTCATTTCGTGCGGAACATCAAATATAGGTTTTAGCAGTGTTGATGATGATGCTTTTTGGAATTCAAGAACATCATCGGGCAGGGCAAGTAATTCAAACAATGAAATTACCAATAGTTCAAACACAGGAAATAGAACAAATGAAAGACCTAGACCGCAAGGTAATTTTACACCAATAGAATCTTACTATGACATTGATAGGCAAGAAAACGCATATAATGAATGGAACAACCGAAGAAATTTTGAAACAAACGGAAATATTCAACATAACCAAAATAACACGTTTAATGAGCAGGTAGAAGAAAGAGAAAGTCGCAGGTTGGGTTCAGAAAGAACATTTTATTATAATGATCCATATTTTAATGCTTTAAGCCCTAACTGGGGTTGGACAAGTTTTTACACACCCATTTTTCGTCCCGGTTTTTATAATTGGGCACCGGGTTGGAATATTGGTTTAGGGTGGAATAGTTTTAGTGGCTGGAATGTTGGTTTTGGCTTTGGTGCCATGTATCCGGGTTGGGGCTGGAACAGATGGGGATGGAATAACTGGGGTTTTTATGATCCTTGGTGTACATGGTGCAACCCATGGAGTCCGTGGGGTTATTATGACCCGTTTTGGGGTCCCGGCTGGGGTTGGAATTATTGGTATTGGAATCGCTTTTATAACCCATGGTATTGGCACGATTACAGACGTGGTAATTTTAATGGCGGAGATGTGGTTCAAAACAGGCCATTATTAAGGCCAAGAAGTGGAGGCGAGAGTAGTGGAGGTGGTTCTTCGCTTCCTCCAAGAGGTAGAATAGCCAACGATTTAAATGCACCTGCACAGCCGGTGCAGCAAAATCCGGCAAATCAACACGTAAGGCCTGATATGCAACAGCAACAAATGAATACTACCAGGCCGGGAGGTGATTTAATAAGAGACCGAGACGGAAATCCAACATATATTCCACCCGCAAGAGGAAATAGGCCAACTGATTTTAATAATAACACACCTGCCGATATGCAACGCTCAAACGAACAACAAATGAGAGACCAACCGCAGATTAGATATAATGCTCCAGAATTTAATCAAAATAATAACCCTAATCAGCAACAACCCATAAGAGAAAGAAACAACAACTTTGAACGTGTTCAACCACAAATACAACGCGAACCCATGCAATCAAGGCCAGCCCCTACGCAACCTCAGGGTGGTTTCGATAGAGGTTCGCCTCGTGGTGGAGGTTTTTCAAATCCGGGAAATAGTGGAGGAAGAGGTTCTGCTCCACAAAGCAGACCCAGATAAAACCTAAGTTAAAAATAGTCAAATTACATTATCAAACATAATTATATGACCATAAAACCTATATTTATTTTAGCATTTTTTATAAATGCCTTTTCACTTCATGCTCAAACTGCCGAAGATATACTTCGATATTCTTTCAGGCAGCCACTTGGAACAGCTAGAACATTAGGTCTTGCAGGTGCATGGAGTACTGGTGGCGCTGATATAAGTGCTGCAAACATAAACCCTGCCGGGCTTGGTTTTTACAGAAGAAACGAACTTATTGGTAGTGCTGCTATATCAGCCCTTAGAAATAATGCCGAATATGTCGGAACAAACAGCGATGACAGCAGAACCAACTTTAATATACCCAATATTGGCGTTGTTTTTAATAATGTAAACAGCTATAAAGGAAAAGACGCTACCGAAGGTATTGTTGCCGGTTCATTTGCATTTGGTTTAAACCGGGCAAACAACTTTCAGCAGAACTTGCTAATATCTGGAAATGTAAGCAATTCTTCTCGTTCTAATGCACTGGCACTTGCTGCCAATGGGCAAGACAGTGCTGGTTTCTTCAATCGTTCAGAAGATAATAATTTAGGCGCATTAGCATGGCGCTTAACGGTTATTGATAATTTTGGTTCACCAACTAGATATGGTTCAAGATTTCAGATTTTTAATGATAATGACTACAAAGTAAGCCAAGATATTGCCAGAACCGTAAGAGGCAGAAATAACGAATATTTTATTGGTGGTGGGTTAAATGTAAGCAATTTGATTTATTTGGGAGGATCTTTAATTATAAGTGCAATTGAACTAACAAGCGAACAGCGTTATTCAGAAACAGTACTTTCTACCAGCACAACAAACAGCTTGCAATCTTTTACAGTAAACGAATTTTATCGCACCACAGGTTATGGAGCAGGAGGTAGGTTTGGTGTAATTGTTAGGCCAACAGATTTTATAAGGTTTGGCGCTGCATATCATACAGCAATAAGGCATAATTTAACCGATTTTTACCAAAATACCATGAGCGTTTATTTAAATGGTAATGTTTTTACTGAACCTCCACAATCAAGAGAAGATTTTTTCGAGTATCAGCTAATTACACCATCAAGGATTGTATTGGGAGGAAGTTTTTTATTTAAAGAATTGTTTATGATTAATTACGATTATGAATCGGTAAATTACACAAGCGGTCGTTTAACATCCAGTACTTTTGCTTTTAATAATGAAAATACATTTGCTAAAAATAATTTTAACAGAAATGCTGTAAACCACAGAGTAGGTGCCGAAATTAATTATGGCGGGTTTAAATGGCGCGGTGGTTTTGCATATAGCCAAACACCTTACAATACCAATATTTTTAGAACAAATAAGGCAGATAGGATGGGAATTTCTTTAGGACTTGGTACCATCATTGATCGCACCATAACTGTTGATGTAGCAATGTTGCACTGGTTTGGAAAAAGTTATTACACACCATACAATGGCGCACCAACTGCAACAATTTTAAATAACTTTACCAATGTAGTTGTTGGTGTGGGATACAGGTTTTAATGGTAATTAGTTTATATTCGTGCTTTCAAAATTAATTATGGAAGCAGCCACAAAATCAAACTTTTTATCAGAACTTGGAATTCAAACAATAAATAAAGGAACATCAACAGGGCAACAATTTTATAGCGATGAAAATGCTGAAATTAAAACCATTTTTTCGCCTGTTGATGGCAAAGAAATTGGCAAAATATACTACACAACAAAATCAGAATATGAGCAAGTAGTTAAAAAAGCACACGAAGCTTTTTTAATATGGAGAAACATGCCTGCCCCAAAACGTGGGGAAATTATAAGGCAATACGGTAACGTTTTGCGCGAAAACAAAGAAAATCTCGGCCGTTTGGTTAGCTACGAAATGGGTAAAATATTGCAAGAAGGACTTGGCGAGGTGCAAGAGATGATTGATATATGCGATTTTGCAGTGGGTCAAAGCAGGCAATTACACGGGTTAACCATGCACAGCGAAAGAGTAAACCACCGAATGTACGAGCAATGGCATCCGCTTGGTATTGTTGGAATAATTTCTGCTTTTAACTTTCCGGTAGCTGTTTGGAGTTGGAATGCCATGATAGCAGCAGTTTGTGGCGATGTGTGTATTTGGAAACCAAGCGAAAAAACCCCATTAAGTGCCATTGCATGCCAACATTTAATGGCAAAAGTGCTTAAAGAAAATAACCTGCCCGAAGGAATTTTTTGTTTAATAAACGGTAATTACAAAATAGGAGAATGGCTAAGTCAGGATGAAAATATTGCATTGGTTTCAGCAACAGGTTCAACCAGAATGGGTAAAGAAGTAGGAAAAGCTGTTGCCGCCCGCTTAGGAAAATCGTTGCTTGAACTTGGTGGCAACAATGCAATTATTCTTTCACCCAATGCCAATCTCGATTTAGCTTTGCGAGCCGTTGTATTTGGTGCTGCCGGCACTTGTGGGCAACGTTGCACAACTACCCGAAGGCTTATAATTCATAAAGATATTTACGAAACCGTAAAAGAAAAGTTGGTGCAGGTATATAAACAATTAACCATAGGCAATCCGTTGGAAGGCAATTTGGTTGGACCACTTATTGATAAAGATGCTGTAAACAATTATTTAAATGCGATAAAACTATTACAGCAAGAAGGCGGAAAAGTACTTTACGGAAATGAGGTTTTAAACGGTGTAGGTTATGAAAGCGGTTGCTATGTGAAACCTACTATTTGCGAAGCTGAAAATCACTATCAAATAGTTCAGCACGAAACTTTTGCGCCAATTTTATATCTTATAAAATACAATACAATAGAGGAAGCCATTGCCATACAAAACAATGTAAAGCAAGGTTTAAGCAGTGCTATGTTTACCAACAATTTGCAAGAAGCAGAATTATTTTTGAGCCATCTTGGAAGCGATTGTGGAATTGCTAACATAAACATAGGCACAAGTGGTGCAGAAATTGGCGGAGCTTTTGGTGGTGAAAAAGAAACCGGTGGTGGCCGCGAAAGTGGCAGCGATGCATGGAAAGCATACATGCGCAGGCAAACAAACACCATTAATTATGGAACTGATTTGCCTTTGGCTCAGGGAATTGAATTTAATATTTAAAATTGGCACAGGTATTGTATAAAATTTAAATGTTATGAAAACCTGCATAAAACTACTTACAGTATTTTTTACTTTTATTTCTGCTTTTGTTTTTGGTTCTGAACCAAGAAATCCACCAAAAAAAGCCGATACAAATACATTAAATAAGGTAAACAATTTTGCTTTTACTTATGGAGAAAAATTAGAATACAGAATGCATTATGGACCATTTAATGCCGGTTATGCCACACTCGAAATTTTGCCAAATCCAGTAATAATTAATGGCAGAAAAACTTATAATATTAAATGCTCTGCACGCTCTTCTCGTACCATTGATATAATGGTAAATAAAGTTAGAAACGATTATGAAAGTTTTTTAGACGAAGAGTTTCTGGTTCCATACAAATACACCAAATCTGTTGAAGAAGGTAAATTTAGAGATAGTGATTTTGCAATGTTTGATCACGATAAAAATACCATTAGTGCAAAAAAAGGCTCAGTTCAAAATACTCCCATAAATGTTCAAGACTTGGTTTCGGTTTATTACTGGACTCGATTGTGGGATGTAACCGATGCTAAAGTTGGTGATACTTATCCATGTAATTTTTATATGGATGGAAAAGTTTACAACTACAATATAAAATATTTAGGTAAAGAGGTTATAAAAACAGACGAAGGCACTTTTAATGCTATAAAAGTTAGGCCACAGGTAAAAACTGGCGATTTTTTCAGAAGCGAAGATTCTTTAACCATTTGGGTAAGCGATGACGAAAACCATATTGTATTAAAAGCCGAAAGCGAAGTTTTTATAGGTTCGGTTGCTTTGACACTAACCGGTTACAAAAACTTAAAAAATCCATTAAAATCGAAAATAAAATAATGCAGTAATGAAAAGGATTTATGTATTCTTTATTGTTTTAATTTCTTCAACCAATTTGTTTGCACAACTAATTGATAGAGCAACATTAATAATTGAAGATAAGACTTATTTGCTTAACGAAGAAAATATTTTAAGCAAAAAGACTTTCGAAAAAATTGACAAATTGAGCATAAAAGAGTTTAATCCTGAAAAATATTCATTAGAAATTACATGGAAAATAAACAATCGAGAGGTTCAGAAAATACAGCCAAAAGATAATAATGCACTAAATTTATTTGCCCAAAAATTTGCAAAACCAACTGTAGCCGATTGGATAGTTTTTGATTTTTACGAAATAAAAAGCGAACAGAAACGTTCGTTTAAAATTTTATTTTCAGAGTAAATTAAATATTAAAAATTTTATTAGCGTTGTTGGTTGTTACTTCAGCAATTTTGGCAATACCACCCGACTTTGACACCTAATCACAAAACTGTCTCTTGAAACCCTTGTAAATACTGGATTTGTTGTTTGATTTTTCAAAAACGTGGTGCGAAAGATTTTTGCCGTTTTAGTTGTTAACGATTA
>JBKBLB010000031.1:0-26056 GCA_046296495.1 Bacteroidia bacterium
ATCGTTAACAACTAAAACGGCAAAAATCTTTCGCACCACGTTTTTGAAAAATCAAACAACAAATCCAGTATTTACAAGGGTTTCAAGAGACAGTTTTGTGATTAGGTGTCAAAGTCGGGAGTATTTTGTTTACCGGTTTGGTTCAAATATTTTAAGAATAACCAATGTGCCGAGGTAATTAATTATCTACCACCCTTCATCTTCGCAATGATAATCGGGGTCGGGTTCAGAAACTTTTACTTCTGTTTTTTCGCCTTTTCGTTTGGCTTCAATCATTTTTTTTATAATTCTTTCTCGTTCGTTTCTTATTTCAATTCGCTTTTGCTTGTCTTGTTCTATGCTAAAAAGCATCATTCCGTCAACCATAGTTAGCTCTGCTTTGGCATACAAACTCAAAGGATTGTGGCTCCAAATAACCAAATCGGCATCTTTTCCGGGTTTTATGCTGCCTGTAATATTATCAAGGTGCAGCATTTTTGCCGGATTTAATGTAACCATTTTCCATGCATCTTCTTCGCTTATATTGCCGTATTTAATCATTTTGGCAGCTTCTTGGTTAAGCCTTCGCCCCATTTCGCCATCATCGCTGTTTATTGCAGTATTTACACCTACTTTATGCAGAATTGCTCCATTTTGTGGTATAGCCTCCACAACTTCGTATTTATAAGCCCACCAATCGGCAAAAGTACTGGCATTGGCACCATGTTTTTTCATTTTATCGGCAACTTTATAACCTTCTAAAATATGGGTAAATGTATTTACTTTGAACCCAAAACTATCAGCAAGGTGCATAAGCATGTTTATTTCGCTTTGTACATAGCTGTGGCAGCTTATAAAACGTTTTTTGTTTAATATTTCAACCAATGCATCAAGTTCTAAATCTTTGCGAGTTAGGTTAGGGTTTTGCTTTAATTTTTGTTCGTAAGCTCTTGCGCGGTAAAATGCATCTATTATAATTTGCTCAACACCCATGCGTGTTTGAGGATACCTGTTTGTAGTTATACCCCAATTGCTTTGCTTTACATTTTCGCCTAATGCAAACTTTATAAATCCATCGGCATTTTTAATTTTCATTTCTTCGGGTTCAAAACCCCAACGTAGTTTTATTAATGCGCTTTGCCCACCAATAGCATTGCAACTGCCATGTAATTGTTGCACAGCTACTACCCCGCCAGCAAGTTGCCTGTAAATATTTATGTCATCGCAGTTTATAACATCGCCAATTCTTACTTCGGCAGTTACAGACTGTGTACACTCGTTTACTCCTCTGTAAATGGCTATATGGCTGTGTTCGTCAATAATTCCGCTTGTTAAATGTTTTCCGGTTGCATCAATTATTTCTGCATCTTTTAATGCAAGGTTTTTACCAACCGAAAGTATTTTTCCATTGCTAACGGCAACATCAGTTTGTTTTAAAATACCATCTTTTTCGTTTGTCCAAACTGTTGCATTTTTAATAATGTAATTTCTCTTTTCAGGTAATTTTTTATTACCATAATCGGTAAATGGATATAAAATGTCACCTAAAACAGGTTTTTCAGTATTATCATCTTTTTTCTTCTCAATGTTAGGTTCAAACCAAACTGCACTAAATTTTTGGCTTAAACCATTTTCGCTTATCTGTGTGCCTTCTAGCTGAGTTGCATTTTCAGGAAAACCTTGTTTATGGGTGTTGCTAATCCAGCAAACTATGCGTGTAATGTTTTGGGTTTTGTGTTGTAAAGTAATTTGATACAAATTGTTGCTTAAAGTTATGTTTACCTTTGGTGTATCAGAGCCAAACCACTCGGCTTTAAGCTGGTTACCTTTTTCGGTAATTGATAAAATTTCATTATTGTTTACTTTATATTTTCCATTTGCTGTTTTACCTTTTATTTGAGCCAAACTGTGCTTTGCTCCCATGCTGTAAAACTCATATATTGTTGCATTTGGCTCAAACACATCGGTATCGCAAATAAAAAAATTGGCAAAAGCGCCTTTTGTTAATGTACCTATTTGCTGTTGGGCATTTAAAAATATTGCAGGATTTGTTGTTAATGCTTTTAAAGCTTCTGTTTTGGGCAAACCATGTTGAATGGCAGTTCTAAGATTTTTAAAAAATTCGTTGCTGTTTTTACAGCCATGCATGGTAATGCAAAATGGTATTTGTTTTTGGTTTAATATGGCAAGGTTTGCCGGTGCAAGCTCCCAGTGCTTTAAATCGGTAGTACTTACATTTTCTGCATCAAAAGGGTCTTCAACTTCGTATGGTGAAGGAAAATTTACAGGGACAATCAGTTTTGCTCCGGCCAGTTTAATTTCGTTGGCCCGTTGATATTCATCACCATTTCCTTTAATGATGTAGTTTGCTTTAAACTCATTGGCAATTCTTACGGCACGTAAAACAGCAAGTTTATTTTCGGCTTCAAAAATGGCGGGTAAATTTCTTAATTTATTAAATGCTTCAAGCGTTATATTTTTTTCGTTTTGCTGATTTTTATACCAGTTTGCATCGTAATAAGTTTGTCGGATTAAAGCCACCGCACCCATTGCCGAACCGGGGTAGTCTTGTGTTGAAGAACCTTTATTAAAACTAAATGAGCCTGCTATAGTTGGATTGATAATTGTTTGATGGGCGGGCAAATTTGCTGTTGCCACCAGTGCCGCAGTACCTCTTACAATTCCATCGTGAATAGATGTTGCAACAATGCCAAAACCTGCTTGCTGATAGGTATTTAATTTTTCTGATTCGGGTTCAAAAAAATCAACTGCATTAAGTTCGGCTTTAACAGCTTCGTTCCAATTGTATGCACCCGGTTTATTGCTTAAAAATTGCTGTGCCTGATTACGTTGCTTTTTGGCTTGTAATTCTTTTACACCATAGTTTGAATATAAATCAATAAATGCAGGGTAAATATAAAATCCATTAAGGTTTACAACATTTGCTTCGACAGGTATTTTTATGTTTGAACCAACCTCAACTATACGATTTCCTTTTACAACCAAAGTTGCGTTTTTTATGGTTGTTTGATGGTTTATTACAATAGTGGCATTAGTAAAAGCCATTAAATCGTTTGTTGGTGTTGCAACCCCATTTATTGGGTGTGTTTGCTGTGCAAAAGCATAATTAAAAATACAAATCAATAAAAATGTTGTAAGTTGCTTATTCATGTTAGGTTCAAACATACAAATAAGCACAAAAAAACAAATATTAAATGGGCTTATTTAACTACTAACAATATAATGGCAAATATTAATGTATTGTTAACTTTTTGCAAAACACAACACAAAAACAGTATTTTCGTTGATTAATTCATCGGATGATTCTATCGGTAATAATTGTAAATTACAATGTAAAGTACTTTTTAGAGCAAGCGCTTTACAGTGTTAGAAAAGCAAGTAAAAATTTAGCAGTAGAGGTTTTTGTAGTTGACAATCATTCTGTTGACGGCAGTTGCGATATGGTAAGAGACTTGTTTCCGGAAGTAAATCTGATAGAGAATAAAATAAATGCAGGTTTTGCAAAAGCCAACAATCAGGCAATAAAACAAGCAAAGGGTAAATATATTTTACTATTAAACCCCGATACGGTGGTAGAAGAAGACTGTTTTAGCAAACTTATTGATTTTATGGAGCAAACTCCCGATTCCGGAGCAGTAGGTGTAAAAATGATAGATGGCAGCGGCAGATTTTTACCCGAAAGCAAAAGAGGTTTGCCAACACCTGAAGTTGCTTTTTATAAAATATTCGGTTTAGCAGCATTATTTCCAAAAAGTAAACGCTTTGGCAAGTACCATCTGGGTTATTTAGATAATAATAAAATACATGTTGTAGATGTACTGGCTGGTGCTTTTATGTTTATAAGAAAAGATTTGCTTTTACAAGTTGGTATGCTTGATGAAAGCTACTTTATGTATGGCGAAGATATAGATTTAAGTTACTGTATTAATAAAGCCGGATATAAAAATTATTATTTTCCGCATACCACCATTATACACTATAAAGGCGAAAGCACTAAAAGAACCAGCGTAAATTATGTATTTACGTTTTACCGAGCAATGATTTTATTTGCTAAAAAGCATTACTCACAAAAACATGCTGCGTTATTCAGCTTTTTAATTCATATAGCTATATACATTAGGGCACTTATAGCCATCATTCATCGAATTGCAAAAAAAATAGCTCTTCCTTCACTTGATTTTGCTTTGTTTTTTGCTTGTATCTTTTTGATTAAAAACTGGTATGCCAATTATAAATTTAACACTGAAGAAGCATACCCCGAAACAGTTGTTTTTATTAATTCAATTGTTTATTCCTTTCTTTGGATATTTGGATTGTATATATCAGGAGCCTATAACAAACGTAAAACTTTTTTAAGTGTTGCAAAAGGCATAGCATTTGGTACTATAGCCATTGCCATATTTTATGCTTTTGTAGAAGATACATATCGTTTTAGCCGTGCGGTAATTTTGCTTAGTTCGGTTGCTGCAACCATTGCTGCTTTTGCCGACCGGGTTTTATTTTATTTTTTAAAACATAAAAAGTTAAGTTTAAAACTAACTTCAAACTTAAGAACCATAATTGTTGGCAACAAACAAGAGGTAGAAAGGGTTCAGCAATTATTAATTAAAAGTAAGGCTAAATGCCATTATTTAGGATACGTTTCATCTGAACCTATAAACCCATCTGACGAACTTAACTTAGGAAATATAAATGAACTCGATGAACTTATTAAGATTTTTAACGTAGAAGAAATTATTTTTTGCAGCAAAGATTTACCTGCATCTGATATTATACAATGGATGAGTACCATTAACCAAGATGAAATTTTGTTTAAAATAGCACCTGAACAAAGTCTTTTTATAATTGGCAGTAACAATAAAAAAACTCCGGGAGATTTTTATACCCTTGAAATAAATCTAAAGCTGAATAAACCTTTCGAACAAAATAAAAAAAGAGTATTTGATATCGCATTAAGCATAATTATATTACCTCTAATACCTATATTATTAATTTTTATAAAACATCCTTTTAATTTTATAAAAAACATTTTTTCAGTATTAAATGGCGATAAAACATGGGTTGGCTACGCAAGTGCCAATAATATTAAGCTATTACCAAAACTTAAAAAAGGTATTGTAACACCAGCAAATGCTGAGGATATTGCTCCAATTAACGAAACCACCATTCAAAAACTTAACTTTTTATATGCAAAAGATTACAGCATTGAAAAAGATTTGTTAATCGTATTAAAAGCAATAAGGTACTGGGGAAATAATTAGATATACAGAAAATTAAAATTATAAGGCTTCTTACAAATTATAATATTTTATAAAATTAAAAAACCTTACAAATTTTTGTTTTGTAAGGTTTTGGATATACTTTGTAGCCCGTAGGGGAATCGAACCCCTCTTTCCAGGATGAAAACCTGATGTCCTAACCGATAGACGAACGGGCCATTCTTTAAAAATGGACTGCAAATGTACTGCTTTGATATAAATTTCAAAATATTTTTTAAAATAATTTATATCTTACCTTTGCACCCACAAATTAATAAAAACAATGAAAATAGGAATCAATGGTTTTGGCCGAATTGGCCGTTTGGTTTTCAGAGCAGCAATTAATAACCCAAATGTTGAGATTGTTGGTATTAACGATTTGATTGACGTTGATTACATGGCATACATGTTAAAATACGATTCAACGCACGGTATTTTTAAAGGAGATATTGCAATTGATGGCGGACACTTAGTGGTAAATGGTAAAAAAATAAGGGTTACAGCCGAAAAAGACCCAGCAAACCTTAAATGGGACGAAATTGGTGCTGAATATGTAGTAGAATCAACAGGTTTATTTTTAGATAAAGAAAAAGCAGGTTTGCACATAAAAGCCGGAGCAAAAAGAGTGGTAATGAGCGCTCCCGCAAAAGACGATACACCAACTTTTGTTATGGGCGTTAACCATAACACTTATGCTGCCGATATGACTATTGTATCAAACGCAAGTTGCACCACAAACTGCCTTGCCCCTGTAGCAAAAGTATTGCACGATAACTTTGGTATATTGGAAGGATTAATGACTACCGTTCATGCCGTTACGGCAACCCAAAAAACCGTTGACGGACCAAGTGCAAAAGATTGGAGAGGTGGTCGTGGTGCTTACCAAAATATTATCCCATCTTCTACAGGAGCAGCAAAAGCAGTAGGATTGGTTATTCCTGAATTAAGAGGAAAACTTACCGGTATGAGTTTTAGGGTTCCTACACCTGATGTGAGCGTAGTAGATTTAACTTGCCGACTTGAAAAACCAGCTACCTACGAGGATGTTAAAGCAGCAATGAAACTTGCAAGCGAAACCACCATGAAAGGTGTTTTGGGTTATACTGAAGACCAGGTTGTAAGTAACGACTTTTTAGGCGATTCTCGCACATCAATTTTTGATGCAGGTGCGGGCATTAGCCTAAACCCTCACTTTGTAAAAGTTGTTAGCTGGTACGATAACGAATGGGGTTACAGTTGTAAAGTAGTAGATTTAATTTGCCATATGGATACAGTTAAATAATTTTAATTAGTTGATATTAAAACGCCCGATTGAACAAAGTTCAATCGGGCGTTTTTGTTTTGTTTAATTCGAACTATTGGTTCAAGAAAAATTGTTAATTGTTACAAACCGAAAGTACCACGCAACTTCTCAACATCGGCAACTTTTTTAATGGCAACAATATAGGCAGCAATTCTAAGGCTTACATTGTATTGAACCGATGTTTGATAAACATTTTCAAAAGCTTGTTTCATTACTCTATCGGCTCTGCGGTAAACTCTCTCTTCGGTCCAAAAATATCCGAGGCGGTTTTGAACCCACTCAAAATAACTTACCGTAACACCGCCTGCATTTGCTAAAATATCAGGCACAACCATTATTCCTTTATCGTTTAAAATTTTATCGGCACGCGAAGATGTTGGACCATTGGCGCCTTCAACTATCAATTTGGCTTTTATTTTATCGGCATTATCAATCGTTATCTGATCTTCCATAGCAGCCGGAACCAATACATCAACATTCAACTCCAGTAATTCGCTGTTTGTTATTTTTTCGCCTGCGGTATATCCTTCTAAAGTACCATTATTATTGTTTCTGAAATTTATTGCTTCTTCAATGTTTAAGCCATTGGCATTGTAATAAGCTCCGGTAACATCGCTTATGGCCAAAATTTTAAGACCTTGCTCGGCAAGCAATTTGGCCGATATTGAACCCACATTGCCAAAACCCTGTACAGCACAGGTTGCCCCTACTGGAGAAATTCCAAGTTTATTCATAGCACCTCGGGCCGATACCATTACACCGCGCCCGGTGGCTTCAACACGTCCAAGCGATCCGCCAAGAACAACAGGTTTTCCGGTTACAACTGCAGGAGTACTGCGACCAACCAATTTTGAGTATTCGTCCATTAACCATGCCATTTCTTGTGGACCAGTGCCCATATCAGGAGCTGGAATATCTTTATCCGGACCAAATACATCAACCATTAAATCAGTATATGCTCTGGTTAATCTTTCCAACTCGCCTTTGCTCATGCTTCTTGGGTCGCATTTTATACCTCCTTTGCCTCCTCCGTATGGTATTCCAACAACGGCACATTTCCATGTCATCCAAGCTGCCAAGGCTTTTACTTCGTCTAAATTTACATCAAGACTATACCTGATACCACCTTTACTGGGACCTAAATTGGCATTATGCACAACCCTAAAACCTTCAAAAACCCTTACTTTTCCATCATCCATCATTACAGGTACGCTAACTATTACTGCTTTTTGAGGCGCTTTTAATACATCATAATCACTTTGATCGAGGCCAATAATTCGGGCTGCTTCATCAAATCTAGACATCATTGCCTCAAATGGGTTTTCTGTGGTTTTATTGGTGTTTTCTACGGCAGACATATTTATTTGTTTTAAAATTTTGGCGAACTTAATATAATTTACAATACTTTTTTACTGGATTATTAACAGATAAAAGTAAACAAAAGGCACTGACAGGAAAAAACCGTCAAATCTATCCAACACTCCCCCATGACCAGGTAGAATTTTGCCACTGTCTTTAATACCTAAATTTCTTTTTAACAGGCTTTCCATTAAATCTCCAAAAGTACCAAAAACAACAATAATGGCGGCAATCATCATCCAGTCGGTTCGAGCCAAATCATCCCAAATTATGCTTAATAAGTATGCTATGCCAATGGTTATTATTAATGCACCAAAACTTCCTTCAATTGTTTTTTTGGGACTAATTCTCTCAAACAGTTTGGTTCGCCCAAAAGCTCTTCCAACAATATAAGCAAAAGTATCACTGCTCCAATGCAAAATAAAAAAACCCAGTGGTATGCTGTATGCATACTCAAAACTGTTATAATAACCCATATCGGCTAACATGGCAAGCGGAAAGGTTAAGTATATTATGCCTAAAATTTGGTAAGCAAGGGTTTCAAACTCACGACCGGTTTTTTCGAATAATTTTATTATAAACATAAAACCAAACAACGGTATTATATGGTATAGCCAACCTAAATTTAAGTTGCCGGTTATTATAAGTATTAAAACCGTCATCATTACTGTGCCAATTGCTACACCTAAATATTTCTCAAATGGCTTTTTATCAGTAAGCACAAGCGAAAAAAATTCGTACAAACAAAGCGTGTTGATTATACTTAGCAAAACAAGATAACTTACACCCGAAAACAAAGTGCTTGCAACAATTATTAAAACAAATACAAATCCTGTTAGAGTTCTTTGCCAAAAGTTATTCATTTGGTTCAAAATAAGTTAAAATAAGTTTTTTAGCAGCCAAAACATCATCGGGCAAACAAAATATTTCAGCCTGCCCAAAAAGATATGAAGAATCAATTTTATTGATAAGTATTGCCTCAATATCATTTTCGAGTAAAAGGCTTTTTATCATTTCGGCTTCAATAAGCTGGTTTGAACCAAATACTTTTACCCAATTATTCATGTGCCTCCAAATGCCTGAAACGTAAATGGCTAAGCATATATATTATTGCAATACATAAAACGGTTGAAATAACTACAACCCAAACCGGAAAAGTGTAATCGTTTGCGAGCATTTCCCAATGAGGATATTTTTTGTAGAGATAAACCGAGAGCAATGCAAAAAAATTGTTAATAAAATGCCCAAATACCGGAACCCATATATTGTTTGAATATGCAAAAAGATAGCCTAAAACCACGCCAAGTGCAACTCTTGGTAAAAAGCCAAAAAATTGACCGTGAAAACCACTGAAAATAATGGCCGAAAATAGGACAGCAATGTGTATGTTGTAAAAAACCATTTTTACAAAGTTTTGAAGGCAACCTCTAAAAAAAATTTCTTCGGCAAATGCCGGAATTATTGATATTACAAATATGTTTAATAATAATTCGGAAAAGGTATTGGTTGCTGTAAAAGAGTTGGTTATTTGTTCTGTATTTTCTTCAAGTTGCCTTAAGTATGTTTCTATATCTGCCCATTGTGCAGGAAAGGTTATATTTTTATTTAATTCGTATATATTGCTAACAAATGGCAATGCCAATGCTATTGCAAGAAATGCCAGAAAAAAAGCATACAAACCGGTTGGCTTTTTTAAGTTTAGAAAGTAAGGCGGATATTTTGCTATTGCTCTTGGAAAAAGAAATGCCGGAACCACAAAAGTTCCTATACTGGCAATTATTTGAAAAATTTTAATAAAAACCATTTCTCTCGGGTACACTTCGGGAGATTGAACATAAATATTTAACTTAGTTATATCAATACCAAATGGCTTAGCAATTAAATAACCTGCAAGGCTGCTTAAACCTGCAAAAACAAGCACCATACCGGCCATAATTAGTAATCGAGAAACAAAAAAAACCAGCCTGTTTTGAGCCAAAAGTGGGGTTTCATTCATATTATAGCTAAATTTGCCGTTGCAAATATAGTTTTATAATTGGTTAAAATAGGAAACATACAACTAAGCGATTTTCCGTTGCTTTTAGCACCAATGGAAGATGTTAGCGACCCACCATTTAGAGCCGTGTGTAAAGAAAATGGTGCCGATTTAATGTACACTGAGTTTATAAGCAGCGAAGGACTTATTAGAGATGCCATAAAAAGCCGAAAAAAACTCGATATTTTTGATTACGAAAGACCAATTGGCATTCAAATATTTGGTGGCGATGATGAGTCGATGGAAATAGCTGCAAAGATAGTTGAGGCAACCAATCCTGATTTACTTGACATAAACTTTGGTTGCCCCGTAAAAAAAGTAGTATGCAAAGGAGCAGGTGCAGGTATTCTTAAAGATTTACCCCAAATGGTAAAAATTACCGAAAGGGTTGTAAAATCAACCAAGCTACCGGTTACCGTAAAAACACGCCTTGGTTGGGACGATAACAGTAAAAATATTGAAGAGGTAGCCGAAAGACTTTTTGATGTTGGCATAAAAGCGCTTACCATACATGGCCGTACGCGTGCGCAATTATACAAAGGCGAAGCCGATTGGACATTAATAGCTAAAGTAAAAAACAACCCGCGCATACAAATACCCATTTTCGGAAATGGTGATATAGACTCACCGCAAAAAGCCCTCGAATACAAAAACCGCTATGGTGTTGATGGCATAATGATTGGACGTGCTGCCATTGGTTACCCTTGGATATTTAACCAAATAAAACATTATTTGGCAACCGGTATGCTACTGCCTGAACCAACCATTCAACAAAGAGTGGAAGTTTGTAAAAAACACCTGTTAAAATCGGTTGAATGGAAAGGCGAAATAGTTGGCCTTTTTGAAATGAGAAG
This sequence comes from Bacteroidia bacterium, assembly GCA_046296495.1. Taxonomy (GTDB): domain Bacteria; phylum Bacteroidota; class Bacteroidia; order UKL13-3; family UKL13-3; genus JBKBLB01. Next base: position 10,810 of record JBKBLB010000031.1, read on the forward strand.
GCATTATAGCCAGTATTTTAAAGGCTTACCAAACTTTAAAGATTACAGAACCAAACTTGTAACTGCTGATAGTTTGAGCACAATTATTGAAACCCTAAATGAAGTAGAAAGCATTTATGCCGAAAACTTTGAAGCAGTTGTTTAAAGCATTAACTATAAAAAAATTATTTACTAAATGCCCATTTTTATAAATAAAAGTATTAATGGCTTAGCTACTGTTGCCGTGTGGCATATTACCGAAGATAAAAAAGAGCTATACAATATGCTTACTAACGGCCTTACCCTTGATAAATACTTACCCGATAATTTACACTGGCTTGCCAGCCGTGCTTTAATTGCCAATATATTTAAAAATACCAATTACAAACTTTTTAAAAATGAAGCCAACAAGCCTTTTTTGAAAGTTGATGATAAGAACATAAACATAAGCATTACTCATAGTGGTAAATATGCTGCCATTTTATTTTCGCAAACCAAACAAGTAGGTATTGATTTGGAAAAAACCGATGAAAGAATAAACAGGGTGGCACGTAAGTTTATTAATGTAGTTGAAGAAAGTTATGCAAAAACAATAGCTCATAAAACCATCATTTGGAGTGCTAAAGAAACCCTTTTTAAACTATATGCCAAAGGCAATGTAGATTTTAGGCAAAACCTTATAATTTACCCTTTTATAATTAATAAAAATGGTTCAATAAAAACCGAAATTGAAAAAGACGAAACAAACTTATTTTATACTGTAAACTATCAATTTTTTGATGATATGGTTTTAACCTATTGCATAAATTAAATTATGAACGAATATAACAACATCATTCCCGGCCTTCATCGCATTGAACATATAGGTATTGCCGTAAAAAATGCTGATGCCAGCATTTTTTTATTTAATAATTTATTGAACCAACAACCATATAAAACCGAAGAAGTAATAAGTGAACATGTTAAAACCATTTTTTATAAATTAGGATCAACCAAAATTGAACTGCTTGAACCAACAGCACCTGAAAGCCCAATTGCAAAATTTATAGAGAAAAAAGGAGAAGGTATTCATCACATAGCGTTTGCCGTAAACGATATAACTAAAGAAATGGAAAGGCTTAAGAACTTGGGTTTTACATTTATAAACGAACAGCCCAAAATAGGTGCCGATAATAAAATAATTGCTTTTTTACACCCTAAAAGCACCAATGGTGTTTTGGTAGAGTTGTGTATGGAAAGAAAAGAAATTTAGTTAACTTGATTTATGCCGTTTTTTTTATATTTTAAAATACCTTAAATTATAGGTAAATGTAAGCATAAAATATTGCCTTAAAATTAAGTTGCGTTGGTCTTCAATATAAGTTTCGGTAACATTTCGGCTTACGTTGTTATTTTGGTTCAGCAAGTCAAAAACACTAAGTTTTAATTCGCCTTGCCTGTTTTTAAGCATTCTGTATCCAACCGATGCATTCCATAACAAAAACTGCTGATTAAATCCTTGTTCAAGTCCTGTAAAAAGTATATGCGAAATATCTGAGTTTATTACTAAGTTTTGTTTTACAACAATATTAAACTTTCCGTTTACTGTTTGGTTAAAAAAAGTATTGTTTAATTGTGGTTGAATTTTGTTTGAAACAATGTTGTATGAGTTATTATAACTTATAGTAAAATCTATATTTTCGTTTATATTGCTGCCTAGTACTAAACCACCGTTTATGGCATGTGTATTGGTAATATTTTCAATATCATTTATCATACCCGGAGAACGCTGAAATACATAACCAATGCTAAGGTTTAAATTACTTTTTAATGCTTTAATCGGCATTCCGTAATTTATAAACGAACGATACATAATATTGCCATTCATATTTACTGGCCTGCTAAGTTGCACGCCACGCCTAAGTCTAAGTGAATCGTTGCCTAAAAATATGCTTGTATCAGAAACCGGTATAATGGTTTGATTGGCTATAAAATTTTGTGTAAAGTTTGCAAAGTTTACAAAAAACAATGTTTTGGTTCCACCGGCCTGTGTTAAGCCAATACGCGCAATTACAGTATGGATAAAGCTTTGGTCTAAATTGGCGTTGCCGGTACTAAGTTGCAATGGATTACTGTTATCAATTACTTCTTGCAATTGTTGTATGCCTGGTATATTGGTAGATGTGCGATAAACAAAACGCATATTTGCTACGCGGTTTGGCTTTATGTTTAAATTAAAGTTTGGTAAAAAATTATCAAATCTTCTAAACACATTAAACTGATATGGAAATTGTTGATTACCTTGTAAGGTTGCGGTTTGTATATCGGCACCAATGGTTAAATTGTAAATACTGTCGTTGTATTGATAGCTTAAGCCTCCTCTATGCCTGTTGTATGTATTGTTAAATTTATTACTTAGTAAGGTATCAATTGCATTATAGTCGGTGGCACCCGGTGGTTTGTTATAAGTAAGTCTTTCGGTAAAATTATAGGTATTTGTAGGATTATAATTTAATTGCAGCAAACCATTTTTACCCAATGGTTCTGTATAATTTACCGATATGCCATAAGTACTTCCAATAGTTTTATTTGTAGTTACCTGATCAAAAGAAAAAGCTGAGTCTTTTACTCCTGCAAACTCAGTAATACTAAAAATGGTTCCATCGCCATCGCGAGTATTTATATCGGCCTGCAAACTTGTACTTAAAGTTCGTCCTGCTTTATTTAGCCTGCGTTGCCATTGCAAGTTGTTATTAAAATTTATGGCAGTATTGTTATTTGAATTTTTATTAAATGTGTTGTTTATAGGCCCGTTATTATCTGTCATAAAACCATCAGCAATGCTAAAGCTGTTGTTTTGTTGAACCGAAATGCGAGGAGTGTAAATTATTTTGTTGTTACTGTCAATATCGTATTGCAACCTTGCATTAAGCCTGTGATTAATATTATCGTTTCTCGACTCTCTTACTTCTCGGTAATTTTGGCCATTAAGGTTACTTACAAAAAACTGCCTGTTTAGCTCTCCAATATTTTGCGTATTAGTTTGGTTAAAAAAATAGCTGGCTTGTACATTCAACTTTTTATTTAAAAGCAAATCGGTATAGTTTGAACCTATTGCGTTTGTTGAGGCAATACCGTTTTGTTGGTTCACCATAAAATTACTCATTGCTCCACCACCTGGCATAAAACGGGCATTGTTTGCATTAAAATTTCCACTTCGCATCATAGCGGCACCCATACCACCTCTCATGCTATTGCCTGCACCGCTTATGCCGATTATATCCTGAAAACCAAAATTCTGTTGATTGATATTATTGGTCATTGCCAATAAGGTAAGCCTTCGGTTGCCATTAAAAGCATTTATGTTTAATCCTGCATTATATCGGCTATCAGTACCATAGCCTGCATATATTTTGCCAAAAACGCCATTTGCTTTACCTCTTCTTGAAGTGAGGTTAATGGTTTTTTCACTATTACCGTCATCAAATCTTGTAAACTGACTTTGCTCGCTCATACGGTCAAAAACCTGCATTTTGTCAATAATTTCGGCCGGAAGGTTTCTAAGAGCCATCATGGGATCGTCTGCAAAAAAGTCTTTTCCGTCAAGCAATACCCTTTTTACTTCTTCACCTTGCGCTTTAACTGTTCCACTTTCTATGGTTATGCCGGGCACTTTTTTTACAAGGTCTTCAGCTGTTGCATCTCGGTTTACTTTAAAGGCATCTGCATTAAATTGTATGGTATCTCTTAATTGCTCTGCTCTTACTGCCTGGCCTTCCACTTTTGCTTCTTTTAATGTGGTATTTACAGGTTTTAATTTTATTATACCCAAATCGGTATTTTCTCTAATAAACAACCTACGAATGCTTGGTTCAAAACCAACAAAGCGAATTTGCAGACTGTATGGCCCTTGTGGAATATTGCTAAACAAGGTTTCGCCATTGGTATTACTAGTAGCAGTGTAAAATTTATTGGAATCGGGTATATATTTAAGTATGGAAACTGCAGCAACCAATGGTTCGTTTTCGCTGTCGGTTATTTTAAATTTTACTTTATATGTTTGAGCTCGTAAACCAATTGTAATAAAAAGTAGTATTATTGAAATGATATTTTTAAGCATTATATTATAAATACAAATTAAGACGTAAAAAATTTATTATGGTTTAAACAAACCATTATTTTTTTGATAAACGGCAATAGCCTTAAATTAATTTATAAGATAATCAATTACCTTTAAATTCGGGTTTGCGTTTTTCATTAAAAGCTGAAACGCCTTCTTTATAATCGTTACTGCGACCGGCAATTTCCTGACAGTAAGCTTCGTATTCAAGCATTTCGTCTAAGCTGCTGTTAAATGATTTGTTTAGCATTTTTTTCATTAAACCAATAGCTTTTGTTGGGGCTGCTGCATAGTATTGAGCAATTTTATCGGTTTCAGCATCAAGTTCTTCCGGTTTTACTACACGGTTTACCATTCCCCACTCAAAAGCTTGTGTAGCCGTTACTTTGCTGCCCATGGTTGCAAGCTCAAAAGCTTTGGCTGAACCAACCAAGCGTGGCAAAAAGTACGATGAACCTGAATCTAAAACCAAACCAACATTTATAAAAACTTCAATAAGGCTTGCATTTTCTGATGCTACTATCATATCGCAGGCTAAAGCCAATGAGCAACCCGCCCCTGCAGCAACTCCATTAAGTTTGCATATAACAGGAATATTGAGGTTTCGAATAGCTTTAATCATAGGATTATAGCGTTTATACAAACTTTCGCTAAGGCTGCGGTTTTGGTTACCAGCTATGCTTTTTAAATCTTGCCCGCTGCAAAATGCTTTTCCGGCTCCTGTAATTATTAAAACCCTAATGCTTTTATCTTTAGATGTTTGTTTTAGTGCATCTGCAACATCAAAACTAAGTTGTTCATTAAATGCATTAAAAACTTCGGGTCTGTTTAATGTAAGGGTAGCTATGTTGTTTTTTACTTCAAATAATATGGTTTCGTAGCTCATGGTTTACAGTAATATTTGGTTCAAACATACAATAAAATTTTAGTTTGCTTAATTGCTTTGTTTTGAATAAACTTGTAATAAAATTAAAAACATGAACTTAAGGTTGCAGTTAAAATTTATAAAAGTAGTTTACGTTATTGCCGGTATCTCAATTGTATTTTTTTTAATCTTTAAAAGATCTAATTACATTATTGAAAACAGTTGGAGTTTAAATAGTTTATTATTTGGTATTGTATTGATAAATATTTACAAAAAGTGGCTTGAATGTGAAATTTATAAAAATGATGATTTTGGCAAGTGGCTTAAATCACTTACTATCATATCAATTATTTGGCTAATTTTAGCATTTATTTTTATAGGGTTTATTCTTTAATTTAAAATATTTAGTAATAATTTCGTATAATTTAAGTTAATACCTTCTTCCATAAACTCTTTTTAGTTTAAACTCTCGCTGTGGTGTTACAACAAGTGGAACCATTTCTACCGTTACGCTTGATGTATCAAGCCCAAATGCTTTTTCTTCGCTTAAGCTAAATTTATCTAAAATGCTGTAAACATCCATTATCCAACGTTCGAGTCCTGATAGTTGGTTATCGTGCGATAAATGACGTTTTAAAACCACAAACCTAAAATCGCCAGTTATATTTTTATCGCGTAACGATGAATAACGTGAAGTAATATCTATTTCTCCGTTTTTAACCAGTTCTTCAACAACTTTTTTAAAGTAAAAATTTATTTTTTGCTCAACCCTGAAACCTAAAATAAATTCAATCCTTATTACATCGTTTGGAACAATATGGTCAACTCGGTATTGCATGGTGTAAGGTTGGTCATCAACATGTATATGTACAAACCAGTAAACATCGGCACGTTTAGGCCTCTTTTGCATAATGCTGTAAATAATCTTACTTTCAATTTCAAGCGGATTATCGGCACTTGTTAAATAAACCAAATGTGTAGAATATTTACTTATAGAATTATCAATACTTAATTGGTGTATGGTTGGTAAATAATCTTTTAAGCTTACAAACTCCAATAAACGATTTTTAATTTTTCTGCCACGGTACCATACCCACATTACAATTGTAAAAATTAGGCTTATTAATAATGTCATCCAACCGCCATGAGGAATTTTTACAATGTTTGCTGTTAGAAACAAGCTTTCGAGCGTTAAATAAAAAAGACCTATAAACACTATTGCAAACTTTGGAAAACGAATTTTTTGCAAAAAGTTTATAAGTAAAATGGTTGTCATTATCATGGTTGTAATAATTGCAAGCCCATAAGCTGCCTCCATTGCTCCCGATTCTTTAAAGTAAAGTACAATTATTACACAGCCCACATATAAAATCCAGTTCATACTGGGCACGTAAATTTGCCCTTTAAGTTCGGTTGGGAATTTTATGGTTACTTTTGGCCAAACATTTAACCTAAGCGCTTCTGAAATTAGGGTAAATGAGCCACTAATCATTGCCTGACTTGCAATAATGGTTGCAAGTGTAGCTATAGTAATTCCTGCAATTAAAAACCACTGTGGCATAATGGAATAAAAAGGGTTAATACCTTCCATTATTTTACCGTTGTATTGGTTCAAAACCCAAGCACATTGGCCAAAGTAGTTAAGTAATAAAGCTGTTTTTACAAAAACCCAGCTTACACGTATATTTCTTCGTCCGCAATGCCCCATATCGCTGTATAAAGCCTCGGCACCGGTTGTACAAAGAAAAACTGCACCAAGCAACCAAAAACCATTTGGATAAACGGCCAATAGCTCGTAAGCATAATAAGGATTTATTGCTTTTAAAACTCCGGGATTTAAACCAATACTCATTGCTCCAAAAAATGCAAGCATAGCAAACCAAATAAGCATAACCGGACCAAACATTTTACCTACAATGCTGGTACCCATTCTCTGAAAAATAAACAGCAGCGTAATGATACCAATAACAATGGGTATGGTTGGTATATTAGGGTTTAATATCAACAATCCTTCAATAGCACTCGACACAGAGATTGGTGGAGTTATCATACCATCTGCCAAAAGCGCACAACCACCAATAATAGCAGGCCAAATTAAATAGGGTTTTCTTCTTCGTATAAGAGCAAACAAAGCAAAAATTCCACCTTCGCCATTGTTATCGGCTCTTAAAACAAATGTTACATATTTTATAGTTGTTTGTAGGGTTATTGTCCAGAAAATACAGCTAAGGCCGCCATACATCAATTCTTCTGATATTATTTTTCCGGATGTTATTGCTTTAACCACATAAAGCGGAGATGTTCCTATATCACCGTAAATGATGCCCAGTGCAACAATTAGCCCAGCAACACCAAATTTATGACCGTGGCCTGAATGCTCTTTAACCACTTAAATTTTATTTAGCTTGCAAATGTATAAACTGAATCAACAAAACAAATAAAAAAATAAAAATGATTTTAAAGTTGATTTCCAGCAACTTAATAGTTATTTAAATTTTAAATTAAACTAAATTTTAGTTAGCCATTTCGCTAATAAAATGAATATGCATTAAGTGCAAAGCCTCTTTATCAAGTTCGTTTCCAAATTCGTTTATAGCTTGCTCCAATACATTTTCGTTTGTTTCTCTAAAAAACTGAAGCACTTCATTTATCAAATCATCATCAGCCAAATCAACAATATATTGTTTTAAATTAAGTTTTGTGCCGCTGTTTACTATATTTTCAATTTCAGTAAGCAGTTCGTCAAAAGTAATTCCCTGGCTTCGTGCTATACTTTCAAGGTCTATTTTCTTATCAATATTGGTAATAATGGCAATTTTTTTGGCCGATTTATTAACCACAGATTTCATAACCAAATCTTGTGGCCTTTCAATATCGTTTTCTTTAACGTATTTTTCAATCAGTTCAAGAAAAGGTTTGCCGTATTTTATTGCTTTGCCACTGCTTACACCTTGTATTTTGCTTAGCTCATCATTGGTTATTGGAAATTTAAATGCCATTTCCTCAAGTGATGGATCTTGAAAAATGATGTAAGGTGGCAGATTTTTCTCTTTGGCAACCTTTTTTCTAAGGTCTTTAAGCATTTCAAACAAGGCCTCATCATAAACACCTTCGCCTTGAATGGTTGGCTCGTCATCATCGTAAGTAAACTTCTCAAATTTACGGTCAATGGCAATTTCAAACTTAGTAGGTTTGGCTAAGTACGCTTCGCCAACTTCATTTATATTAAGCAATCCATAATTTTCAATATTTTTGGTAACCATGCCTCTAAGCAGCAATTGCCTTAATACCGATTTCCAAAAATTATCATCTTTATCTTTGCCTGAACCAAATGCTTTTAAGTTTTGATGTTTGCTTAGCTGAACCTCGTGTGTTTTATTGCCAATAAGCACATCAACAAAATGATTGAGATTATATTTTCCATTAAGCTCTTTTATTAATTCAAGAGCCATAACGGCATATTTTGTAACATCTTCTTTTTCTTTAGGATGGCGACAATTATCGCACATTTTGTTACAGTTTTTATCGTTAAATTCTTCTCCAAAATAGTGCAGTAAAAACTTTCTTCTGCAAGCTGCAGATTCTGCAAAAGCCTGTGTTTCAAAAATCAACAATTCGCCAATTTCTCTTTCGGCTACCGGTTTGTCTTTTAAAAACTTTTCAAGTTTTTCAATATCTGCAGGATTGTAAAACAATATACATTCACCTTCAAGTCCGTCTCTTCCACTTCGTCCTGTTTCCTGATAGTAACCTTCAATACTTTTTGGAATATCGTAATGAATTACAAAACGCACATCGGGTTTATCTATTCCCATACCAAATGCAATAGTAGCAACTATTACATCGCATTCTTCCATCAAAAATGCATCTTGGTGCTGGCTTCTCATTTTGGCATCAAGCCCTGCATGATATGGTAATGCTTTTATTCCATTTGCCTGAAGGGTTGCTGCAATTTCTTCAACTTTTTTTCGGCTCAAACAATAAATTATTCCGCTTTTGCCGGGCCTTTGCTTTATAAAAGCAACAATTTCTTTTAAAGCTTCGCCCTTTTTACCCTTCGAACGTATTTCGTAATATAAATTCGACCTGTTAAATGACGATTTAAACACAACAGCATCTGTCATTTGCAGGTTTTTAATAATATCGCTTTGAACCTTTGGCGTAGCAGTGGCCGTTAAAGCCATTAACGGTACATCTTTAATTTCTTTTACCATGGCTTTAATTCTGCGATATTCAGGTCTAAAATCATGTCCCCATTCTGAAATACAGTGAGCTTCATCAACAGCAACAAAAGATACATCTATTGATTTTAAGAAATCTATGGTCTCTTCTTTTTTAAGTGTTTCGGGAGCTATATAAAGCATTTTTGTTTTACCGGCACTTATATCTTTTTTTACGGTAGTTATTTCGCCTTTTGTTAATGAAGAGTTTAAAAAATGAGCCACACTCTCATTTCCAAGAGAACGAATGGCATCAACCTGATTTTTCATTAATGCAATAAGAGGAGAAATAATTATTGCCGTACCGGGCATAATAAGCGCTGGCAGCTGGTAGCAAAGCGATTTACCGCCACCTGTGGGCATTATTACAAAAGTGTCGCTTCCGTTTAATACATTATTTATAATTGCTTCCTGTTCGCCCTTAAACGAATCAAATCCGAAATACTTGCTTAATGCTTCTTTTAAGTTAACTACTTCTTTATCTGTTTTTTGTGTTTTGCTTTTAGATGATGCTTTTTTAGTTACGGCCATAATATCAACTACAAAATAGGGTACTAAGTTACACTAATTTAACATATATAAAAATTAAATATTTCATTAAGTTTTTAGTTTAATCATAAATTCGCCCGCAACAACAAGTAATACAATTTAATGCACAACAGTAATAAATACGCCATAATTATGGCAGGTGGTGTTGGCAGCCGATTTTGGCCAAGCAGCAGAACAAATTTTCCAAAACAATTTTTAGATATTCTAGGTACCGGAAGCACCCTTATACAGCAAACTTACAATCGTTTTTTAAAGCGTTTTAACCCTGAAAATATTTACATAGTTACCAATTCATTGTATGTTGACCTTGTAAAAAAACAAATACCCGAAATAAACGAACAGCAAATATTGGCCGAACCCATGGGTAAAAATACCGCTGCATGTATTGCATATGCCTGTGGTAAAATCAGCAAAATAAACCCAGACGGTGTTTGTATTGTTGCCCCAAGCGACCATTTAATTCTTGATGAAGATAAATTTTTAAAAATTACCGACTCTGCATTAGCATTTGCAGAAAACAATGAAGCATTAATTACTTTAGGAATAAAACCCAGCAGGCCCGATACCGGATACGGATACATTCAATTTATTCATTCAAATAATGATGAATTTTGCAAGGTTAAAACCTTTACAGAAAAGCCAAACCAAGAATTGGCTCAAACATTTTTAAATAGTGGTGATTTTTTATGGAATGCCGGAATTTTTATTTGGAGTATAAAAGCAATTAAAAACGCTTTTAATAAATATTTAAACGAACAATTCTCATTGTTTACCGATGCATTGCCCCAATATTTTACACCAAACGAACAACAAACCATTAAAAACATTTACGAGCAAACACGTAATATTAGCATAGATGTTGGCATCATGGAAAAAGCCGATAACGTATTTGTAGTACCAAGTGAATTTGGATGGAGCGATTTAGGAACATGGGCTAGTTTATACGAAATTAGCACAAAAGACGAAAATCAAAATGTTACAAAAGGCAAAAATATTCTCATTTACAACTCAATGGGTAATATGGTAGATGCACAACAAAAAGGTAATAAACTGGTAGTTTTAAACAGTGTACAAAACCTAATTGTAATTGATACCCCTGATGTATTACTGATATGCGACCGCAACAAAGAGCAGGAAGTAAAACAGGTTGCAACCGATATTAAGCTAAAATTCAACGAAAAATACACCTAAATAATCAATGAAATATCTTTATAATTTTTGGTTCAACCAATTTAAAAATTTCGCACTTTTACTGTTTATTATTTCTTGCCAAAACAAATACGCCTTACAATATACAAGGCCTCATAATTATCAGGTAAAAGCCGATAGCATTTTGGTTCCTGAACCAAACACACAAAAACTAATAATGCCATACAAAAACAAATTAGACAGCCTGATGAACAAGGTTTTGATAATTGCTGATGATGTTTTTGAAAAAAAATTACCTACCGGAACTCTTGGCAGTATGTTTTGCGATGTTGTTTTTAATTATGCTATGGGTTTGAACCTAAATGTAAAACCTGATTTTTGCCTCATGAACAATGGCGGCTTAAGAATTCCAACAATACAAAAAGGACCTGTTAGTATAAATACAGCTTATGAGCTAATGCCTTTTGAAAACGAACTGGTAATTGTTGTTTTAGATGGTAAAAACTGTAAAAAACTTTTTACTTCAATTGCTCAGGCAGGTGGTGCACCTGTAAGCAACCTAAAAATGCACATATCTAACAACGATGCACAAAACATAATAATTGGCAATATGCCTTTTGACGAAAATAAAAGCTACAACATACTTACAAGCGATTACCTAGCTAATGGTGGCGATAAAGCAGATGCCCTAACCAAAGCTACAAACGTAATATCGTTAAATATTAAGTTACGCGATGCATTTATTTATGAATTGGAAAATATGAACAAAAAAGGTTTAACACTTAAAGCCCCAACCGATGAAAGAATTACAAAATAGAAAAGATTTTATAAAAAAAACCATATATTTAGTTGGATTTGGTGCACTTGCAAATTCGCCTTTAAAAATTCTTGCTAAAGGTTTACCAAAAAAAATTGTGGTTTTACATACCAACGATTGGCATAGCAGAATTGAACCTTTTCCGGCCTCTGATAAAAATTTTGCGAACAAAGGTGGTGCAGCTTTTAGGGCTAAGATTATTCAACAAATTCGTAAAAACGAACCAAATGTTCTTTTGCTTGATGCCGGGGATATTTTTCAGGGAACTCCATATTTTAACTTTTTTGGTGGCGAACTTGAATTTAAACTAATGAGCGAGATGCAATACGATTGTGCAACCCTTGGCAACCATGATTTTGATAATGGAATTGAAGGTTTTTATAAAATGCTGAAATATGCAAACTTTAGTTTTGTTAATGCCAATTATGATTTTAAAAACACACTTTTAGAAAATAAAATTCAACCCTATAAGATTTTTAATAAACAGGGAATAAAAGTAGGAATTTTTGGAGTTGGTATTGAACTCAAAGATTTGGTTCCGGATAAGTTGTATGGCAATATTATTTACAACAACCCTATTGATGCCGCTAACAAAACAGCTTTAACCCTAAAGCAAAAAGGTTGCGATTTAATTATTTGCCTTTCGCATTTAGGTAATAAATACAATAACAACAAGGTAAGCGATGAAACTCTGGCAACGCAAACCAATAATATTGATTTAATAATTGGAGGCCACACACATACCTTTTTACCTGAACCAATTGCATATAAAAATTTATCGGGAAAAACTACTTTGGTAAATCAGGTTGGTTGGGCAGGAATTAATTTAGGTGTAATTGAATTTGAATTTTCTCCATTAAACAAAAAAATTATAAACAAAGTTAGTAGCATAAAATCAATTGAAAATTCTATTGAATGTTGAAATGTTAACTAAACGTTAATTTCTAAAAACCCTTGACAATTCTATTGTTTAAGGCATATTGAGAATTGCTGCTTAATAATTTGTTTACATAGTTTCTAACAATCAAAAAAATTTTTTTTCATTAAAAAATTATTGTTGTTAAAAATCAGCACATAAAATTTTTTAACAAATTTAATGTTGAAATGATTTGTGTGTGTAAACAATTTTAGTCAATTTCACGGACAGAAAAAGGAGAAAATACATGAGTGATATTACATTCGAAACAGTATGGAACAACATCTTAAAATTGGTTCAAGACAACGTACCGGTACAAAGTTTTAAAACTTGGTTTGAGCCTATTAAGCCAATTAAACTCGAAAATAAAATTTTAACCATTCAGGTTCCAAGCCAGTTTTTTTATGAGTGGCTTGAAGAACATTATGTAAATTTATTAAAGAAGGCTTTAAAACAAGAGTTGGGTGTTGGCGCTCGTTTAGAATATAATATTATTGTTGAAAACAGTACAGGTTCAAATTCACCTTATGTGGTTAATGTTCCCGGAAGCAGCAATGCTAAAAACGAACCTCAGCAAATGGGAATAAATTTAAATTTAAACCATAATATTAAAAATCCATTTATCATTCCGGGTTTAAAGAAAATCAACATAGAAAGCAATCTCAATCCAAACTTTACTTTTGATAGTTTTATTGAAGGAGATTGTAACCGTCTTGCTCGCGGAGCCGGTTTAGCGGTAGCTCAAAAACCGGGCGGTACATCGTTTAATCCTCTAATGATTTTTTCTGAAACCGGTTTGGGTAAAACACATTTAGTACATGCAATAGGCAATCTTATCAAGCAAACAAGCAAAAATAAAATTGTGTTATACGTTCCGGTTGAAAAATTTATAACACAGTTTATAGATTCTTTGAAAAATAATTCAAATCAAGATTTTCTGAATTTTTATCAGCAGGTTGATGTTTTAATTGTTGATGATGTTCAATTTTTAGAAAACAAACATAAAACACAGGAAATATTTTTTGCAATATTCAATCACCTGCACCAACAAGGAAAACAAATAATTTTAACCAGCGACAGAGCTCCAAAAGATTTAAAAGGAATGGATGAGCGTTTGCTTAGCCGCTTTAAATGGGGGTTGAGTGCAGATTTACAGGCACCTGATTTTGAAACCCGTCTTGCAATTTTGGAATATATGATGTACAAAGATGGCATTTCACTACACCATGAAGTAGTAGAATATGTAGCTCACAACATAAACACAAATGTTCGCGAGTTGCAAGGAGCTTTAATTAGCCTTTTGGCTCAAGCCAGCTTAAATAAAAAAGATGTAAACCTTGATTTGGCAAAATCTATTTTGAAAAACTTTGTAAAAAACAATTCTCGCGAAATAAGCATAGAATACATACAAAAACTTGTTTGCGACTATTTTACCATACCCGTAGATCAAGTAAAAAGCAAAACCCGCAAACGCGAAATTGTGCAGGCAAGGCAAATAAGCATGTATTATGCTAAAGATTTAACCAAAAGCAGCCTAAAAACCATTGGTATGCATTTTGGTGGCCGCGATCACAGCACCGTAATACACGCCTGCCAAACCGTTAACGATTTAATGGAAACCGATAAAAAGTTTCGTGCCGATATGGAAGAAATTGGCAAACGCATAAAAATGAATCTGGTTTAGGTTTGTAATTGCCTTGAACCAATATTTTACTTATACCCATGCAGTTTGTTGATACCCACACCCACCTTTACCTTAAACAATTTGATAACGACAGAAAGCAGGTTGTAGAAAAAGCAATTAACAATGGCATAACAAAATTCTTTTTGCCAAATGTTGATACCGAAACCATACAACAAATGCTAAACTTGGTTTGGGATTTCCCTGAAAACTGCTTTCCAATGATGGGTTTGCATCCTTGCTCTGTAAACAGTGATGTTGAAGCCCATTTGTTTCAAATTCAAAAATGGTTTAAAAAACGAAAGTTCTATGCAGTTGGCGAAATTGGACTCGATTATTACTGGAGCACCGAGTTTAAAGATCAACAAATTGATGCATTTAAAAAGCAAATTCAATGGGCAATACAATTAGATTTACCAATTGTAATTCATTCGCGTAACAGTACTGATGATTGTATTGCTATTTTGCACGAAATGAAACATGCTAAACTAAGAGGTATTTTTCATTGCTTTAGTGGAAACGCCTTACAGGCTAAGCAAATTGTTGATTTAGGTTTTTTATTGGGTATTGGAGGTGTTTTAACTTATAAAAACAGCGGTCTTCAGGAAGCAATTGAAAATATTAACTTGGAGCATATAGTTTTAGAAACCGATGCGCCATATTTGGCACCTGTTCCTTATCGTGGCAAACGAAACGAAAGTTTTTATTTACTTGAAGTTGCTAAAAAATTAGCCGAAATTAAAAAATGTGGTATTGCCAAAATTGCTGAAGTAACAACCAACAACGCTAATAAAATTTTTAATATTTAATTTACTCTGAAAATAAAATTTTAAACGAACGTTTCTGTTCGCTTTTTCTCGAGTTTGACACCTATAAGTCATAACAAACTGATTTTGAATTTTTTAATTTTTTGGGCGTGCACCACACTTTTAGAGGTAATTTTTAATTTCTGTTTGTGGGATGATATTGGGC
>JBKBLB010000032.1:0-22893 GCA_046296495.1 Bacteroidia bacterium
ATAATTTGTGAAAACAGCGTTACATTTGTCATTAGAAGGGGGGGGATTTTGTGGAACCTCAAAGGTAACAATGAGGATAAAAACTTCTCTTTCTTTTTTAAACGTTTAGGACGCTATTGAAAATTATTAATAAATAGTTTCCCCAATCTGGTTTTAATACCCTTGTTGTTTTGAAATGTAATTTCCTATTCTTACGTTCGCTTTAATAATTTTTTTTAAAATTGAGCAACCTATTCAGAAAAAAAAATGTAAGCGATATACTTTATCAGCAACAAGCGCAGCAACATAAACTGAGACAAACACTTGGGCTAAGAGATATTACAGCAATGGGTATTGCTGCTATAATTGGTGCCGGTATATTTAGCACTATAGGAAATGCAAGTTTTAACGGAGGCCCGGCAGTAATTTTGCTTTTTGTTTTTACTGCAATTGCTTGTGGTTTTAGTGCCATGTGTTATGCCGAATTTGCAAGCGTAATTCCAATAAGCGGTAGTGCTTACACTTATGCTTATGCTGCATTTGGCGAACTTTTAGCATGGATAATTGGTTGGGCGTTAATTGTTGAGTATGCTATAGGTAATATTGTGGTTGCCATTAGTTGGAGCGATTATTTTACGCATTTAATGGCAGGCTTAGGCTGGAAAATTCCTTCATATTTTTCAGTTGATTATTTTACAGCCAGCAGAACATATAACGAGTTAGGAACTGCTGTAAATTTAATTAATCTTACCGAAGCCGAGAAAGAAGCATATTTAGCTTGGGAAAATGCACCCCAAATATTTGGCTTCAAAACAATACTTGATTTACCGGCACTAGCAGTTGTTTTTTTAATTACTGCATTAATTTATCGTGGTGTGCATGAAACTAAAACTGCCAGCAATATGATGGTAGGTATAAAATTACTGGTAATTGTTTTAGTAATTATTGTGGGTGCATTTTATGTAAACCCCGAAAACTGGAGTCCATTTGCTCCTAATGGCATGCAAGGAGTATTGAGGGGTGTATCATCGGTATTTTTTGCTTATATAGGGTTTGATGCACTTGCAACAACAGCTGAAGAATGTAAAAATCCAAAAAAAGATTTACCCAAAGCCATGATATATTCGTTGGTAATTTGTACCGTACTTTACATACTTATTGCACTTGTTCTTACGGGAATGGTAACATATAAGGAGCTTGGTGTGGGCGATCCACTGGCATTTGTTTTTGAAAAGGTAGGGGTAAATTATATGAGCTGGCTGGTTGCCATAAGTGCCATAATAGCTATGGCTAGTGTATTGCTTGTTTTTCAAAACGGGCAACCAAGAATATGGATGAGCATGAGTCGTGATGGATTGTTGCCGAAAAAATTCAGTGCCATTCATTCAAAATATAAAACTCCTTGGTTTGCTACCATTATTACAGGAGTTTTGGTTAGCGTACCGGCATTGTTTATGAACTTAAAAGAAGTAACAGACCTTAGCAGTATTGGAACTTTGTTTGCTTTTGTATTGGTAAATGCAGGCGTTATAAGAATGGAAAGTCATAAAAACGAATACCATACGGGTTTTAGAGTTCCTTACATTAATGGTAAGTATATTGTACCTATTATGTTTATTTCATCATGTTTTGCCATGTACTATACCCACCGTTATGATTTTATTGACTTTTATATAATGGAAGGCGGATGGCATAATTTACCAAATTGGATTTTTATTGCAGTAAGTGGATTTGTTGCCGTAAGAACCTATTTATACAATTATTCTTTAATACCGGTTGCCGGTTTATTAAGCAATTTTTACCTAATGACTCAATTGGCAATAAGTAATTGGATTGGTTTTGGCAGTTGGCTTATTTTAGGTTTGTTTATTTACTTTTTATATGGCCGAAAAAACAGTATGCTTAATCAGCCTGCAAAAGTTTAGCCTTTTCATCACTTTGCTGTAAAGCCATATTTAAGTAAATATAAACATCCTCAGGAGTTTTATCTCCGGCTTTGCTTGCTCTTTTATGTCCCAACCTTACCATGATGATATTTTTTTCTGGAATTGCAAAAATATATTGCCCCCTTATTCCTCTTGCATAAAAAATATCATATCCATTGTGTTTCATTAACCACCATTGATAGCCGTATTGCCATGTTGGCTCATCATCTTTGTTTAGTAGGTATGTTGCAGGTAAAATACTTTCAGCTACAAATGTACTATCAAGTATGGTATCATTATTCCAACGTCCAAAGTTCATCATTAGTTTGGCATATCGAGCAAAATCGCGAGCTGTGGCATAAAAACAGCAACTAACTTTTTCCATGCCATTTGGTTTATCAAGGCTCCAGTAAGCAGTATCTTCTGCGCCAATTCTACTCCATAATTTTTCGTAAGCAAATGCACTTACTGTTTTACCGGTTACTTTTTTTAAAATTATTCCGAGCAATTGCGTATCACCGCCTTTATACCTGAAGTATTTTCCCGGTTCAGTTTCAAATTCAGGATTTAATACGGTATTATTTACATCGCTGCCATAATATGCAACTGCAGGCCAGCTTAATGGACTTAAATAACTCTCGTTAAAATGTAAGCCACTGCTCATGGTAAGCAAATGCCTGATGGTTATTTTATTGAATGGCTCTTTGTTGTAGGTTTCTATATAATTTGCGACAGGATTGTCAATACTTGTAATGAAGCCTTCTTTTAATGCAATACCTATTAATACCGATGTAAAACTTTTAGCCATTGAAAATGAGTTGCTAACGTCTTTGGCATTGTAGTCTTCAAAATAGCGTTCAAATAAAATACTGTCGTTTTCAATTATTAATAACGCGGTAGTTTCAAACTGCTCTGATTTTTTTAATAATGTGTCATTTGGTTGAATGGTATTATAATAAACCGAGATAGTCCAGGGTATTGGTTTTTGGGGTTCAATTTTATTAAATGCAAAATACTTCAGTTCATCAATATCAGGGCTTAATTTACCGCTCAGCAAAGTACCTTTTATAACCTTATAAAGAACAAAATTATGAGAATACCATAGCCATAATTTAAATAACGTAAATACTGTTAATATTATAACTATCAGTTTTCTCATAAAATTATAAATGCATGTTTAAAATGGTATGCTCAATTATATTGCAGGCTTGCTCCATTTGTTTTCGGTTTATTACAAGTGGTGGCGCAAATCTTATAATATCACCATGTGTTTGTTTTGCCAACAAGCCGTATTCTTTTAAAGCTATGCATACATCCCAGGCTGTTTTGTTACCAAAGGGTTTTATAACTATGGCATTTAAAAGTCCTTTACCTCTTACTGTTGTTACAAGGTTTGTTTTTTGCATTAACTGCTGCATTCGATTTCTAAAGTATTCACCCATTTCTATTGCATTGTCAGCTAATTTTTCATCAACCAATACTTGCAGTGAAGCCATAGCAACTGCACAGGCTAAAGGATTGCCGCCATAAGTGCTTCCATGTTCTCCGGGTTTTATTGTAAGCATTATCTCATCGCTTGATAACACAGCACTAACAGGCATGGTTCCACCGGATAAAGCCTTACCAAGAATTAAAATATCGGGTTTTACATTTTCGTAATCACATGCAAGCATTTTTCCGGTTCTGCAAAGACCTGTTTGAACTTCATCGGCAATCATCAACACATTATATTTGGTACATAATGCTCTTACACCTTTTAAATAGCCTTCGCTTGGAACAACCACACCTGCTTCTCCTTGAATAGGTTCAAGCATAAAAGCTACAATATTTTTGTTGCTTTTAAGTTTTTCCTCAAGTGCACTTAAATCGTTATAAGGTATAATACCAAAACCGGGCATATATGGACCAAACTTTGCGTAACTTGATGGATCGGTACTGCTGCTTATGGCAGATAATGTTCTTCCCCAAAAATTGTTTTCGGCAAACAAAACCTCGGCTTTGTTTTCTTCTATCTGCTTAATTACATAACCCCAGCGCCTTGCCAGTTTTATGGCAGTTTCGCCACCTTCTACGCCTGTATTCATGGGTAAAACCCTATCGTAGCCTAAAAGTTCAGTGATGTATTTTTCGTATTCGCCAAGTAAATTATTATGAAAAGCTCGGCTTGTTAGCGTAAGTTTTTGTGCCTGCTGAACCAAAGCTTGAATTATTTTTGGGTGGCAATGCCCTTGGTTTACGGCACTGTATGCACTTAAAAAATCAAGATATTGTTTTCCTTCAACATCCCAAACATAAACACCCTCTCCTTTTTCTATTACAACCGGTATTGGATGATAGTTATGCGCTCCGAATTTATCTTCAAGCTGAATATAATAGGCTGAATTTTTTGTAGTTGTATGTGTTGACATTGAAGACGCAAAGGTAATGAAAATAGGCTAAAATAACTAAGGGCGGCCGCTACGCGGCCGCCCTTAGTTATTTAATGCATAAAATTATTTTACTTTTTAATGATACGTTTTACTTGTGTTTCAACACCGTTGCTTACCTGTATTAAATAAATACCTATTTGCATAAAATCAGTGCTAATCATAAAGTTTGGCTCATTGCTAAATGTTTCAAATAAAATTCTGCCGTTCAAATCAATTATTTTTACGTTTAGCTTTTCAGTTTTATTGTTCGAAACAGATATGTTTCCATCAAACGGGTTTGGAGAAACAACTACTTTAAATTCATCAAAACTAATAAACATGGTTTTACTATATTCATAATTACCGTCAAAGTCAACTTGCTTTATTCGATAATAGGCTGAACGAGTATTAGGGTCAATAAAACTATAAAGGTTTAGTTTGTTTGAATTACCCTTGCCTTTAATGGTTGCAATGGCTTCGAA
The DNA here is from genome assembly GCA_046296495.1 of Bacteroidia bacterium. GTDB lineage: Bacteria > Bacteroidota > Bacteroidia > UKL13-3 > UKL13-3 > JBKBLB01. The sequence goes on from JBKBLB010000032.1 coordinate 4,795, forward strand.
TGTTTCACCATCAAAACTGCGTTCAATTTCAAAATGGCTGTTGTTTATCTCTGTCAATGTACTCCATAATAACTCAACGGCATTGTTATCATTTACTTTTTGTATATTAATTGAACCAAATTTAACCGGTAATGGGTTTGAGCCAGGAGTAAATGTTACACCTCTGAATGCAGTATTTACTGCGGCTGTATCCAAAGTAAAGTGAAGTGATAATGCACCAGTATCAATGATTCTGATTAGTCTGTTTCTTGTTTCACTTGTAGTGGCAAATAAAGTAGGCGATCCGGTATTCCAGTTTACGGTTAAACCTCTTGCACCGCTGGTTCCTCCTGTTTGCAAAGTATAAACCAAATTCCAAACAGTTCCGGTTCTAACCCATTTTTGAATCCCGCCTCCAGAGCCTGCAGCTCGATCATCGGCTATATAACAAATATTTGTATCGTTATTAAATGCAAATGCATAAGGGCTTGCTGAACTACCTGTACTTATATATACAGTAGCAACTTGTCCACTAGTTGTTGGTATTCCATTGCCTACTCTATAAATTCCCCTCGTTCCCGAACCAGTGCTATAAAACAATTGACCTGCAAAAACATCAATATTTCTTAAATTAGTTACAGTACTTGAAATTACAGTGTCTAAATTGGTTGAGTTAGTTCCCATAACAACTCCGGTATTTGCTCCAACTGCATAATAGTTTGTGCCGTTTGCAAATGCTGCTCGAGGGTTATTTGCAGAAAATGATGAGGCTGTAACGGATGGAATTGATGTTACACCACTTGCATTTACCATAACAAAAGCCCTATTTATAGTGGAAGATGCTGTTGATGTTAAAGAGGCTGAATGTGGTGGTGTTACCCTGTAGGCAATTAAATTCAATGAAGTTCTGTCGTTTGAAAGTGTTAATGCACCCTCAGAAGTTGCTGTACCGCTTAAACATACAGCATTTGTTCCGGTACGGGGTAAGTAGGTCATATTTACCAAAGCACCTGATGTAGTATATTGTTGTAAAACTAAAGGATTACCTGTATTCGCTAATGTGGCCACACTATCGCCAACCCTTAAAACAACAACATTATTTGGTGAAAATTGAGCGTTTACAATAAAGCAAAATGCTGAAAACAAAATGGTTGTAATTATTTTTTTCATGAATTAAAATTTAATGCAAAAGTATTTTAAAACAATCATTGCAATGTTAAGCAAATGTTAACTATTGCTTATCAATTTAATTGATTCTGAAATTTTACAACCGGATATGAATATATGAATAGGTTCAAATTTAAAAGTTAGAACTAAAATATAATCCTAAGTAATTAGGAGCTTCGGTAAAAGCTCCTAACAAAATTTTTGGTTAATAATCTTTACTTCGAGGACCCGAAAATTGTTTGCGCTTTGCTCTGCTGTTATTTCCATAACTGCTGCTGTCAAAGTCTTTTCGTCCTCTAGATCCACTGCCTGATGATTCTCTTCTTTGCGGCCTTCTGTCGTTATTACTTCTTCCTCCACTGCTTCTTCTTTCAGGTTTGTCGTTGGTATATTCGGCTCTTACAGTTCTGCCTTTGTAAGTTTGTCCGTTAAGGGCTTCTATTATTTGGTCGCTAAATTCTTCATCAGCTTCAACAAAACTGTAAACGCCACTTACATCAACATGAAGTTTTTTATAACTTAAATTGCTTAACTCAGCAACCCAATCTTTAAAACTTCTTATATCAAAACCATCTTTTTTGCCTAGGCTCACAAAAATTCGTTTTCCGCTGCCCGAAGAACTTCCCGTCATTTTAGCTTGTTTTTCATTTACATTTAAATCAGGGGCATTTAAAAAGTCGGCATTAAATCTTCGCATTTCAAGGCTAAGTATTTTTTGCACCAACTCTTCGTGCGGCATTTCCATTAATGATTGGAATGCAGCAACAACTTTTTCATCAAAAATATGTTCCTCAATTTCTGTATTTATAATGGTATCGGTAAATGCAAGTAATTTTTTATCTCTTACCTGTTCTGCACTAGGTATCAGTACACGCTCAAACTTAATATTTGTGAGTTTTTCTATATCTTTAAGTCTTCCACCTTCGCGCATGTTAAGCAGTGTAAACGATATTCCCAACTTACCTGCACGTGCAGTACGTCCGCTTCGGTGGGTATAGTTTTCAATATCATCCGGAAGGTTGTAATGTATTACATGTGTAAGCCCCGAAACATCTATACCACGAGCAGCCACATCGGTAGCAAGCAATATTTTAATTGCGTGATGCCTGAAACGGTTCATTACTTTTTCTCTTTGTCCTTGGCTTAAATCGCCATGCAAGCAATCGGCATTGTAACCGTCTTTTATCAATTGGTCGCTAATTTCCTGAGTTTCGTTTTTTGTTTTACAGAAAATAATGGCATATATGTTATCGCTGTAAAAATCAACATATCTTTTTAAGGCTTGATACTTGTCTTTTGCATGAACCACAGCATACTGATGGGTAATATTTTGATTTGCAGTATTTGCTTTACCTACCGTAATTTCAAAAGGTTCGTTCATGTAAGTGTCGGCAATCTTTCTAATCTCTTTTGGCATGGTTGCGCTAAAAAGGCATACACGTTTGCTTGCAGGTGTATGAGATAAAATGTATTCTACATCTTCTTCAAAGCCCATATTCAGCATTTCATCGGCTTCATCAAGCACAACATAGCTTACCTGTTTTATATTAACAGCTTTGCGACTCATTAAATCCATAAGCCTGCCCGGAGTGGCTACAATAATATTAGCACCACGTTTTAACTCAGAAATTTGTTTTTCAATGCTTGCTCCACCATAAACGGCAACTATACTGATACCAAATTTATGCTTGCTGAAATTGGTTAAATCTTTACTTATTTGTAAGCAAAGTTCTCTTGTTGGACAAATAATAAGCGCCTGAGGATGGCTGGTGTTTGGTTGAATTAACTGAACAATTGGCAAGCCAAAAGCTGCTGTTTTACCGGTTCCCGTCTGGGCTAATCCTAAAATGTCTCGTCCGGTTTCTAAAAATACAGGAATGGACTGCTCCTGTATAGGCGTTGGGTTTACAAAACCCATTTCCTTAATCGCATTAAGGATGGACGTTTCTACGCCTAAATCATCAAATGTTTTCAAAGTACGAATTGTTAAGCCACAAAGGTAGGCTTAATAATCGGTATTATAACCATTTACAAGAAATTAATTTTATTTATTACTAAAAACCTCAATTAAATTATGTTAAGCCACTTTAGTATTCTTTCCCAAACTGATGACTTAACATCTATTTTTTCCTCAGTTTGGGCATTGGCTTTTTTTCAATTTCTAATTTAAGATCGGCCAAAGAGTTCATATAATATACATAGGCATCATACGGGCTATCGTAAGGGCTAAAGTATTTATGTACATCGCCATCGGCCCAAAACTTGGTGGTCATATAATAAAAATGATCGCTGGTAAGCATTTTCTGCCAAACATCTATCAAATATTTATCTTTAGCATCATAAACGGCATTTTCTAAATCGTAAATTTTAGCAATTGCTTCGTTTTGCATGGGGTTACCTATCCATGCGCTTAAATCTCTTTCGGTATCAGCCCAACTTATAAAATTGTGAGCATCGTAAATATCTCTTGCTTCATATCGGTCAGCAGCTTCTCCAACGGTTAAAAAATCAAAATCAGGATGTTTTAAAATGTATTCGGGTAAGTGTTCAAGAAAACTAAAAATACCTGTTTCTGCCCACTGGTGTTCGCCAATGGTTTCATAATCCATAAATAGGTTTATTACTTCTCCGTATCCGGCAGTTGTATGAACCCAACTTGCAAATTTATCGGCAGTTAAAGGCCATTCGCTCCAATTTTTATCGCTAAACCTAAATGCAATATCATCGCTAAGTTTATAGTTTTTAAGTAAACTTTTTATATGAGATACATTGGGAGCTTTGTACATAAAATTTGGCGACCTGCTGCCAAGTAAAAAGTCGGTACCTTCGCAAATAATGGCTTTATAACCCAGTTGTTCAATATACCAAGCAAGTTCATTATTATATATCAGTTCGGTGTTTCTAAAAACTTTTGGCTCTTGTTTAAACAATTTTTTTATCAATTGTTTATGTTGCGTAACCTGTTTATTAAATTCATCTTTGCTGTATAGGTACGATAATGAGTGAAAATAGGTTTCGCCAATAAACTCAACACATTTGGTTGAAGCCAATTTTTTAAAAGATTCCAATACATCGGGTCTCCACATTTCAAATTGCTCTAAAGCAACTCCACTTATTGAATAACTGATTTTAAATTTGCCATTGTATTTATTAATCAAATCTAGCATAAGGTTGTTAGCGGGTATGTAACACTTATCGGCAACCTTATTTAAAATGGCTCTATTCTTATCATCATCAAAATAATGATGGTTGTTGCCAATATCAAAAAACGAATAATGTTTTATGCGATAAGGCTGATGAACCTGAAAATAAAAAACAACTGAAGGCATATTTATTTAATTAATTTTTTATAAACCGAAATAACTTTTTCTGCTGCATGGTGCCATGTTATATGTTTTAAGCTTTCATAATTTTTGGTAACTACTTCTTGCCTTAGGCCATCCATCTCTAATGCTGCTAATATGTATTGTGCAAATTTGTTTATATCCCAAAAATCAAATTTTAAACTGCCGTTTAATACTTCTGCCACTCCGCTTGTTTTAGATATGATGGTTGGTATGCCATATTGTGCAGCCTCGGCAGCGCTTAATCCAAAGGGTTCGCTTACGCTTGGCATGCAATACACATCGCTAATTGCCAATACATCATTCAATAGTTTTTTATTTAAAAAATCGGTAAAAAAGAATTTATCGCCCATGTTGTACTGTGCAGTTTTTAAAATCATTGGCCTAAGCATATCGCCACTACCGGCCATTACAAACTTTACATTGTTATGATATTTTAAAACCAACCTTGCTGCTTCAACAAAATACTCAGGGCCTTTTTGCATGGTTACCCTTCCAAAAAATATAACTACTTTTTGCCTGAAAGGACTTTTTCGCACTGTTTTAACAATCGGTTCAATACCATTATGTACAGGATAAATTTTTGCACCATCAGCCCCGTAATATTTTTGGCATATAAAACCTGTATAATGACTTACCGGAATAATTGCATCAGCCATTTCCATTGCACGTCTTTCAAGTTCCCACACCCAATTTTTACTATGTTCTCCGGCACGATCGTATTCTAAAGAATGTATATGAACCACCATGGGTTTACCTGTTAGTTTTTTTAGTTGCATGGCAGGTAAAAAAGTCATCCAATCGTGTGCATGTATTACATCAAAATCTTGTTTTAAGCCATATTGAACCGAAATTCTTGCAAACTCAACCACCTTTCTTACAACATCTCCGCCATATAAATCTGTTATATCAAATGGGTTTATATCGTTGTAAAAAGTGTCATAAAACGATTCTTTTATAAACTCACTGTCCGAAACGTTATCATACGGAAAAATTGGTTCAAACGGTATGGTAAAAACATCTAATACCGGATTTGAACCTTTAAACATTTCCAGCAATTCATCTTTTGTAAAAGCATTCAGGCCTACTAAATCAATACCTTGCAGTTTAAAATCAGGAGTGCTTTTGGGTATAACCATTTTTAGGCTCGAAGCCAATGGGGCCAATGCTTTACATAAACCTAAACAAGCAACACCAAGGCCGCCACTTATTACCGGTGGAAACTCCCAACCAAACATCAATATTTTAGGCTTAAAATCAGTCACAAGTGAGCAATTGATAAATTTATAAGTACTTGCACAAAATAAATATTAGTTTAGCAACATTAAAATTAATTTATTATCAAATTTTATGCAGGCCGTTTCAAAGTATTCCATCAAGTATTACCCCGACAATATTACAGAGGTTAGCAAAGAAGGAAACACCTATTATTTTTATACATCAGAAACCATTTTAGAACTAAAAGTATTTACCGATAAAATTATTCGCTTTAGATATGCTGCCGATGGTTTTTTTATAAAAGATTTTTCGTATGCCGTAAGCAAATACTTTGAAGAAAAAATAGTAAAACTTGATTTTAATGAGTTTGACGATTACTACGAAATTGAAACACTAAGCATAATTTGTAACATAAGCAAAGAAAACCTAAAAGTTACTTTATACGATATTAACCGAAACATAATTCTTGATGAAGAGCAAGGTTTTCATTGGCAGCATTACCTACAAAAAGGCGGAAAAATTAATTACTGCAGTAAAAAAATTCAACCCGATGAATATTTTTTTGGCTTAGGTGATAAGCCTACCGAAAGTAACCTGAGAGGAAAATATTTTGAGAACTACGGTGCCGATGTTTACGGCTTTAAAAAAGATCAGGACCCGATTTATAAAAACATACCTTTTTATATTGGTATGCACAGTAAAGGTACTCAGGCTTACGGTATTTTCTTTGATAATACATTTAGAACAATATTTGACTTTGGTAAAGAAAAGCACGATGTATGCAGTTTTTGGGCACGTGGTGGAGAAATGAATTATTACTTTATTTACGGGCCTGATTTAACCGAAGTAACAGAACAATACGGAAGCCTTACCGGAGTTCATGAATTACCACCTATGTGGGCTTTAGGCTATCATCAGTGTAAATGGAGCTACTATCCTGAAAGTAAGGTAAAAGAAATTACATCAGAATTTAGAAGAAGAAAAATTCCCTGCGATGTAATTTATCTTGATATTGATTATATGGATGGCTTTAGGTGTTTTACTTGGAGCAAAGAGCATTTTCCTGACCCTAAACGCATGATACAGGAATTAGAAGCAGAAGGATTTAAAGTTGTTGTAATTATTGACCCGGGAATAAAAATTGATAAAAATTATTGGGTATGGCAAGAAGGAATTTTATACGATTATTTTTGTAAACGTGCCGATGGAACTTTAATGGAAGGCGATGTTTGGCCGGGCAAATGTCATTTCCCGGATTTTACAAACCCCGAAGTTCGCGAATGGTGGAGTGGTTTATTTAAAGGGTTAATTGAAACGGGTGTAAGGGGCGTTTGGAATGATATGAATGAACCGGCAGTTTTTGAAATTGGCACTTTTCCGGAAGATGTTCGCCACAATTACGATGGTAACGAATGCAGCCATCGTAAAGCACATAATGTTTACGGCATGCAAATGGCAAGGGCAACCTATCATGGACTAAAAAAGTTTTTAATGCCTAAAAGGCCATTTGTAATTACTCGTTCTTGCTACAGTGGCGCTCAGCGTTACTCAAGTGTGTGGACGGGAGATAATACATCTACCTGGGAGCATTTGTGGATTGCCAATATACAATGCCAGCGTTTGGCTGTTTCGGGCATTTCATTTTCCGGAAGCGATGTTGGCGGTTTTATTGGAGACCCCGATGGAGAACTTTATACCCGATGGATTCAGTTAGCTACTTTTCATACTTTTTTCAGAACCCACAGCTCCGGCAACGATACCAAAAAAGACCAAGAACCATGGAGCTTTGGCAGCAAATACGAATTTATTGTTAAAAAATTTATTTACTTAAGGTATCAATTGCTGCCCTACATATACACATCTTTTTGGCAACATAGTACTAAAGGTACACCTGTTATCAGGCCTTTGGTTTATTTGGATCAAACCGACCCTGAAACGCATTTTAGAATGGATGAGTTTGCCTTTGGCGACCACTTGCTTGTGTGCCCGGTTCTTTCTGAAGGTGTAAATGAACGTATTGTTTATTTGCCAAAAGGCTACTGGTATCATTATTGGAACGATCATTGTTACAAAGGCGGAGTTGAAATAAAAGTTACTTGTCCCATAGACCGTATTCCTTTATTTATTAGAGCAGGTGCCGTAATACCGCATTACCCAAAAATGCAATTTGTTGGAGAAGTAGAAATTACAGAGCAAACCCTACATGTTTATTTCGTTAAAGATAACGAAGTAATAAGTTATTTGTATGAGGATGCCGGAGATAACTACGGTTATAAATTCGGATACTCGAATGTGCATAGGTTTTATACTCAGGGCAAAGGACAAAACTTTTTAATTACACATATTTGCGATGGTAATTTTGAAACTGCTTATAAAAACTTTTCGGTGGTAGTTCATGGCCTTCCTTTTGATTGTAAAGAAGCTGTAATTGATGGTAAAATAATGAAGTTTAACGAACGCAATTTTAAAGTTGGCACATTAAAATTTAAAGTTGAAAAAAGTTTTAGAAGGTTAATTATAAGATAACCTTTATTGAACTTTAACAATACCTTTAGCCTGTTGAATTTGCTGAAGTTGTTCTGTTATTTTTTTTCTCAACTCCTCGATATTTGTTTTGTTTGTTGCCGAAATAAAAACACAAGGAGCATTATCTTTACCCATCCAGGTATTTTTAAGGTAGTTTAAGTAGGTTTTGTTGTTGTATTCTTCTTTAAGTTCTTCAGGAATTTCAAGCTTATCAATTTTGTTAAAAACAATTAAAATAGGTTTATTGCCTGCTTCAATTTCTTTAAGTGTTTCGGTAACTACATTAATTTTTTCTTCAAATGAAGTTTGGCTAACATCAACCACATGCAACAACAAATCAGCTTCGCGTATCTCATCTAAAGTGCTTTTAAAGCACTCAACCAACTGATGTGGCAACTTTCTTATAAAACCAACTGTATCACTTAGCAAAAAACTTACATCATCCCAAACTACTTTTCTTACAGTACTGTCTAAAGTGGCAAATAGTTTATCTTCGGCAAAAACATCGCTTTTGCTAATTAAATTCATAAGGGTTGATTTGCCCACATTGGTATATCCAACCAATGCTACCCGCAGCTTTTCGCTTCGGTTTTTTCTGCGTGTTTCGGCTTGTTTGTCAACAATGGCAAGCCGTTCTTTAAGTTTGGTAATTTTATTTCGCAAGGCACGCCTATCTGTTTCAATTTCAGTTTCGCCAGGGCCTTTCATGCCAATTCCGCCTTTTTGTTTGCTAAGGTGTGTCCACATACGTGTAAGCCTTGGCAGCAAGTATTGTGCCTGTGCAAGTTCTACCTGAAATTTTGCCTGTGCAGTTCTCGCCCTCGATGCAAAAATGTCTAAAATAAGGTTGCTTCTATCAAGTATTTTGCATTTTATGGTTTGCTCTAAGTTTCTAATTTGCGAAGGCGAAAGTTCGTCATCAAAAATAACCATATCAATTTCGTGTTGTTTAACATAAGCTTCAATTTCTTCAAGTTTGCCTGAACCTACGTAAGACCTTGGATTTGGATAAGGCAGTTTTTGTAAAAATTGTTTCACTACTTCGGCACCTGCGGTATGAGCCAAAAAATTAAGTTCGGCTAAATATTCAATCGCTTGTTCTTCTTTTTGGTTGCCTTGCATTACACCCACAAGCACAGCTTTTTCGGCACTTTTTTTAGTAATAAATGGTTTTGCCATGTAATTTTGATAACAAAAATCAGTTAATTATACGTTTTATTGCAAACTAATATGTTAAGAGCAATTATTTGCATATTTTTTATATTCTTTTTGTTTGAACCTACTACAAATTTGGCTCAAACTATAGAATGGAGCAATGCCCAAAAAATAAAACCCAAAACACTTTACACGCAAATTCTTGGCGAAAATACATCGGGCATTTATTTATTACGTTGCCGCGATACAGAGTTTGAAACCGGCTTAACCATTGAAAAATATAAATCGAATTTAACGCTTGAAATATCTCAAAATTTAACATTAAGCATTAATGGTTTGGTAGAAAGGGTTTTATTAATCGAAAACAATATTTATGCTTTTTTAACGGCCAAAAACAATACGTCAGGTAATATTGATGTTTTGGTTCAAAAAATTGACGAGTACCTTAAACCAGTTGGTTTACCTGCAGTTTTAGGGTCGATACCAAACGAAAACTATATTGATAAACGCCACATTCAAATAAAAACTAGCAGCAATAAAAATTATATTTCGTTAATGTTTTTAACCAAAAGTCAAAACATTGGCATTTTAAATCTTTGGACTTTTGACAGGCAATTGAGCCAAATCTATGCTAAGCAATTTAATTTAAACCGTTTTTATAAAGATATTTTTATAACAAACTACGAGGTTACCAATAATGCCGAAACCTTTGTGCTTGTAGATTTTCCGAAGGAAGGTGCCGAAAAAAAGAAAACAGACCCAAGAGATTTTTTTGTATATGGCTACAACCCTTTAACCAACCGTATGTTGCAATATGCCATTAACGATGAAAATATTTTTATTGAAGATTTAACAATTGCAATAAATAATTTTAATGGCACAACTAACGTGTTTGGTACTTATGCTCAACCGGGAGTAAAAGGTTTGTCAGGGTATTTTTTTTTAAGAATTAACTCTTCAAGCGGACTGTTGGAGAATAAAACATTTACCGCCATTGAATATAGTACTTTTTTTAAAAATTTTACCGGTAAACTTGGCGAAAAAAGTCAGGACCTATCAGACTTTTACGTTAGAAAAATAATTCCCAGAAGCGATGGCGGAATAATTGCTCTTATTGAAAAATACTATCAAACAAGGCAAGTTTACACGTATTTTGTTGGTAATTTTCCGCAAACAACTACTCGAACCATATATCATTACGATGAAGCACCTGTTTTAAATATAAACCCCGATGGAACTTTAAAACAAGTAAACTGGATAAAAAAGAATCAAACTTCGGCAAATGATGGGGGATACCTGCTTTCGTATATAGCCATTCCAACAACCGATAATTTGTACTTTATATATAATGTTGACAATGTCTCTGAAAATGATATAATGCTTTCATCATTAAGCTATAATGGAGATTTTGACAGTCGTATTTTATTAAAAAATGCTAATGTTAATGCAGCAATTATTCCAAGTGAGTATAAACAGGTTTCAGCTAAATCTGCATTAATTTGTGCAATTAAAGATAAGCGATTTGCTTTAATGAGAATAACATTTTAAAACCAAGTGTTAAGGTACTTAAAAGAAAATAACCTGTTTAGTTTGTTTGTGTTAATGGCTGCTACCATGTTGCTAAGGGTATATCCGGCCATACACGATTACCATTTTCAGTTTAATACAAATGCTCCTTTATCGGTTTTACTTTTTAATGCATTAAAACAAATTGAAAATTATGATTTGATAAGTAATTTACTTGCAACGGTTATTGTTTTTTTACAGGCATTGCTTGTAAATTTAATAGCAAGGCAACATCAAATACTTTACAAGCATAGTTACCTGCCTGGGTTAATGTTTGTAATATTTAACAGCATTTATAAAGAGCAGCTATATTTTACGCCACAACTTTTAAGCAACACTTTTTTAATTTTTTTAGTTTATCGTTTATGTTTTTTGTATGAACACAAAAACGCTATTCTTCCTGTATTTGATAGTGGCGCCATGCTGGGCATTGCTTTGCTTTTTAATTATGATTTAATTGTAATGTTGCCGTTTATCTTGCTTTCAGTTATTACATTAACAAGATTTAAAATTCGATATATTTTTGTTTCAATAATTGGCATTATTACACCACTGTATTTTTTGGCAGGCCTATTTTATTTATTCAATTATTTTGATTTATTTATTGAAACAGTTTTACAAAGCTTTTATAAAACATATTTTAAAGCATTTAGTATAAAACTTTTACCCAATCTATCGTTTTTAATAATTGCTCCCGTAACCCTTTTAGGTTATTTGGGCATTCAACAAAACTTTTTTAAAAACAACGTAAAAACCCGTAGGTTAATAATTATGCTTATACTAATGGTTGCTTTTAGTGTGCTTACCTTATTTATTGAAGACGATTTTTTTGGCTTAAGTTTATGCTATGCATCTATACCTTTATCTTATTTTATGGCGTATTTCTTTTTAGGTAGTAAAAGAACAGTTTTAAAAGAAATACTTATATGGATTATTATTGCGCTGGTTATTACAACTCACTTTATAAGCTGATATGTTTTACATACTCTCAAAAATTCTTTACCCGCTGGTAGCTCCGGTTAGTTTGGTTATTATTTATTTTTTGCTTTATGCATTCTTAAAAATAAAAAGTCATTTTTATACCGGTTTATTTTTGCTATTATTTTTTACCAATCCATATATTGCTCAACATGCCATTGGTATTTGGGAAATTGAAGGAGTTAATATTAACACCAATGACAAACACGAAGCCATCATAATATTAGGCGGTTTTGCATCAACAAAAAATATTGATGGTGTTCCGCGTCCGGTTTTTTCTGATGGAAACGATAGGTTAATGCAAACGCTGGACTTATACAGAAGGGGTGTTTCAAATAAAATAATTTACACAGCCGGTACCGACAGTATATTTTATTACAACGAACCAGAGTCAATAATCGGAAAGCGTTATTTAATGCTTTGCGGAATTCCCGATAGTGCAATTTGGGTTGAAACCGAATCAATAAATACTTATGAAAATGCAGTTTTTACTCGAGAGTTATTAAAGAAAAAAGATGAAAACTGGGCCGATAAAAAATATGTAATAGTTACATCTGCTTTTCACATGCGCAGGGCAATAGCCTGCTACAAAAAAGCAGGCTTTAAAAACCTAACACCCTACGGTACCGATTTTAGAAGCATAAGGCCTAAAAATACCATTATTAATACCATAATACCTACTTATGGGGGCCTCGAAAATTGGACTTATCTTTTTAAAGAAATTATTGGTATGTTTGTGTACAAAATAAAAGGATACTTGTAAAACAATTAAATTTAGCAATTATGAAAAAAATGCTCAGCGAATTTAAAGCTTTTGCCATGCGAGGCAATGTAATTGATTTAGCCATTGGTGTTATTATTGGTGGTGCCTTTGGTAAAATTGTAAGCTCTTTAATAGAAGATGTAATAACACCTCTTTTATTAAAACCTGCCTTAGAGGCAGCTCAGCTTTCAAAGCTCGAAGAACTAACCATTTTTGGCGCTGTTAAATATGGTAGCTTTTTATCGGCAGTTATAAATTTTGTTATCATTGCCTTTGTGTTATTTCTAATTATACAAGGAATTAATAAAACAAAGAAAAAAGAAGAAGAAGCACCTGCTGATCCTCCTGCACCAACACCAACCGAATCATTACTTGCTGAGATTAGAGACTTGCTTAAAAAATAAAATCAATTTTATTATAATTTTATAAAACAACTTTTGCCTTTGGGTTGCTTATTATTGCGTACTATTTTATTTTTAAATGAGCAATAATAACGGTGTTGGCGAAGAAGAATTTATTGAAGTATTAGGCGCTCGCGAGCATAACTTAAAAAATATTGATGTAAATATTCCACGCAACAAACTGGTTACCATTACAGGCCTTAGCGGTAGCGGCAAATCATCTCTTGCTTTCGATACTATTTTTGCCGAAGGGCAACGCAGGTATATGGAAACCTTTAGCGCTTATGCAAGGCAATTTGTGGGCAACATGCAAAGGCCCAATGTTGACAAAATAAACGGACTTTCGCCTGTAATTTCAATTGAGCAAAAAACCGTAAACAAAAACCCACGTTCTACAGTTGGTACCATTACCGAAATTTATGATTTTTTAAGGTTGTTATACGCCCGCATTGGCGTTGCCTATAGCCATACTACCGGTAATGTGATGGTAAGGCTTAGCGAAGACCAAATTATTGCAAAAATTATTGAGCAGTTTGAAGGTAAAAAAATATACATACTTGCTCCGCTTGTAAAAGGCCGTAAAGGGCATTACCGCGAATTGTTTGAGCAAATACGCAAACAAGGATATACCAAAGTAAGGCTCGATGGCGAAATAGTTGAGATAAAGCCCAAAATGCAGGCCGATAGGTATAAAATACACGATATTGAGGTTTTAATTGACCGTATTGAGCCAAAAGCAAATGCAAGATTCAGAATTGCAGAAAGTGTAAAATCGGCCTTAAAAATTGGCAAAGGAAACATGCTTTTGGTTGAACCCGATAATGCAAACAAAGCCTTTTATTTCAGCAAATTTTTAATGGATCCGGAAAGTGGTATAAGCTACGATGAACCTCAACCAAATTCATTTTCGTTTAATTCGCCTTACGGAGCCTGCCCTGTATGCGATGGACTTGGTGTAAAAACCAGCCTTACCGAAGAGAATATAGTACCCGATAAAAAATTAAGCATTAATAAAGGCGCCATTGCCCCTTTAGGCGAGCCAAGAGAAATTTGGACATTTTTACAACTTCGCGAAATTGCCAAAAAATACAAATTCAGCTTTGCCGACCCTTTTGAAAAAATTCCCGAAGTCGCACAAAAAGTTATTTTTTATGGTAGCGATGAGCCAATTACCGTTAAGTACACCTATGCCTCAGGCGCATCGCAAAACTGGAATTCAAACTGGGAAGGATTAATTCCATTTATTAATCGCCATTACCACGAAAAATCAAGCGATGGTATAGCCACGTGGGCCGAAGAGTTTATGACCATAACTGCCTGCCCCGAGTGTAATGGAGCCAGATTAAAAAAAGAGTCGCTTTGTTTTAAAATAAACGATAAAAATATAGCAGAACTTGCTGCCATGGAGTTGAATCAACTGGCAGATTGGTTCACCAATATTGAAGAAAAACTTACACCTAAACAGCAAACCATAGCAGCCGAAATATTAAAAGAAATTCGCAGCCGAATGGGTTTTTTGCTGGGTGTAGGTATAAATTACCTTACGCTTAATTCTCCGGCTCATACGCTTAGTGGTGGCGAAGCACAGCGTATAAGGCTTGCAACCCAAATTGGTTCAAAACTGGTTGGTGTTTTGTATATTTTAGATGAGCCCAGTATAGGCTTGCATCAACGAGATAATAACCGTTTAATCGAATCGTTAAAAGAACTTCGCGATAGCGGCAACAGCGTTATTGTGGTTGAACACGATAAAGACATGATGGCCGAAAGCGATTATATTGTTGACTTAGGTTACGGAGCCGGTGTACATGGCGGGCATATTGCAGCCAAGGGAACATGGAAAGAATTTATTAGCCAACATTCTGTTACGGCACAGTATTTAAATGGTACAAAAAAAATAGAAATACCAGCAAAGCGCAGAAAAGGAAACGGCAATTATTTAACACTAAGCGGTGCAAACGGAAATAATCTTAAAAATGTTACGGCAAAGTTTCCGCTTGGCACTTTTATATGTGTAACCGGAGTTAGTGGCAGCGGTAAATCATCATTAATCAACGAAACGCTTTATCCTGCTTTAAAACAACATTTATACAACAGCAAACAAAAACCTTTGCCATTTAAAAGTATTAAAGGCATTGAGCATATTGATAAAGTAATAGATATTGACCAAAGCCCCATTGGCCGCACACCACGCAGCAACCCTGTTACATACATTGATGTTTTTGGCGATATTAGGGCGTTGTTTACGGGATTACCCGAAGCAAAAATAAGAGGTTACAAACCCGGGCGGTTTAGTTTTAACGTAAAAGGAGGGAGGTGCGAAACTTGCCACGGTGCCGGTGTGCAAACCATTGAAATGAATTTTTTACCCGATGTATATGTGCAATGCCCAACTTGCCAAGGACGAAGATACAACCGCGAAACACTTGAAATACGCTACAAAGGCAAAAGTATTAACGATGTATTGAATATGAGTGTTGAAGATGCTTGCGAATTTTTTGAAGCAGTACCTTCAATTTACAGAAAACTCATTACGCTAAAAAATGTAGGTTTGGGTTATATAAATTTGGGTCAAAGCAGCACCACATTAAGTGGTGGCGAGGCGCAAAGGGTAAAATTAGCTTCGGAGTTGAGCAAAAAAGATACAGGAAATACTTTTTATATTTTAGACGAACCCACCACCGGCTTGCATTTTGAAGATATAAAAGTACTGCTTGAAGTGTTGCAGGAACTGGTAAATAAAGGAAATACGGTTTTGGTTATTGAACACAATTTAGATGTGGTAAAAGTGGCCGATTATATAATAGACTTAGGACCTGAAGGTGGAAAATACGGAGGCGAAATACTATGTACCGGAACGCCCGAAGAAATAATAAAAAATAAAAAAAGCCATACTGCCAAATTTTTAGCAAAAGAAATGCAATGATTATTTTCAAAAACCTTATTTATTTTGTTTTGATATCCTTTTATTCGGCTTGTGCTTACATACCCAAAAACGCATTAAAAAACCAAACCGTAAAGCAGTTTAATTTACAAAACTATACCGGCAAATGGTACGAAATTGCCCGATTTAATCATGGCATGGAAAAAGGACTTGTTGGTTTTACAGCAACTTACATTTTAAACAATAACGGAACAATAAAAGTGTATAATGAGGGATTTAAAGACAGCCTAACCGGTAAAAAAAGTGCAATTGAAGGTTTTGCCAAAATGCCCTATAAAAGCAATATGGGTTATTTAAAAGTATATTTTTCGCGATGGTTTGGCGCGCCTTATTTAATTTTTGAGCTTGATACGGTAAACTATCAATATGCATTGGTTGGCAGCACTTTTAAAAACTTTTTATGGGTTTTGAGCAGAAATAAAGTAATGCCTGAAGAACATTTACAAACGTGCTTAAGCAAAGCTAAAAAGCTTGGTTACGATACCTCAAAACTTATTTATGTAAGCAGTAGTTATTGTTAAGAATTGCAGTTTCTATAACTACAATTACAAAAATTTTTTATGTTAAGTTTTGCCTGAACCCAAAATAGCAATAATCAATAATCAAAAAGAACGTAAATTGAAGTTTGTCGATTTAAAAATTTTATGTGTATATAAGTATGCGCATAAGGCTATATAACCTAACATTTTCACTTTTTTTAAGTTTAATTTTTATTTTCAACTTTTTTAAGGGTGAGAAAAGGTTTGCTTACAACGTTTTGGCGCTTGGCGCAGTGTGTCTCGATAGCTATCGTGATCGGAGCACAAAGATGTCAACCCTGCACAAAAGTTGATTTGAAAAACTGCACTTTAATTTAAGCGCTTCACCCTGTCCGATAGCTATAGAACTGACGCCAAACGCATGTTGGTGGGTTCTGGTTCTATTTTTTCATTGTTTTTTCATAAATATTTATCCATTCTTTTACACTTATTTTCTTCATTAAGTCACCAATAAGCTTGTATGGAATTTCGTCTAGCTTTTTAAAACGAATACAACTTTTTCCCATATCAAGTTTTTGCTTAGTGTGCTTTGGATATTCCGTTACGAACCATTCCAATAATTTGGGGTCAGCATAAATGCCCATATGGTAAAAATTAATAGAATTTTTCTGCGAAGCAAGTCCTGCAAATGGTAGTGGTTCACTTGGTTTACAATGATAACCTGCTGGATAAATTGAATGAGGGACAACATATCCCAAACCACCATAACTAATAGTTGCTTCAAAACCATCCGGCAGGTTCTTTACTATAACTTCGTGTAGTTTGTTAAAAGGTTCTGATCTGTCTTTTGGAAGGTTTGTCAGAATTTCGTTTACAGTTTTTCCGTTTGCTTTCATATGTGATTAGTATTAACGATGTTGGTCAAGTAAAATCACATTTCCGTCAGGGTCGGTTAGCATAAGGCTTGCAGGCCCTTTGGTTTTTTCGTCAGCTTCACTTGCAATTTTAAGTCCACTGCTTTTTAATTTTTTCTGAATTTCTCGAATGTCATCAAAATTTTCTATGTTGTTTGCGTTCTCATCCCAACCTGGGTTAAATGTCAAAATGTTGCCTTCAAACATTCCTTGAAAAAGTCCAATGAGTGCATTGTCATTTTTCATTATTATGTAGTACTGTTCCATACTTCCTGCAAAAGCATTGAAACCTAATTTTTCGTAAAATTCTTTTGATGTTTTCAAGTCTTTTACGCTCAGACTGATTGAAAAAGCTCCTAATTTCATATTGTTTAGTTTTTCTGTTTTAGTTGTTCCTGTGTTGTTATTTGGTTTTTGTGCAAAAACTGTATTGAGGAAATAACCTGTTGCAAATGATGCAATTAGTCCTGCAATGATAAAGTATCTTTTCTTCATTTTTTTTTGTCTATTCAATTTGTCTACTTACGTCTTTTTACAATGCCCAATAACGTTTTGCCTTTAGTTTGCATTTAAGAAAAAAACAATAAATTAACCGAACAGAAAACGGGAGAACTCAAACGTTTTGTAGGACAAAGTTCCTTAAAGCCGCATAAGTCCCGTTTTCG
>JBKBLB010000033.1:0-22022 GCA_046296495.1 Bacteroidia bacterium
TCTCGCCCACCGAACTGGTAGCCGAAATTCATAAAAACTTTACCGCCATTGATAACATCATTGAAAAACACGGCCTCGAAAAAATTAAAACCATTGGCGATGCCTACTTAGCCGTGTGCGGTATGCCTGCCGAAACCCCTGAGCATGCACAGCGGGCTGCAAAAGCCGCCATCGAAATACGTGATTATATGCGCAACCAAAAAGATGCCCGCTTTCAAATCCGCATCGGCATACACTCAGGCCCCGTAGTGGCAGGTATTGTAGGTGTTAAAAAGTTTGCCTACGATATTTGGGGCGATACCGTAAATACCGCTGCCCGAATGGAAAGCGCCAGCGAACCCGGTAAAATCAATATCAGCAAAGCCACGTATGAATTAATTAAAAATGAATTTGTGTGTGAATACCGCGGTAAAATAAATGCCAAAAATAAAGGCGACATTGATATGTGGTTTGTGAGTTAAGCGCATAAGCAATTAAAATTTAATTTAACTTAAAGAAATTTATTTTATCTAAAAGTAGTACTATTTGATGTATATTTGTGATAAAATATGATAACAAGATATTCATTTGAACTATTGAAGCCTCACTTAAAAAACAAGCAGATAACTGTAATAACAGGCATGAGACGCGTTGGAAAAACTACGGCCGTTCATTTTTTATTAAATCATGTTGCCCATTCCAATAAGTTGTTTTTAGATTGTGAGCGAATTGAGATAAGAAGCCTTTTCAACCGACAAAATTACCGAAGTATTTTAGATGAATTAATGCTAATGGGATTAGACTTTTCAAAACCTTGCGTTATTGCTTTAGATGAAATTCAGTTAGTTGCAAACCTGCCCAGTTTTATTAAGTATGTGTATGATACTTACAAGGTTAAGTTTATTGTAACAGGTTCCAGTTCCTATTACATGAAAAACCTTTTCTCGGAGAGTTTAGCAGGTCGTAAGCGTATTTTTGAAATGTATCCACTCAGTTTTGCAGAGTTCTTACAATTTAAAAAAAACAAAATAATGCATGCTGAAAAGTTTTCGTGGCAAAAGTTTAATGGTGCATGGTACAACATTTGTAAAGATTTGTACGAAGAATATATCCGCTTTGGCGGATTTCCGGAAGTAGTGCTTCAAAAACAGATAAGAGATAAAAAAGCACTGCTACGAGACATTATCAATTCTTATATTGAGTTAGATGTAAAACTGCTTTCTGACTACTCGGCAGGTGAAGACCTTTATAAAATAGCTAAGCTGCTTGGCGCACGAGTTGGAAGCAAAGTTGATTATACCAAATTAGGAAGTATATGTGGTATTCATCGTCAAAAACTGGCAGGTTATATACAATTGTTCGAGCATACCTATTTTATTTACTTGGTAAAACCCTTTACTAAAAATATTGATAAAGAAATTTCAACACAGCCAAAAGTTTATTTTGCTGATACAGGAATACTAAATGAGTTGGCAGGTGTTCAAATTTCTAGCGGACAATTATTTGAAAATGCCATTGCAACACAATTAAAACCACTTGGCGAATTGCAATATTACCAAAAGAAATCCGGCCAGGAAATTGATTTTATCTTCAAATCACAAACTGCTATTGAAGTGAAAGAAACAGCTACCCCTCAAGATGAAAAGCTGCTGAAGCAACGTGCAAATGCATTGGGCTTAAAGAAAAAGATTCTGGTTAGCAGATTTGTTCCCCCTAATAATTTTGAAAATTTTATATGGGGTGGTAGTCTTTTTTGATGGTTTTATAAATAATGACCCTATTTATACTTTTTAAAAAATTAGAGGAGGGCAAAAACAGCCTGTGGGAAAGGAGGAATACAAATGTATTTTGTGAGAGAAAAATGAAATAAAAAAAATTTTATAAATTTAATTTTAAAAACTAAACTGATTTTGTTTAATAAATATTTCTATCAATTTATCAAATTCTTTACGGTAATATAAACCAAAACCCGAAGTAATTATATTTCGGTTATAAATAGGATCAAGCCCGCTACGGTTGAATACCCTGCCTTTTAAACGACCTGATTTTGCAATGTTATAGCTTGCAATAAAATTATTTTGAGAGTTATCAGTTGCATAGCTCCCCTGCACCTCGAGCCTGTTGTTTAAAAACCTTTTTGATGCCGAAAGTAAATAAGCACGGCCTCTTGTGGGGTCGGTTGCATTTAGCATATCAACACTAACATCAAAATCAGGAATTACGGCATTTAGCAAACCCGATGCACTGCTGGTAAATAAATCGCTTACGGTTTGTTGCCCAATGTTTCCGCTTTGATTTGCTATATTATCGTTATTTAAAGGAATAAACCTGCCCGAAATAAGTAAAAACAAAATTTGCTGATTCATTAAATCGGGTTCTCTTCTAAAATTTGCAATAACTGCATTTAACTCGTTGCTTGCTGTACCTGTAACATAATTATCAAGTTCCGGAAAATTTAAATCAAAACCAACAATAGGTTTTTCTACGGTTCCTTTAATGTTTATAATACATTCAACCGGAATTCGGTTTTGCGCATTTGCACCCTGTGGCAAACGTACAATTTCGTTTATAGTGGTTCTTAGCCTGTAAAAACCAATTATATCAAGTTTTCCGGTTTGCGGGTCTCCGCTCCACTGTATGGTACTGCCTTGCCTTAACTTAAACTTTTTACTTACAACATTTGCTGCCGTTAAATAGTAATCTCCATTGGTAAGCGAATAATTGCCTTTCATAAGAAATTCGCCTGTTTGCGTTAATTCAAGTGTTAAATTCCCCTCTCCTACTGCTCTAATATTATCATCAGCATTAGGGTCAAAAATCATTTTTACTTCTGCATCGGGTGTTACCCTTAAATTTAATTTTATACCAAAACCAAGCGGAACAGGCTTATTAGTTTTTATTTCTCCGGGCAATGTATCGAAGTAATTTATAAAGTTAATAATTTTATCTCCGTTATCGTCAGAGTAAGCAAACGGATTGATGACTATATTGCTGTTTTTATTACTGGTTGCATTTACAACCATTTGTATTTTATTGGTTGTACCTGTAATTTGAGCATTTCCGGTTGCGTAAGCTTTACCGAAAAATAAATTATTGTCTTTGGGTGTTGTGTTTAGTACTTCAAAATTTGTAAACCTGCTTAAATTTATATTAAAGTTTAGGTTTGAAAAATTATTGTGTGTTACCTTACCGCTAACGCTTGCTTCATTTCGTTGCTGGTCAAAAATTTTAAATGGCTCAATATCTATAATATTTTTATTAAAATTTAGGTTGTTGCTAAATCTGTATGTTGTTTTTAAATACTCTACACGTGCAAGTATATCGGCCAAAGTAAGGTTTCCATATATTTCAGGATTATCTATACTACCTTTTATGTTGGCACTTAAAGATGCCCTTCCTTCGTAAAGCGAAACATAATCTTTTAAGAGTGCTTTAAAAGAAACAACTTCACTACGCGAAAAATTAACAGCTAAATCTACATTATTATTTGCCAAATCAATAATTCCGCTGCAGTTTAGGTTTTTAATTTTACCCTCGGTTGATTTTACATTTACCAATATTCCTTTTTGAGATTCATTAAAATCAGATTCAACAATGTATGAACCTATTGTATCCTTATCTAATGATAAATTTTTAATCTGCAAATGGCTAATAAGTGCTTTACGTTGCAGTTTACTTTTTAATGCTATATCGCCAGTACAAGTTCCGTTAATATCAATATTTAGCTGTGGCTGAAGTTGGTTCAATAAACTTAATTCCAACCTTTTTATATCGGCTGCTAAATTTATATTGTTATCGTTTTTTTGTATTGATGTATAGCCATTTAAGAAGATATTGTTTTGCTTATTAAAAAAATGCAAATCGGAAAAATATAATAAGCCTTTGGTAAAACTTATTTGCGAAAGTGTATCAAGTTTCAATCTTATTTTATTTGAACCTATAACAGATTTATCTTCAAAATGTAAAACGATACTGTCTTTATAAAAATTAAAGTTATTGTTTAAAGATGTTAATAGTAATCCGGAAGAATCTAATACATCTAAATTTGCAGAAACATAATTGTTATTGGCTAAAGCAATAAAATCTATATCACCAATAAGTGTGGTATCGTTTTTTAAAAACTTATATAAAGAGCCAATAATTTTTAAGTCGTTACCATTTTTAAGCTCTATTTTTAATGCAGGTTTTTTAAAATTATTATTAAAAACTCTTAAATTATTTGCTTTTGCAACAACATCAAAATTTCGGATAGTACTGTTAAAAGCTCCATTCAACTGCAAATCGTTTACATCAAAACCCGGAAACAACAATGGCGAAAGCGTTACGGTATTTTTTACATTCAGCCTAAAAGTAAAATCCTGATTTGTATGATATATATTTGATTGCTCTGGTAAATAATTTGAAAAAACATGTTGAATATTTTGATACAATTGCCCGTAAATATTTTCTAAATTATAGCTACCTTTTATTTCAAACTTTAACACATCCGAATCAAATACCATGCTTTGAATATTATGCTCATCTTTTGATTGAAGTGTGAAATTATCTAACCTGAAAATATAACCATCTTTATCGTAAACCGTATTGGTAATTAATAACTTTCCATTGTTATTACTTAAAGATTTAAAGTTAAAATTACCATTAATATTTGTTGACAGTTTGATGTTTTCATTAATAAAATTTAATGTTTTAAGGTTTGCATTAAACAACTGCAGGTTAAAATTAAACTTTTTTATTTGGTTGCGTAAATCGGCCATTCCCGAAGCATGTAAATTAAGGTTTTCATCGTTTATAGAAAATTCACCATTAAGCGATTCTTTTACCGCCTTTACATTAAATGATATACCATGATAATCGTATTTATTATAATAAAAATGGTCTATATCTGCATCAAATCTGCCATCAACAGTTTTTAAATCAAATCCTTTACCCTCAACACTTGCATTCCCTGAAATAAGTCCCATTTTATCATTTTTTAATAGTTTACCAATAAAAAAGTTATTAAACTTTACATCGCCTTTATACTTGCTTTTTTCAAAATCTTTTAGTTCTAAT
This sequence comes from Bacteroidia bacterium, assembly GCA_046296495.1. GTDB lineage: Bacteria > Bacteroidota > Bacteroidia > UKL13-3 > UKL13-3 > JBKBLB01. The sequence goes on from JBKBLB010000033.1 coordinate 5,035, forward strand.
TTCATATTTAAGTCGGTTTCCAACAAACCAAAAGCGCTTTCAAAAGTGCCGTAACTAACAAAATCATAAAAATATCCTGTGTATTTTCCCTTAAATGAAAACGTTCCTAAATCAGCAACAATAGCAGGTAAATTTACATTTATAATTTTCTCAAGTTCGTTTTGTGTGGTTTGAGCAAAATCAGCAGTTGCATCTATAAAAGTTTCATCTACAACAGGAAGACCAGTTATATTAAGCTTTCCTTTAAACATGGTTTTTTCGCCCGAAAAAACTTCAATATCTCTAATACGCATTCTGCTAAGGGGGCCGTTTAATTTTCCGCTTACCATTGCATTGTAATTATACTCGCTAAGTGCCGGAGCAAAAATGGCAGCATCTTTTATATCTACTTTGCTGTTTTTTACATTGGCACGCATATTCACCAGTTCTTCAAATTCATTAAAATCATGCCAATCGTTGTACTCCATGGCAAAATAATCCTTCACATGAGAGTTGTTTACATAAGCATCAAGTTCGGCAAATTCCATTAAATGTTTACATATTATAGCTTGTGCATTAAATGATTTTATAATGGCACCGTTATGTTCTTTACCTCTTAAATTTCTTATATTAAAATTAAGCGAATCGCCACAAATGGTAAACAATTTGCTTCTTAAATATATATCATTAAAATAAATGTTATTCGGATCAAAACCTTTAATGTAATTGCTTGCAAGTTCGTTATACATAACAAACCTTGAATCCATTAATTCAACATTTTTAAGAACCAAGGTAAAAGGTGTTTTGCTGATGATTGTATCTTGTGGATTATTGAATTTTTCTAAAACCTGAAGCCCGTAAGTACTGTCTTTGTAAGTTTTTAATTTACACAAACCTTCATCTAATACAATGTTCGAAAATGTAAATTTTGTACTGTCAATCGCTATACCTGTTATATCAAACTGCACTCTTCCGGCATAAAAAAGTGTATCATTTTTATGGTCGGCAAGTCCAACATTTCTAAGCGAAAAATAGCTCCATCCGTCATACGAAATACTTTTAAGCATAATGGTAACGCCATACTGCTCTTTTACTTTTTTAATTGCTGTTTGAGCCAGGTAATTTTGAACATAATTTGTATTAACAAGCAGATATAACAAAAACAACAAACTGCCAAAAACAGCAGTAATGATGTAGGTTATTTTTATTATCCGCTTTATCATATTAGTTTTGCTCAAATATAGGTTGTAATACCAATGCAGGCAAATACAGAGGCCATAAACATACTTGCCATCGAGAGCAGTTGCGATGAAACATCGGCATCGGTGTTTGCAAGCGGAAAAATATTATCAAATATCATTTCAACGCAAGCTATTCACAAGCAATATGGTGGCGTTGTACCTGAGTTGGCAAGCCGAGCTCATTTACAAAATATATTACCTGTTGTTGAAATTGCTTTACAAAAAGCACAAATTGATTTAAAAGACCTTTCTGCAATTGCATATACACAAGGCCCCGGATTAATTGGTGCTTTAATGGTTGGCAGCAGTTTTGCCAAATCGCTGGCCATGGCATTACAAATACCGCTCATTGGCGTTCATCACATGCAGGCACATATACTTGCCCATTTTATTGATGAACCAAAACCTCAGTTTCCGTTTTTATGCCTAACAGTAAGCGGAGGCCACACCCAACTTGTAATTTTACACGATTATTTTGAACACGAAATAATTGGCAAAACCATTGACGATGCGGCAGGAGAAGCATTTGACAAAGTTGCTAAAATTCTTGGTATTCCCTACCCGGGTGGCCCATTATTAGATAAATATGCACAAACAGGAAATCCTGATTTGTTTAAATTTCCGGTAACCAATATGCCAAATTACGATTTTAGTTTTAGCGGACTAAAAACTTCGGTATTATATTTTATACAAAAACAAATCAAACAAAACTCTGATTTTATTAATCAAAATCTTAATCATATTTGCGCATCGGTTCAGCAGGCTATAGTTACCCAACTTATGCAAAAAGTTGAAATGGCAGTTAAAAATACCGGCATAAATCAAATTGCATTAGCGGGTGGTGTAAGCGCCAACAGTAGCCTTCGCAATAATTTTATTGAATTTGGCAAAAAACACAATGTTGAAGTTTTTATTCCTGCATTCGAATATTGTACCGATAATGCAGCCATGATTGCCATTGCGGGCTATTACAAATTTTTAAAACACGATTTTGAATCCATTACTACTGCTCCGTTTGCTCGGGGTTGAATTTTACACCTATGTTTCGTTTAAAAAATACAAAACCACCTTTTCGATAAAGTTCTTCCATGGTAGGGTTTATATGGTCTTTTATACTGCCTTCTTTTAAAACAAAATAAGCAGGTTTATCTATACTATCGTTTAATAGCCATTGCATATTTTGTACATTGGGGTTTTGTTGTGGCATTACCCTTGCATAAAAATACTGCGCGTAACTTTTAAAACCAACTGTTGCCACATAACAATTTTGCCCTTGCAGTTGTTTATAAAATTCTATGGCGCTACGCTGGCTGTATGTTTCAATATGCGGCACAACAATTCTTAAAAATACAGGTATAAATAAACTAATACTCAGCAACATTAAAAGCAAACCGGTAAGTAATTTCTTTTTTATAAATTGAACCAAAGAAACAATGATGGTTGATAATAAAAACAAACCGCAAAAAATTTCGTAACCCCGCCAACCACCATCAACACTCAGATTTCCAACCGCAAACTCATCATCAATATGTGGAATTAAATCAGCCTTTAATATATCAACCAAAGTTACTACGCTAAATAAAATACCAAGTAAAATACCAATAAAAGCGGTTGCAACAATTTGCCATTTTTTTAAGTTTCTTCCATTTTCAAAAAGGTTTACTGTATATACTGCTGCCAAAAATGTAAGTGGCAAATAACATAGCGAACTGTAGTGTACAATTTTGGTTTCAACAATACTAAATAGAATAAAAGTAACCCAAAATAAAATTTGCATAAACCTTAAAAACAATGCCTTTTCGTTATTAAACGAATGTATTTTTTTTACTAATAATGGCATTGCAATAACTGACGCCGGAAATGCACCAAACAACAATACCACGGCATGGTACCAAAAGGGTTGACCGTGTCCTGCAACAGGGTTTAAAAACAAATCAATTTGATACTTTACAAACTCAACAATAAAAGTTGGTCCGTTTTTTATGGTTTCAGCGCCAAACCAAGCAAAACTTACAATAAAACAAACAAATGCAACTAAAAAAACATGCTTCCAACTAAAAAACATTTGCATTTTTTGCATTACCCAATAAACCAAAAAACATAGCAAAACAATAAGAATTGCAACTGGCCCTTTGGTAATTACTGCAAGCCCTAAAAAAAATCCAAGTAAAATGCAGTGTTTTATTTTTGAGGTATTTATGATATAGCAGTAAAACTGATAAATGCTTGCAAAAATTAACAAGTTGTACAAAGGATCTATTATGCCGCTTTTGTAATATAAATGTGGAGTAAAAGAACCGGTTATAAACATTACCCATAAAAAAGCAACTTTTTTACTGTAATGTTTTTTTGCTATATAAAAAACACTTAACAATGCTATGATACCTATAACAGCATTTGGCAGGCGAGCAGCATACTCTCCTACTCCGAAAATTTTCATGCTGATTGCTTGTAACCAAAAAAACAACGGAGGTTTTTCTATAAATGGCATGTAATTAATTTGCACCTGCATAAAATTGCCCGTAACTAACATTTCGCGTGCACTTTCGGCAAAGTTTATCTCGTCCCAATCAAATAAATGAACTGCTCCTAAAAATGGTATAAATAAAATGGCACCCCACAAACCAACTGCTGCAAATGGATATTTTTTTATCAGGTCAATCATTTTTTGTGTTCAAACAAACTTAAAATTTTAGCCGAAAAATTTTGTTCAATAAAATAAAAATACACCAGTGTCGCACTTGTCAAACCCAAAGCAGAACCGACAACTACATCAATTAAAAAATGCTGAAAAAGATATATTCTTGAATATGCCACCAATAATCCAATAGGCAAAAACAACCATATTTTACCATACCTAAATGAAAGCATACCAAAAAGCATAAATGCAGTTGTGGTATGACCCGAAGGAAAACTGTTATATAAATGAGGAATTAATCCCAAAACATGATGAATAGTTTCTTTGTGGTCAACAAAAAAATAAGGCCTGTTAAAATTACTAAATATCAAATGTTTTAATGCCTGTGCTAAACCTGAACTGATTAAATATGCTGCTAGCAATGAAATTCCCATTTTCTTATCATAAAATAAAATCAAAATACTCAATAAAATAGCAAAAACTCCATCGCCAATATATGTTCCATAAAAAGCCAAATAATCTAAAACTATATTGTGTGAACCATTTATAAAAAAAGAAAACTGCAATTTTTCAAAAGCAACTAACGGCCATAGCGATACAGACAAAATGAATAAATAAACAATAAAAATTTTTTTATGATTTAAAATAAAATTTATCACGCTCTTGGTTTGTATTTTTTTAAATGATACTCAACCAAATTGTTTAATGGCGATTGTATGATTATGCCAAATGGCATATCGAATCTTTGTGCTGTTTCTTCTAAAATATCTTTGTAATAAAACGCAACACTGCCAACACAATTAAATTTAAAGTTTTTATAATTTGGGTATTTGCTTACAAGGTTTTTAAAAAAATCGTAAAATCCATCGCGTACTTTATTTCTAATATACGGATGATTTGAATATTCATCGGCAAATTTGGCAAAACCTGCTAAATACCTGTTTGGAAATTGAGTGGTATAAAGGGTTGTAAATATTTGTTCGTTATTCTCAATTCCAAACCGCTCTTTAAAACGATTATGCATGTTGGGTTCTAGCCTGCCACGCATAAAATCGCGAACAAGTTTTTTACCCAAATAGCTTGCGCTTCCTTCATCGCCAAGAAGATAGCCAAGCGAATCAATATTCGTCTCTACATCAAAACCATTGTAAATACAAGTATTAGTGCCGGTTCCTAAAATTGCGGCAAAGCCTTTTTCAGTTCCCAGCAAAGCCCTTGCAGCAGCAAGCAAATCATGCCCCACAAATATTTCAGTTGCATTGGTAAAACATTTTTTAAGTGCTTTTTTAACTGTATCAACTTTTTCGGGAGTGCTGCATCCTGCTCCATAAAAAAACACTTCTTGTATTTTTTCTGCTTCAATATGTGGCAACAGATTCTCGCTAATTGATGCAAAAATTGATTCGGTATCAATAAAATAAGGGTTGTAACCAACGGTATTTAATACCTTTTTGTTTGATCCATCATTGTTTATAATACACCAATCTGTTTTGGTAGAACCACTGTCGGCAATAAGTTTCATGAGTGTTGCAATTTTACAATATTGGGTATAATAGGCAAAATATTAAGTGTTGAGTTAAATATTTTTATAACACATTTATTAGCAATTGTTCGGTTGAAATGGTTTTTATGAATTTATTTTTATTTAACGCTTTAAACAATTTCTTATCTCCTGTCCATAAACTCGCATTTAAATATTTAGTTAGCGCTACAAAAGGAACATCATATATATCTGTTTTAATAATTAAATCTGTTGTTTCATTCATTATCTCTTCGCTGATAAGTAAATGATTAAAAAAATGAATGTTCTTGGTTACTAAAAACTCAATTTCATAAAACTCATTATCTGTAAATCCTGTAATTTTTAAGATTTTATCTTTATGCTTGGCAATTTCAATTTTCAGAAAATCGCATGTGTAAAATTCAAACTTATGAGAATATAGGATGAGAAGTTTTGCAATATTGCTGTCTATATTAAGAATTGCACTAAAAACAATATTTGTATCTTCAACTATCCTCAAAAATTGCTATTAAATAAAATTTCTTTTATTTTTAACTTCTGATACTATTTTATTTAAGTCAGTTTTTTTTGCCTTCGATTTATGAGCAATTTCAATATATCTGATATAGTCGAGAATTTTCTCAATTTTTTTAATGGGTATATTCGCATTAATTCTTATTAAAAATTCTCCATTATTTTTTTCAACTACCATACTTCAAATATAAAAATTTCAACAATTTTATCTAACACACTAAAACTATAAACACCAAATATAAATTTCATTTATAGCTTTTATGGCATTTGTATTATTAAACCTGCTTAAAAAATTAAAATCAGTTTCAGCTTTTTCATTATTAATAATAATTACAAAAGCCTCATCAATATTATTTACTATAAAATTATTTGCACCTTTTACCAATTCGCCAAGTCCTCCATTTCCGTAAGCTATTACAGGCGTACCTACCAACATACTTTCATGTGCAACCCTATTCCAACCTTCGTTAATGGCAGTAAAAGCAAGTGTGTATCGGCTTCTGCTCATCATATCAAGGTATTCGATAAAATTTTGATATATTACTTTATAATACTCGGTTGATAATGATTCTTCGTTTTTATTGTTGGATGTAAAGTAACATTTAAAACCCTTTTTGTGTAGTTTTTGGGCAAGTGAAAATATTTCATTATCGTTTTTCCAGCTGTATTGCCCAAGGTGTATCAGGTTTTCTTTCGTTGAACCGAAATATGGCTTGTAAACATTTGGATCAAAAAAATTATAAAATACAAACACTTTATTAAAGCCCAACTTTTCAAAAAATTGTTTCCAAAAGTCGGCCACCACAACTACTGCAACTTTTTGGGGGTTACTATTTTTTATAAAATAAAATAATACCTTGTAATAGTATTTAAGCAAAAGCGATTTTCCGTCTCGCTCATCAAAATAATGCAATACAATAATAACTTTTTTTGTATTGAACCAATTGCGAATTATGGCAGCAAGAGCAATTCTGGCAACAACAATATTTATTGAAGCATTTGCTTTAAAAAATCCAAATAAAAGTAACCTTATATAACCCCAAAAACCATTAAAAAATCTTTCTTTCCTGTAAGTTTTTAATTCACATTTCGCTGTAAACTCTATAATTTTTTTTTGAAGTGTTTCGGCAAAAAACAATTCGTGCCTGTAACCTCCGGTTTTGTATAAACCATGGCTTAAATAGTGTATGGTTATATTTTTTTTACTTGTAATGTTTTAAAGGTTTTCTTTAAAATACTGAGTTATTTTTTTATACAAATGTGCCCTGTCGGGGCCAAGTACATTATGTGCATGACCGGGATATACAAAATAATCAACTAAAACACCTTCGTCAACACATTTTTTAAGGTAGGTTAATGTATGCTGCCACAAAACCACATCATCGTTTGTGCCATGTATTAAAAGCAATTTTCCTTTAAGGTTTTTTACATAATTTATCAAATTGGCTTCTTTATAACCATCGGGGTTTTCTTGGGGTGTGTCCATATATCGTTCGGTGTACATAATCTCGTACATACGCCAGTCAATTACTGGGCCTCCGGCTACGCCAACCTTAAAAACATCAGGAGTTTTTGTCATCAAACTTGTGCTCATAAATCCCCCAAAACTCCAGCCAAAAATACCCATTCTGTTAGGGTCAACATATTTTAACGTTTTTAAATAATTAACTCCGGCCAATTGGTCTTCCATTTCAATTTTACCAAGGTTGCGGTGAATAATACTTTCAAATTCAAAGCCCCTGTTGGCACTGCCTCTGTTATCGAGGGTAAAAACTATATAACCTTGTTGTGCCATGTAATAAAACCACATATCGCCACCACCCAACCAACTGTTGGTAACCATTTGTGCATGAGGGCCACCATATACATAAACAATAACCGGGTATTTTTTGGTACTGTCAAAATCCATCGGCAACACCATACGACAGTTAAGTTTTGTTGTTTTATCGGTGCTAAGTATATTAAACAACTTATATTGTACTTGTTTGTATTCGCCTAAAGGATTAATTGCATTTTGCAAGGTTCCGTAAATTGTTCCTTTTGTATCCATTAAAGTAGTTCTTCGTGGAATATTCAGCGCTGTAAGTTGGTCAATTACATATTCATAGTTTTCGTCTATTAAAACGGTATGTTGTCCTTCCTGATTGGTTATTTTTTTTGTTTTAAGTGTTTTAAGTTCTGTTTCGTAGCAATACTTATTTAAGCCATCATCGCTGTATGCCATGTAGTAAATTTTTTCTCCTTTAGGGTCAAATCCAATAAAATCGCTTACGGCATAGTTTCCTTTGGTTACTTGTTTTATCAATTCGCCCCGTGTATTAAACAAATACAAATGGTTGTAACCGTCTCTTTCGCTAAACCATAAAAATTGATTGTTTTTACCTTTTACGGGAATTATTGATTTCTCAGGCTCAACATATCGAGAGTTGGATTCGGTAAATAATTTGCGAATAAAACTACCTGTATTGGCATCGTACATGTTTAAATCCATTTTATTTTGCTCTCGGTTTACTATGGCAATAAAAAGGTACTCATCATCAGCACTAAATGCAATATTTGTTAAGTATTGGTCAATATTATCGCCAGTTTTTACCTCAATACTGCGCTTGCGTTTTAGGTCGTAAATATTTACTTTAACAATATGGTTTTTATTACCTGCCATAGGGTATTTTATGGCCTCGGTTGTTGTTGGCAACATTAACTGTGTATGGTCATCAGCAGCAGGGTTTATGTTCATCAGATTGTAATCGGCTACCATGCCTTCGTACATTTTGTAATAAGCCAATTTATTTCCGCTATTGCTCCAAAAAGTTCCTTTGTTAATACCAAATTCGTTGCGATGTACGGCTTTACCGTTTACTAATCCGTAGGTGCCGTCATTGGTTATCATGGTACCTTTTTGATGGTAATTGCCATCTGCACTTACCTGTTTATTGTCGAGTTGTGCATCGTTGTTTATAAATAAATTATTACCAACGGTATAAGCAATATGATTGTTTACGGCACAAAAATCAAGATTTTCAGCATCGCTTGGCGCTTTTGCCAGTAAGCTTACTTTTTGGGTAGAAGTATTGTATAAATAATAAGCATTTTTATAAAAAAAGCGAACAGTTTTTTCTCCTGTCCATGTAAAAAATGGAAAACGATTCATTTCTTTTTCGTTTACCTCTAAATTTCTAAAAGCCGCATTAAAATCGTTCAGGTACAAAAATGTATCGCGTGTTATTGATGGAGCACTTACAAAAACACCCACTTCTTTTCCATCTTTTTTAGCAACATAAAAGGCTTTTTTGGTTCCCGGAACCCATTGTATTTGGCTAAGCCTGTCAGGTGCAAGTGTAGTTCGTTGTTTTAATATGGCATCCTCAAGGGTTAATAATTTGTTTTGAGCCAAACAAGCTTGTGAAATTAAAAATCCTAAAATAATCAAATGGCGCTTTATCATTTATTTTTACAATTTTGGTTCAAACATAAAAACTTTTGGAACAGATAATAAATATTGATTTATATTTTATCTTATTTTCGCAACCATTAGCAATTCCCGATTAAAGCATGTTTGAAAGTTTAAGCAGTAAGTTAGAAAAAGCATTTAAAGTATTAAAAGGCCAAGGAAAAATTACCGAAATAAATGTTGCCGAAACCGTAAAAGAAATTCGCAAAGCACTTATTGATGCCGATGTTAACTACAAAATTGCCAAACAATTTACCGATACCGTAAAAGAGAAAGCGCTTGGAGCTAATGTAATTACTTCGGTATCTCCGGGGCAATTACTTATAAAAATTGTAAACGATGAGCTAACCCAATTACTTGGCGGAAAAACCGAAGATATTAATCTTACAGGCAATCCAACCATTATTTTAATGGCAGGCTTACAAGGAAGTGGTAAAACTACCCATAGCGCCAAATTAGCCAATTACATAAAAAAGAAAGGGCGCAGCGTTATGCTTGTAGCTGCCGATGTTTACAGACCTGCTGCCATAGAGCAATTAAAGGTTTTAGGCGAACAATTAAATGTACCCGTTTACTTTGAAGAGGAAAATAAAAACCCGGTAAGTATTGCCCAAAATGCACTAAAAGCTGCCAAAGAGCAAAATGCCAAGGTTGTAATTGTGGATACTGCTGGACGTTTGAGCATTGATGAAGAAATGATGGCCGAAATTGGTAACATAAAACAAGCCATACAACCACACGAAATTTTATTTGTGGTTGACAGCATGACAGGCCAAGATGCCGTAAATACGGCAAAAGCATTTAATGATGTACTTGATTTTACGGGTGTAATTCTTACCAAACTCGATGGTGATACTCGTGGTGGTGCAGCACTATCTATAAAAACTGTTGTAAATAAACCCATAAAATTTATTGGTACTGGCGAAAAGGTTGATGCACTAGAAGTTTTTCACCCCGATAGAATGGCTCAAAGAATACTGGGCATGGGCGATATTGTAAGTTTGGTTGAACGCGCCCAGCAGGTTTTTGATGAAGAAGAAGCTGAACGCATTCAAAAAAAACTATTACGCGACCAGTTTACCCTGCAGGACTTTTACAACCAAATTCAACAAATTAAGAAAATGGGTAATTTAAAAGACCTAATGGGTATGATTCCCGGTATTGGAAAAGCCATGAAAGATATAGATGTAAGCGATGACGCATTTAAAGGCATAGAAGCTATTATAAACTCAATGACACCCGCTGAGCGCAACACTCCCGATATTATAAACGGCAGCCGCAGAAAACGCATAGCCATGGGAAGCGGTACCGATATACAACAGGTAAACCAATTACTAAAGCAATTTGAAGAAATGCGTAAAATGATGAAAACCATAAGTAAAATGCAAGGTGGAGGAAGAAATATGAAAGGTATGCCCATTTTTAAATAGATTTTAAAATTGCTTAGCTATTTATACTTGAAAAAAACTTAGTTAGTTATTCATTTAATTTAATCGTTAATCATCACACTTTTTGTCATGTTTTTATTGTGGCAACAAATTTGTTTATTGCAATAGGTAAAATTTAAATAATCATGAAAAAAGGAACCATTATTTTATTATCAGTATTAGCTGTTGTTATATTACTTGGCTTTGGTGCCTGCGGTGGTTACAACAATATGGTAACAAAACAAGAAACTGTAAGTAAAGCCTGGGCTCAGGTAGAAAACGTTTATCAGCGAAGAATGGATTTAATACCTAACCTTGTAAATACCGTTAAAGGTGCTGCAAATTTTGAACAGGAAACACTTGAAAAAGTAATTGCAGCCCGTGCAAGTGCAACACAAATTAAAGTTGACCCAGATAAATTAACTCCAGAAAGTATTCAAAAATTTCAGCAATCTCAGGGAGAATTAAGTCAAGCTCTTGGAAGGCTAATGGTAGTTATGGAACAATATCCTCAATTAAAAGCAACCGAAAATTTTAAAGAATTACAAGCTCAACTGGAAGGAACCGAAAATAGAATTGCCATAGAAAGAATGAATTTTAACACCGTAGTACAAGATTATAACAGTTATATACGTAAATTTCCTCAGGTGCTATATGCCGGTATGTTTGGTTTTGAGAAAAAAGGCTACTTCGAAGCAGAAAAAGGAGCAGAAAAAGCACCTGAAGTAAAATTTTAATTTATTATTACAAAATTTTGGTTCAAAACAAAATGGCAAAACACTTTTTTACACCTCAACAAGAAGAAGCTATATTAAATGCCATTAAACATGCCGAAAATCAAACAAATGGAGAAATACGAGTACACGTAGAAGCATACTGCCATGGCAATGATGCATATAAACGTGCCGTTGAAGTATTTGAAAAATTAGGCATGACAGATACTTCGCAAAAAAACGGTATATTATTTTATCTGGCCTATAAAGACCATTTATTTAGCATTATTGGCGATACAGGCATACACAGTCTTGTAACCGATGCATTTTGGATGGAACTGAAAATGAGGCTCGAAGAAAATTTTAAAAAAGGCCAATTTACCGAAGGACTTGTTGAAGCCATAAACCTTTCCGGAATAAAACTAAAACAATACTTTCCCAAAACAGCCGATAATACTAACGAATTACCAAACGATATTTCATTCGGATAATAAATGATAAAAATTTTAAACAGTTTCTTTTTCAGTTTGCTATTGGTTGTAGTTTCGGCCAAGCAAATTCCTCCTAAGCCAAATCCACCCCGTTTGGTAAACGATTTTACAAATACACTTTCGGCAACTGAGAACAACCAACTCGAGCAAAAGTTAACAGCCTATTACGATTCCACATCAACACAAATTGCAATTGTTATTGAACCAAGCCTTGAAGGTGACGATGCTTTTACATATTCACAAAAACTGGCTCAAAGCTGGGGAATTGGCGAAAAAGGCAAAAACAATGGCGTATTAATATATGTTGCATTAAACGACCGTGAAATAAGAATACAAACCGGCTATGGCATGGAAGGCGTTTTGCCTGATGCACTTGCAAAAAGAATTATAGAAAACCATATAATACCAAACTTTAGAAACAGAAAATATTATCAAGGGTTAGATGAGGTAACAACTGCTATAATACTTGCAGCAAAAGGCGAATACAAAAACACACGCAAAAAAAAAACAGAAGATAAAATACCAACAGCCGTTATTGTAGCATTGGTCATTATGGCTTTAATTTTAATAAACAGAGGAGGAAAAGGTGGCAATAGAAACCGAGGTTTTAGGGGTTTGTATGGACCAATGTGGTGGAGAACTTATGGCGGAAGAGGCTATAGAGGTGGAAGCAGTTGGGGTGGCGGCAGCAGTTTTGGTGGAGGTTTTGGTGGATTTGGCGGTGGCAGCTTTGGTGGTGGCGGTGCCGGTGGTCGCTGGTAGTTTTATTTAATAAAATTTGTTTGAACCAAATTAATTAAAAACTTGAATTTTAAACTTTCCGTCTCTAATAGTTACTGTTTGTTCACTTTCTTCTAATTGCAAAGTTCCGCTAAATCTGCCTTCAACTGCACTACCCGAATCGAACGGAAATTTGGTAAAGAAAATTCTAACCCCCGAACTATCTCCTTTAGGTGTAGCGGTTGATTTAAAAATTTGCTGACCCAAATTGGTAAAATTAACAAAGTTTTGCCTGTCGTTTTCATCAAGAACATAGCTCAGTCCATCATAAAATCCGGCTGAAGGCTTTTTAAATACAAATTGAAAGGCTGGTAATTTATTAGGGTAGTCCATAAAACCCGACATATAAACCTCCTGAACATTTGCAGGATAATCTTTAACAAAACTTGTAGCTTTTAAAACCAATGGAGAACCATTTATATTGGCAGTTATATAATATGGCGGCAGGTTTGGGTTTGGCTTGCTGGTGTCTGTTGGGTTGGTATTATTGTTGTTATTGCCTGAATTGTTGTTATTTTCTTTCTTACAAGCTTCTGCAATAAAAAATATACTTATCAAACCAATAAATACTGACTTTTTCATTTAATAAAAATTTAATGCAAATATAATTGTTTATAAATGTTAGGTTCAAACATTTTACACACTAATCAAAACGGTGTGCTGTTTTGTATAATTCCTCTGGGGGAAGATTTTTAAAATACCCGTAAGTAATTTTTAATCCCTCTGCCCTATCTACTTTAGGCTCCCATCCCAAAATTTTTTTTGCAAGTGTAATATCGGGTTGTCTTTGTTTGGGGTCGTCTTTAGGCAAAGGCTTATGAGTTATTTTTTGCTTGGTACCTGTTAGTTTAATAATTTCTTCTGCAAACTGATTAATGGTTATTTCTCCAGGGTTTCCAATATTTACCGGCCCTGCATAATCGCTCATTAATAAGCGATATATACCTTCAATTAAATCGCTTACATAACAAAAACTTCTGGTTTGGGTTCCATCGCCAAAAACGGTTAAATCTTCGCCACGTAAAGCCTGTCCGATAAATGCCGGTAAAACCCTGCCATCGTTTAGTCGCATACGTGGGCCGTAGGTATTAAAAATTCTTACAATTCGGGTTTCAAGCCCATGATAGGTATGATATGCCATGGTAATGGCCTCCTGAAATCGTTTTGCTTCATCATATACTCCTCTTGGCCCCACAGGGTTTACATTGCCCCAGTAATCTTCGGTTTGTGGGTGAACCAAAGGATCGCCATAAACTTCAGAAGTTGAAGCAACTAAAATTCTTGCCCTTTTTTCTTTAGCAAGACCAAGGCAGTTATGAGTACCTAAAGAACCAACTTTTAATGTTTGAATTGGAATTTTTAAATAATCTATTGGGCTGGCAGGCGAAGCAAAATGAAGAATATAATCTAATTTTCCGGGAACGTGAATAAACTTACTTACGTCATGATGATAAAACTCAAATTCTTTAAGTTTCATCAAATGCTCTATGTTTTTAAGATCCCCGGTTATCAGGTTATCCATTCCAATAACATCGTATCCTTCTGCTATAAACCTATCGCACAAATGAGAGCCTAAAAATCCGGCAGCGCCTGTTATTAATATTCGTTTAGTCATTTATTAGTTGGTTTTTATACCTATGCAATAGTATGTAAATCCGTTATCTTTCATTTCGTCCAAATCATAAATATTTCTTCCGTCAAAAATAGTTTTCGACTTCATTAACTTAGCCATAACTTTAAAATTCGGACTTCTAAACTCAGGCCATTCAGTTACTACCAACAAAGCATCAACATCTATAATGGCATCATATTGATCTTTACAATATTCAATTTGTTCGCCTAAAACCTTTTTGGCTTCGTGCATAGCCACAGGGTCGTATGCTTTAACATTTGCACCTGCTTGCAATAATTTTTCAATAATTACTAATGATGGGGCTTCTCTCATATCATCGGTTTTGGGTTTAAACGATAAACCCCAAATACCAAATGTTTTACCTTTTAACGTACCATTGTAATGTTTTGAAATTTTATTGAATAAAACCGACTTTTGATTATTGTTTACTTCCTCAACTGCATTTAAAATGCGCATGTTGTAACCATTATCGGCAGCCGTTTTTATTAAAGCTTTAACATCTTTTGGAAAACACGAGCCACCATAACCAATACCAGGATAAATAAATTTTTGGCCTATTCGAGGGTCGCTACCTATACCTTTTCTAACCAAATTAACATCAGCACCCATAATTTCGCAAAGATTGGCTATATCATTCATAAAACTAATTTTGGTAGCCAACATTGCATTTGCTGCATACTTGGTCATTTCGGCACTTGGTACATCCATAAAAATTATTGGATGACCATTTAATAAAAATGGTTTGTAAAGCCTACGCATAATTTCTTCGGCTTTTTTACTTTCAATACCAATTACAATCCTATCGGGGCGAAGAAAATCATCAATGGCGGCCCCTTCTTTTAAAAACTCGGGGTTACTGGCCACATCAAACTCAATATTGGCACCACGTTTTTCAAGTTCTTCTTTTACTGCGGCTTTAACTTTTTTGGCAGTACCAACCGGAACAGTACTTTTAGTAACAACAACCAAATAATCATTCATATGTTGGCCGATTTCGCGGGCTACGCCAATAACATATTTTAAATCTGCACTTCCGTCTTCTCCCGGAGGTGTACCAACAGCAATAAATGCTACATCACAATCTTTTACGCTTTCGGCCAACGAAGTTGAAAAATGCAATCTTCCTTTTTCCATGTTTCTTAACACCATTTCTTCGAGGCCGGGTTCGTAAATAGGCATAATACCCTTTTTAAGATTTTCAATTTTATTGTTGTCAATATCAATGCAGGTAACATCTATACCTACTTCGGCAAAACAGGTTCCTGTAACCAAACCTACATACCCTGTTCCAACTACTGCTATTTTCATAAATTATTTCGAGTTAAATTTGGGCGAAAATATACAATCTCTATTAACATCAAATCAAAATAATTAACCGTTTTACCTTTTTAGTTTTAAACACTTCTGTTTGTTTTGGTTAATATTGTAACCCAAAATGCTGAAATTAATAAATTTTATTTTGCTGATATTTTTTGCTTCAATTCAAAGTAGAGCACAAAGTAAACATGAGTTTTCAAACAAAATTTTCAACTTTCAGTTTACTGCTGCATATCAGTTTCCAACAGCCTATTTTGCTAATAGATTCGGGAATCATACAGTTGTTGGTTTTGGCGGCATCTATAAAAGCAAATCCAAATACTTTATAAATATTGAAGGCAACTTCTTATTTGGTTCAGAAATTAAAGAGCAAAATATATTTAATAATATTGCAACAAGCGGTGGTTTTATAGCTGCATCAAACGGTTTACCTGGCGATTACAGTGTAAATATGCGTGGTTGGGCAGGAAATATTAGCGGAGGTAAACTTTTTCCGGTAGGCAAATTCAATCACAATCATGGTTTAATGCTAACTGCTGGTGCCGGTTTTTTAAATCATTATATTGGTATTTTTACACAACGTAACGATGTTGCTCCGCTTGCCGAAGAATACCGTAAAGGCTACGACCGCAATACTTTTGGCTTTGCTTTAAATGAGTTTGCAGGCTATTATTTTAACAGCAAAAACAGGTTTATAAACTTTTATGCAGGCATTCAGTTTATGCAAGGTTTTACCAAAAATGTTCGCGGTTTTAATTACGATACCATGAAGTTTGATAACGAATTAAGAAATGATTTTGCTTATTCGTTTAAATTTGGATGGCTTATTCCAATATATTTACTTTCTAAAGACGAGGACGAATTTATTTTTAAATAATGCAATTTTTAGGGTTTTTATTATATTATATTTTAACCCGAATATATTTTGGGCTATTGTATTTGGTTGCTCCATTAAATGCACGAGCCAAGCTTTTAATTAATGGACAAAAAGAAATTTTTAATAATTTATCTCAAATATCCGATAAGTTAAAAACTCAAAAAATATGTTGGTTTCATTGCGCCTCACTTGGCGAATTTGAACAAGGAAAACCTGTAATGCTTGAATTAAAAAAATTGAACTACCAAATTCTCGTTACCTTTTTTTCACCTTCAGGTTACGAGCAAAAAAAAAACGACCCAACTGCCGATTACATTTTTTACCTGCCATTTGACAGATACAACAATGCAAAAAAATTTATCAGTTTAGTTGAACCCAAAATGGTTTTTTGGGTCAAGTACGATTT
>JBKBLB010000034.1:0-11623 GCA_046296495.1 Bacteroidia bacterium
GTTAACAACTAAAACGGCAAAAATCTTTCGCACCACGTTTTTGAAAAATCAAACAACAAATCCAGTATTTACAAGGGTTTCAAGAGACAGTTTTGTGATTAGGTGTCAAAGTCGGGAAAAACTAACCCATTAGGTGCGTTTTAAGTGCGGTTAATTTTTGCGCTATGTAAAAATTGTTTCTATAATCGGGGGTCTTAAAATAACCTAAAAACGTTTTTAAAAATTTGCTCTTTTAAAAAGTAAAAGCTTTCGCAAATTCAAATGCAATAAGTTAATATTCAAAATCTTTAGTTGTAAAAGTTGATATTATCCTTAATTTATGTAGTACTTCTATACAAGTAGGTTTTACACTTTTGCCATAGTAATAAACTTACAATTTTAAATAATTACTTTTCTTTCATAATCATCTTTAAATAAGTTGAAAAAATCGAATTAAAAGAACATTAAAAAAGTAAATTTAATACTTAGAACCATCGTGGGCTGTAAGTTTTAAACTAATAAGCACAGCCACTATACTCATACATACTGCTAATAAGCCAACATAATTGTAGTGTATTAATTGGCCATTATTGTTTTTAGAAACTATTAAACCTGCAATAAAACTTCCCATTCCTGCCATTAAATGTTGTACACTTGAGTTTATGCTCATAAAGCTTCCCCTAAGTTTTGGGTTTACGGCACCTGTTACCATAGCCTGTAATGGAATCATACGCCCACCGGTAAAAATAAAAAACACACCACCTATTGCTAATGCCCAATATACCGGTATTGGAGGCAGGTTGGTTATTGCCAAAATGGGCAAAATACACAACAAAGCAAAAAGTATAAAAATCTTCTTTTTACCTTTTCTATCGGCCAATTTGCCAATAAAAGGCGATGTAAACACCGTAAGCAAACCGCCAACAAGATAAATATACTGTAACTGGTTTTCGCTAAAGCCAACATTTGCTACCATGTACGGACTAATAAACGGTATAATACTAAAGTGTCCAATCATCATTATCATACTTAAAAACAAAGCTTTTCGCTGGTTGCGATCAACCAAAATTTGCTTAATGGTTATAAAAGGATTGGTTGCAGTATGTTCTTTTTGAGCCAAATGCTGATTAACTGCCGGCAAATACTTATAAACCAAAAACAAAATGGGTAAAGCTAAAACTGCAAGAAACACAAAAGGCGACTGCCATCCGAAAATATTTGCCAAATACAACCCAAATGGCACACCAAGTACGCTTGCAATGCTAAAGGCTGCCATTACAATACCCATGGCATGTGCACGCCTTTCCATTGGAATTATGTCGCCAACTATTGAAAGTATGGTAGCACTTAAAATGCCTCCAAACAAACCAGTAAAAATACGGGCTAAAAGTAGCAAGATATATGTATTGGCAAGCCCACACAAAAACGTACCAATAATAAACCCAACATACAATATCATTAAAACCTGTTTACGGTCGTACTTATCTACAAATAGTGAAGCCATTAGGCCCGAACCAAATGCACTAAATGTATATGCCGAAACCAAAATACTAAATTGCTGAGGAGAAATTTGCATCAATCGCATCAACTGCGGACCCAAAGGCATCATAATCATAAAATCCATAATATTGGTAAAATTTATGGCTGCCAGCAGGTATAAAATTATTCGCTCGTTGGTATTCATTTATTATTCAGGCAGTATTTGCCCCGATTTTTTAATCATTTCAAAAGTTCTTTGCGAAGCAAGCTGTTCGGCTTTTTTCTTATTGCTGTTTTCTGCCTGTCCGAATATTTCGTTATTAAGTTTAATGCTTACTTTAAATAGTTTTATTTTGTTTTCTATTGCCTCTTCGCATTCAAAGTCAATTAGCAGGTTATTTTTTTGGCAATATTCAATTAATCTGCCTTTAAAATTGGTTTCGATTTCTTCGAGTTTGTCAATATCAAGGTTATGCAACAGTAAAACATTAATAATAAATTTATAACAGGTTTTATATCCTGCATCAAGGTAAATGGCTCCAATAAAAGCTTCTAAAGCATTACCAAAAATGCTGTTTCGCAGGTTTACATTTTGCATGCTTTTTTTATCGTATTGAACCAAATGGCTAAGGCCGATTTTTTGAGCCAGGTTATTAAGGCTTTCTCGGCTTACGATTTTTGAGCGCATTTGGGTCAGAAAACCTTCATCTTTATATGGATATTTTTTAAAAATATAATCAGAAATAACTGCATTAAAAACTGAATCGCCCAAAAATTCAAGCCTTTCGTTGCTGTCTTTGCTGCCGCTTTCGTGTATTTTTTTCGATACGGAATGATGTCTTAAAGCCTGTTTATATCCATACAGCTTAGCAGGCCAAAAACCCGTTATTTTTTTTAGTTGCTTAGCAAGATTTTTATCTGATTTATTTCTAAAAAAATGCTTATAAAAAAACCCCGACAGCAAAACTCTATGCGCTGAATTTTTTAAGAATTACTGAGGCATTGTGACCTCCAAACCCAAAAGTATTACTAAGAGCTGCTCTTACCTCTCTTTTTTGTGCTGTATTAAATGTTAAGTTTAATCTGCTGTCAATTTCGGGGTCATCGGTAAAATGATTTATGGTAGGAGGTATAATACCTTTATAAACAGCCAGAATTGACGCAATGGCTTCAACCGCACCTGCTCCACCCAGTAAGTGGCCAGTCATACTTTTTGTTGAGCTTATGTTTAAATTATAAGCATTTTCGCCAAATACCGATAATATGGCTTTTATTTCCTGCGGATCACCCAATGGTGTACTTGTACCATGAACATTTATATAATCTATATCACCGGGTTGCATATCGGCATCGTTTAAAGCATATCTCATAACATTGGCTGCGCCCAAACCTTCCGGGTGTGGAGCAGTCATGTGGTATGCATCAGCACTAAGACCACAGCCTGCAACTTCGGCATATATTTTTGCACCACGCCTTACAGCATGCTCATATTCTTCAAGTATTAATGCGCCAGCACCTTCGCCCAATACAAATCCATCTCGGTCAACATCAAAAGGCCTTGAAGCTGTTGATGGATCATCATTTCTTTCGCTAAGCGCTTTCATGGCATTAAAGCCGCCAATGGCTGCTTCGTTTACACATGCTTCAGATCCGCCTGTTACCATTACATCGGCTTTGCCAAGCTGTATATAATAAAAGGCATCTGCTATTGCATTGGTACTTGATGCACAAGCAGAAGTTGTAACAAAATTAGGCCCTCTGTAACCATGTCGAATAGATATAAGCCCGGCCGAAATATCCCCAATCATCATTGGTATAAAAAATGGGCTGAAACGAGGTGTTCCATCACCTTTTGCAAATGCCGATACTTCATCCAAAAAGGTTTTTAAACCCCCAATACCAGAACCCCAAATAACACCTACACGATCTTTGTTTAAATCTGTAAAATCTTTTATTCCGGCATCTGCCAATGCTTCATCGGTGCTTACAATGGCAAATTGGGTAAAACGATCCATTCTGCGTGATTCTTTTCTATCAATAAAAGCAGTAGGGTCAAAACCCTTAACTTCGCACGCAAAACGGGTTTTAAACTTAGAAGCATCAAATTGGGTAATTGGCGCTGAGCCGCTTACCCCGTTTGATAATGCTTCCCAATAAGCTTGTAAGTTATTACCAATGGGGGTTATGGCCCCTAAGCCGGTTACAACTACTCTTCGGTTGGGCATTGTAATTTTTGTTTCTGGATGAAATGATTCGGGGGGTTAATTAACCCTTAACATTTTGCTCAATGTACTCGATGGCCTGGCCAACTGTACCGATTTTTTCAGCCTGATCGTCAGGTATGGCTATATTGAATTCTTTTTCGAATTCCATAATTAGCTCTACTGTATCTAACGAGTCTGCTCCTAAATCGTTGGTAAAGCTTGCTTCGTCTGTAATTTCAGCTTCTTCAACGCCAAGCTTATCCATAATGATGCTTTTTACTCTTCCTCTGATGTCTGACATTTTTGTATAAATTTAATTAAGGTGTGCAAATAAAGTAATTTTTAGAATTAAAAAGCAAATTTTAATATGTTGTTAAATCCAAAATTAGTTTAACATCAAAAAAATTTAGTTTATACATCATACTCTAAAAAACAACAAGTATTAAATAGCACTATTTAGCTTATTATTGCATAACAATTGTAAGTGAAAAAAGAAGTTTTGCATATATCATATAATCTTGATTTTCTTGTATTTGGTATAACAACTTCTTTAAAACCCACACGTTTGGCGTGGAATTTGAATGATACAGGCTTGTTTGATTTTTTTATGGCCGATGATTTAATGATGTACAATTCATTAACTAACAGCGAAGTTGAATTAACAAAATTTGAATTTATTGATGAAGAAAACCACTTAAACTGGATTTTGTTGTGTATTAATGACGCCAAAAATGTATTTATAAAAACCTTAAAACCTTTTGATTACCTGCTTTTAGTTAATGGCGGAACCGAGTTTTTGAATATAGTAAATATGCAAAATAAAATTAGAAATATTAGTGGTGTGTATGCCATTAATAGCATTGATAACAAAAAAATAAAAGAGCAGATTGGCTGGATTTTTGAAACCACTAAAAATATAAACTAAAGATAAATGAATAGCAAACAGGTTGTTTTTAACCGTACCAAAATTGTGGCCACTATTGGTCCTGCAACCAGCAATTACCAAATGTTAAAGCAAATTATTCAGGAAGGAGTAGATGTTTGCAGGCTCAATTTCTCTCACGGCTCGCACGATATACACTTACCCGTTTTAGAAAATATTAGAAAAATAAACGAAGAACTTGATACACATGCTTGTATTTTATTAGACCTGCAAGGCCCAAAACTTAGAATTGGCGAAGTTGAAAATGGCAGTATTGTTCTTGAACCAAACGCATTGGTTGAAGTTACAACCGAAAAGTGCATAGGTTCAAGCAGTAAGATTTTTGTAAATTTTGAAAACCTTCCAAAAGATGTTAATGTAGGAGAAAGAATTTTAATTGATGACGGTAAAATTGAATTGAGTGTGGTAGAAACAAACCGAAAAAATACAATAAAGGCCAAAGTTGTGGTTGGAGGAACGCTTACCAATAAAAAAGGTTTTAACTTGCCTGATACCAGGCTATCAATACCCAGTATGACCCAAAAAGACCTTGATGATTTAAAATTTGGCATTGAAAACAAGGTTGAATGGCTTGCATTAAGCTTTGTAAGAAGTGCTGATGATGTAATTTTTATAAAGAATATTATTGAGCTAAACGATTGGAAACCGCGTGTAATAGCCAAAATAGAAAAGCCAGAAGCATGGAAAAATATTGATAAAATAGTTGCAGTTGCAGATGGCATTATGGTAGCCCGAGGAGATTTGGGAGTAGAAATGCCCATGGAACAAGTTCCGGTAATTCAAAAAGCCATTGTAAAAAAATGTATTGCAGCCGGCAAACCGGTAATAATTGCTACCCAAATGATGGAAAGCATGATTACAAATGCCGTACCAACACGTGCAGAACTAAATGATATTGCAAATGCCGTAATGGATGGTGCAGATGCCGTAATGCTAAGTGCCGAAACATCGGTTGGCGCCTACCCTTTGCAAGCCATTAGGTATATGCAAAAAACAATAAATAATGTAGAAAACACAACCAATGCTCCTTACTTTAAAGGTGTAAGACCCGATGCTTCATCTAGTACCTTTTTAAGCGATGAAATATTGTTTACTGCCGTAAGAATTTCAGACCACTTAAATGCCAGTGCAGTAGTAGGTATGACATTTAGTGGTTACTCTGCATACAAGCTTGCATCGTACAGACCTAAAGCACCCATTTTTATTTTTACAACAAACCCAAGGCTAATTAATACTTTAAGCCTCATTTGGGGCATAAGAAGTTTTTTGTATAGAGGTTTTGAAAGTACCGATGACAGCATACAAGATGTAAACCAAACTTTGTTAGAAAAAGGTTTTGTAAAACATGGAGATATTGTAATAAATACTGCAAGTATGCCAATTACCGAAAGAAGCAGAACCAATACCGTAAAAATTAGTGAAATTAAATAATGCTATGATAAATAAAAGTATTTCAGTTTTGGTATGGTTTTTTGCTCTGGTAATTATTTTTTCGTGCAGTAAAACCGATACTTCAAGACCCAATAATAATCAACAAACAATTATACAAAACGACACCTCAGGAACAACCGGAAGACTAATTGTTCGTGTTCTTGATTTTAATTCGGGTAATTCGGTTCGCGATGCTGATGTTTTTATATATGCCAGATACGAAGACATACATAAAAACATTTATCTGAATACCGTAAGAACCCTTAGCAACGGCCAAGCCGATTTTGGTTTATTGCTTGCTGGTAATTATTATTTAAGAGCCACTAATGGCACTAAAGCCGATACAAGCATTGCACAAGTTATTACCCGAAACTCTATTATAAAAAATATGTTTTTAAAATAGGTTATGATTGAAACTGAATTTGAAATAAAAAATAAGGTTGCCGAAAGCGGACTTATAACCATTGACCTTGAGACTTTTTACCACAATGGAGAACTTGTATTGTTTGATATAAAACCCTGGCTTTTTAGAGAAATGATTTTGAAAGAAAAAGACTTTAGAGAGCAGGTAAAAACACACAACTGGCAACAATATACCGGAAAAAATATTGCATTTACCTGTACTGCAGATGCCATTGTGCCTACGTGGGCTTATATGCTGCTTGGTATTGCTGTAAAGCCATATGCAAATCGTTTTGTTTTTGGAAATTTAGAAACGCTTGAAAGTATTTTATTTATTGATGCATTAAGTAAAATAAATCCAAAAGACTACATTGATAAAAGAGTAATAATTAAAGGCTGCGGCAATGTACCCATAACGCCTTTTGCTTATGTTGAACTAACCAATTTGCTGTTGCCTTATGCAAAAACCGTAATGTATGGAGAAGCTTGCAGCAATGTGCCTCTTTTCAAGAAAAAATAATTTATTCCTCTACACCTTGCCTAATTTTTAAAATTTGTCCTACCGAAATTTGTTTTCCGTTAAGGTTGTTCCATTTTATCAGATCCGTTACCAATACGCCATGTTCAGCAGCAATACTTTCTAGTGTTTCACCTTTCATTACTTTGTGTTCAACAACAGGCATAACATCTTCTTTTATTAATGAAGCCGTACCGCTTTCATCAAGATATAAAGTATCGTTTTTAACCTTAACCCACAAATCAGTATTTGTCAATCGGTATTTGGGCAATTGAATGTAATAAATTTTACCCGGTTCTACATTTAAAAAAGATTTTCTTAACCAGGGGTTCAATAACTTTAAAAGTTTATAATTACATTGTTGTTGAACCGACCATAACTGAAGGTTGCTTATGCTATTTGATACCGGAACAGTTATGGTTTCGATATTTTTGTATAAATGCGTTTGAGCAATATTAAAGCCATATTTTGAAGGATTTTGATGAATGGCTTTTAGGCTTAAAATTCTAAATAAATACCTTGCAGTTTCGGTATTTAAATACAAATCAAAATAATTATTAATACCTTGGGCTGCAACCTGTCTTCTTACGCCTTCAATACCCATATTGTAACTTGCTGCTACTAAGCTCCAGTCTTTAAAAATACTGTAAGCTTCTTTAAAATACTTACAAGCAGCTATTGTAGATTTTTCAATATTATATCTTTCATCAACCTGTTCGGTTATTTCTAATCCGTAACGTTTTCCGGTTTTATCTAAAAATTGCCAAAAACCTGCTGCACCTGCCGGTGATACTACATGTTGCAAACCGCTTTCGGCAAGAGCCACATATTTAAAATCATCGGGTATATTGTTATCGCGTAAAATTCTTTCTATGGTTGGAAAATACCTGTTTGCTCTTTTTAACAATAAAAGTGTTTGAGATTGCCAGTAAACATTGGTTAATATTTCCCGATCGTATCGTTCTGCAATGTCAAAATCGTTAGTTTTTATTATTGAACCTGCAAAATTTAAATTTTGTGGCATTTCTAAAGAATAAACCCTGTAAAACTGATTAAACTCTTCAAGGTGCTTTCTTTCATCTGTGTCGCTTGCCTGAATGGTTAATAATGCTATAATTGCGGCAATCAGTATAATATTCAATCCGGTTAAAATTTTCATTTTTTTTATTTATAATCCACCTTTCAAAGTTAGCTAAATATGCCTAAATTAGATTTTAAGAATTGAATTGTTACATAATTATAATTTCATTACATTTTATCAAGATTGTCTTAACATATTTTATCTTTTATGCCTTTTTATATACTTTTAACAACAAAAATAACATTCAAAATATTAAAATTTTTTTTAGCAATATCTATAACCATTTCCTTCATAACAAAATCAACTTCTATCATTTAGTTTTACAGAATTCCAAGACAAAATCTCCCCTGCTTGCTTTTCATAATTTTAGAACTTTGAAATATTTTATTTAATAAAATTCGATTTAGGTATTGAAATATTTTGAGTGGTTGCTAATTATAAAATTGCCACCTTAAAAACATCAAAGCAATGAGTAAACCTGATAAAGCGGGTATAAAAAGGATTATAGAAAAATGATAGTTCCAAATCATTGTAATGAAAACCTGAACCGAGCCAAACAGATAGATACCGCTTGTAAATAACCCTGCTTTATTTGCCCAGTTTATGTGTTTTAGTAAAGCATATCCGGTAATTACTGAAACCGGGCCGGTTAAAATTATATCTGCCCAAGGTATTAAAACCATTATTAGTTCGTTTTGTAAAAAAATGCTACCATCACCCCAAGTGTAAAGTCCACCAAGTATAGCAAATACTCCCGTTAACAAAAATAGCCATCCAAACAGTTTATGCATGGGTTATCTTATTAGCAAAATCTAAAATTTTTTGATGTAATGCATCGCTGTAATTTTCATCTGTTATTTGTACTTTGGTTTCGGTTACGCTCTTTTTTGCAACAAAGTTTTTAACCAACGTGCTAGAAAATGCTGTTTTTTCAAGTACCCAATAGCCTGCATACTTATCTAACAAACCAAATACATGGTTGTAACCATATTCTGTGTCTTTATCTGCTTGGCCCGACTCGCAGGTAATGGCAAAATGGAATTTCTTGTTTGCTTTAATACATTTTTTTATGGCCGTACGCAATGGCGATATCAACAAACCGCCCCAAACAGGGCCAAAAATTATAATCTCATCATAATTGGTAAGTTGTTTACCTTCAATCTTAATTGGTATATTTATTTTTAAAAACGACATCAAAAACAACAAAACTACATTTTTAAACATCGGTTTTATTTCAGCAATTTCACAATTTATTTCAACAGCTAATTTATTTGCCATGAACCGACTATTTCCTGTGTTTGTAAAATATATGATGAGCCTTTTTTTCATTTTAAAGCAACGTTTGTTTAATGGGTTCTTTTATATATTAATTGAATTTAAAAAATGATTAAAAAGGTTTTATAAATTTTATATAAAGATTTTTACATATCATTCATTACAAACATTGAAAAACTAAGTTACTATATCGTTAATTTCTCAAAAACCTGAAAGCAATATTCAAATTTGTTTTTTTCATCAATGCCAAAGCAGTTGTTTTTTTTCATTATCCATTTTCTTTCGTCTATCTCCGGAAAGAAAGAGTCGGCTTCAAAAACATGTTTTATTCTGGTAAGATAAACAGTATCGGCTATATTTAGACATTGCAGATAAATGCTATCGCCACCTATTATAAAAAGCTCATTTTGGTTGTTTTCTTTAGCGTATGTAATTGCATCTTCAATGGTTTTAAAAACATGGCATCCATTAATTTCAATTACGGTTTTGCTTATTACTAAATTGGTTCTGTTAGGCAATGGTTTTCCAATACTTTCAAAAGTTTTGCGACCCATTAAAATATAATGCCCTGTGGTTAGTTGTTTAAAATATTTTAAATCGGCCGGTAAATGACAAAGCAGTTTATTATCTTTTCCAATACCGTTTTTTTCATCGGCTGCAACTACAATACTTATTTTCATTAATAACTAAAAATTGGGCGGGGTAAAATCAAACTCACCTTTTAGTTGCTCAAGTGTTTTTTCAATAACTTTAACCTGCATGAGTATATTGGTTATTGGCCTATCGTTTACATTTCTGGGTTGTGCAACAATGGTTTCAGCAACACTCATGCCCGAAATAACCTGACCAAAAACGGTGTATGCACCATTTAAATTCGGAGTTCCTGCCTTTGGTATTACAATATAAAATTGCGATCCGCTTGATGCCCTTGAGGGGTTTACAGCATCGCTTAAACGTGCTGCGCCAACTGCACCGTAAACATGTTTAAATTTAGATGAATCTATTTCAGCAGGTATTGTGTATCCCGGCCCACCCTGCCCATCATTATTCGGGTTATCGTCTTTCGTATTTGGATCGCCACCTTGTATTACAAAGTTTGGTACAATTCGGTGAAATGTAGTATTATTAAAGAAACCTGTATCGGCAAGACCTAAAAAATTATTACGGTGTAAAGGGGTTTGTTTAAAGAGCCAAATATATATTTTACCAAAGCTTGTGCTTAACTCTACAATTTTTTCTTTTGCAGGTTCAGGTGTTTGTTCATTATTGTTTTTTTTACTGCATGAACACAAGATAACCAATGCCAAAAAATGCATTAATATTAATTTTTTACTCATAGTTTTAGATAGATGTATTGCAAATGTAAATTAAAACATGGCACTATATTTTAATCTGTTTAATTTTTGTGTTCAAATTTTTAACCCCTTTACTGTATTTTGTTTATATGAAGTAAAATTGCTAAATCGAAAAAAAATTTAAGCGGTTTTGGACAGTTTTTGGGATTTATTTAAACCTGACGAACTTATTGCCTATGGCGGTTTGTTTTTACTTCTTTTAATTGTTTTTGTTGAAAACGGTATGTTTTTTGGTTTTTTTCTTCCCGGAGATTCGTTGTTGTTTACTGCGGGATTACTTGCCTACACAGGTGTTTTGGAAGTTGAGATTGTAAACCTGATAATTTACATAGCTTTAGCTGCAACTGCTGGTTATTATGTTGGCTATTGGTTTGGCCATAAAACCGGTCAAGCTTTATACAATAAAGAAGATACTATATTTTTTAAGAAAAAGTACATTTATACTGCCGAGCAGTTTTATAAAAAATACGGTGGTGTAACTTTAATTGTAGGTAGATTTTTGCCCATAATACGAACATTTGCGCCAATTTTGGCAGGTGTGGTTAGCGTAAAACAGCACATATTTTTTTTATACACCATCATTGGTGCTTTTTTGTGGCCGGGTGTTGTTGTTACATCGGGTTATTATGTGGGTCATTTTATACCAAATGCTCAAGAATACCTGCATTGGATAATAGTTGCTTTTGTAGTGGTTACGGCAATACCTGTATTAAATACATGGCGAGCTGAACGCAAAAAGAGAAAACAATCTGTTGAGCAAACAACTTAATTTTAAATTTAATACTTTATAAATTTCTTTGGCAAATAGCTTCGTACATTGCTATTCCGGCAGCTACACTCTCGAGTTTGACACCTATAAGTCATAACAAACTGATTTTGAATTTTTTAATTTTTTGGGCGTGCACCACACTTTTAGAGGTAATTTTTAATTTCTGTTTGTGGGATGATATTGGGCAG
>JBKBLB010000035.1:0-11235 GCA_046296495.1 Bacteroidia bacterium
TACCGATTAATCGAAAACCAATACAGGGGGTTCTTTTTTGAAATGATTAATTTTACTTTCTAAGTACCAATAAAATCAAGCAGCTTATATCTCAATAAAAATTATTTAGGACACTATTGTTAAAAAATAATCAAAAACTAAAGTAGTGATGTTGAATAAAAATAGTATTTATTCTTTTTATTTGTATATGATGAATGGATTACAACCATACTGTTACCAAAATAAAGTTGCGGATACTTTACTTAAAGGTAAAAATGTTATTATGGTTGTCCCCACAGGAGCAGGTAAAACATGGGCTTCAGTGATGCCATTTCTGTTTGCAAGAGAAAATAAAATAAATGGTTTTCCTCAAAAAATGATTTATAGCTTGCCTTTGCGAACACTCACAAACTCAATTTATGAAGATGTACATAAAATTACTGATGCAAGCATTCAAACAGGTGAATATGGCGAAGATAAGTTTTTTGAAAAAGATATTATTTTTTCTACCATAGACCAAACGCTGAGTAACTTTCTATGCTTCCCTTTGCCTTTATCTCAACGACAAGCCAATATCAATGCAGGAGCATTGATAGGAAGTTATTTGGTTTTTGATGAGTTTCACTTACTTGAACCATCACTATCAATGGGCACAACATTGGGAATGCTTCGACTTTTAGGCGATTTGAGCAGATGTTGTATTATGACGGCTACTTTGAGCAGTGATTTTGCCAAAATGCTCAAAGACAATTTAACTAATTATGAAATCATTACGCTTGACGATTTCCCGGAGGACAAACAAAAAATCAAATCACTTTTGCCCAATAAAGATAAAAAACAGATTAAGGTACTTGATAAAACTATTTCAGCACAATCTGTTATCGAGCATCATCAAAATAAAACGATTGTAATATGCAATAGGGTAGAAAATGCTCAAAAATTATATCAAGAACTTACTTCACAAGACCTGACAGGTTTTCAAAACCTGTCAGGTCTGAAAGCAGAAAACATCATTTGCCTGCACTCTCGCTTTTTTGATAAAGACAGAAAAGAAAAAGAAAAACGATTGAAAGAACTTTTTGGAAAAAATGCCGACCCTAAGGAACATGCTGTTCTTATTTCTACCCAAGTAATTGAGGCAGGTATGGACATATCTTGCTCGGTAATGCACACCGAAATTTCACCTATCAACTCATTTTTGCAAAGAGCAGGACGTTGTGCAAGATTTGAAAATGAAACGGGCGAAATTTTTATTTACGATATTTTAGAAATTGATAAGCGGGAGAAAATAACACTTGAAGCAAGCAATGAAGAGGATAAAAATGAAATCAGGGCAATCAACTACAAGTTTTTGCCTTATCAAAAAGAGGTGGTTGAAAAATCATTTACAGAGCTGAAAAAATTCCCAACTTTAGATGGCGATATTCCTAAACTGTTAGTGGAAAGTGTATTGACTGAATTTGAAAATCAGAAAATTCGAGAACTTAGAGATAGAAACTTTAACTACAAGCAAATTTTAGAATCATGGCGAGATTGTCAGAAAAATAACTATCGCAATACCATCAGAGATATTCAGAGCGTGGAAGTATTTTTGATTAAGGAAAATCAGAAAGAAGAAGTAGCCAAGTTTCCGTTTCGTTACCAATCGATAGGTATGTATAAATGGAGTTTGGTGAGTTGGCTCAATAAAATTGCAAAAGGTGAAGGACTAAAGGTTTATGATAGTGAAGAAGACACTTTAGTATGGCAGTTAGTAGAGGACAACATCCTTGACAGCTTTGGAGAAAATGATGAGGATATTAAATACAAACTAGAGAAGATTACAGACTTTTCACAACTCCCCGCACAGGTTTATGTAAATGCCGATTTTTTTGGCTATCACGAGGCTATGGGTTTCAATTGGCAGTTTGCAGAAACTTTTGGTACCATATCGCCCAAAAGAGAATATAAAGATGAAAAAGAAGATTTTAAGCCTTTAACCAAAGACACCTATTATCAGCATAATATGGGCTTGATACGCTGCTTTGAGAAGGAGTTTTTGCCCAAGCTCGATCTTGCCTTCGCAGGACTTGCCAAAAGAATAGGAAAGCCGGAATGGACTAAAACGGAATTCGAGCAACTCATCAAACTGATGATAATTCTGCACGATTACGGCAAGCTCAACGAAAAATGGCAAAAGCCTATGCGTTGCTACCAAGCCAAAAAAGAAGGCAAAGACCCAAAAGACTTCAAAGAAATTTTAGCCCATACCGATTATGATCTAAACAACCCTACTGATTTGGCTTTGGAGCAAGAATGCAAACTCTATGAACGGGGCGGGCACGCAGGAGTGGGGGCTTTTGTGGCAGAAACTGTGATGGAAGAATATTTTGAAAGTGAAGACTTGGCTTATGCTGTATCAATGGCAATTGCAAGACATCATAGTCCGCTTTCAGATACATATACCAAATTTAAAATTTCAGATAAGAGCTATCAAGCTATGCAAAGGCTTTTGAATAAATTTAGATATAAAATAGAACTTCCCAGAGAAGCAGATTTTGAGGGCAAGATGAATTTGAATGGTTTGGATACAGACGAGCAAAAAATAATGTATTTATTCTTTGTTCGCCTGTTAAGGTTATGCGACCAAAAAGCCACTGAAAATTTATCTAATTATTTTACAGAAAACTAACTCAACTCTTATGGAGCAACCAAGAGAATACAAGGAGTTTTTCATAGATAAGAACTCTAATACCTATGCCGAAACTTTAGAGGCTTACGGTTTGGCAAATCTCATTGATGAGATTTTATCAAGAAGTAATGCCAGTAATCGAAAGGTAGAAATATTTGATAAGGGTCTATATTACCTAATTAAACCCAGCCAAAGCATCACTGAAGAAATGCTTTCAAATTTGAGTTATTTTCAAATCATTAAATTCCTTAAAAGTAAAATTGATACAAAAGTACCTGATGACATTGGCAACAACTTCTACGATTATCCTAACCAAAAGAAAGAATTTGACGAAATAAAAGATAAAAGAAACAAGATTAGTACAGATAAAAAAATGAAGCCTGATGAGAAAAAGGAACAACTTCGGGCATTACAAAATCAGTTTGAAAGTGAATTTGGGAAGAAGTTAGATGAGGCTTTTGATGTGTATAAAAATATGGTGGGTAACCCCTACACTGGATACACAAAAGCTCATTCTATACTGCATAATAATCAAGAGTATTTTTCGAGACTATTAAATGAAATTTTAACCTTTTACTCAACGATACCGAATGTCGTTCAAAAAATCAATAGAGAGTTCAAAATTGATGAAAAGCTCACAGCACAGCAACTTTACTCACCTAATCAGGGAAAAGGGCTTAATCAATACAAGGCAAATAATGCCAATATGACAAACTTAGATAGCTATTGGGTGCAGGAACTAATGAAAATATCGGGTGCTTTGCATATGATGATTTGCCAATATGTGAAAGTAGGTAGTAGCTATGACCTAAAAATTTTTGTGCCTGAGTATAAACACATATTGTGGAGTAAAGCCAAAGAGCTAATGTTAGAATTTAAACGACACTTAAAGAGTGTATCACCTGTGAAATTGGATATTCTGAATATACTCAATTTCTCAGTCAATTTTATTCAGCGAAGTGAGGAGTTTACAGGAAAATTGAAAAATACCATTAATGGATTTCATTCAGTTTATCAAAAAGATTTAGGACAAAACAAGGCTGTTGCGAATATTGCCTTTTTAGAAGTTCCTGAATTTATTGAAATCAATGACCGAAAATCCGCTAATGAATGGATTGAAATTCTTAATGCCCAAAAAAATATAATCAACGCCATCAAAGAGCAAGGCGATGCTATACAAGGCTTATTAGCTTATCGCAATTTTTTAAGCGGTGGTAATTTGCAAAGTTTTTTTAAATTCTGTAATTGGTATTCGGTCTATCTGATGCAAGCATTGGATAAAGAGCAGTATTATGTCAAACCCTTCAAAATAGAAACTTTAAATCTTTTTTATATGAATATGGACAATGAAACATTAAATCTGAGCGAGATTATCGCTAATGAGGGCTTCAAAGCAGTAGCCCAAGCTATTCGCAAAAGCACAGTAAGTCTGCAATACACCCCAAAAGATGCTCGCAAATTTGAAATTCGCTATGGATTAGCCCAAGAATTGCAAAACAAATCAAAATCAAAATTAGATTTGGCTACTTTCATTGGGGGGGTCATTGCTACTTACAATGCTGAAACTGCCAAAGTTGCTGAAAAGAATGGCGGCAAATCTTTCCGTGCAAACGTGAAAGATGAGGAGTTAGCACAATTTTATGCACTTTTGGACAAGCATCCTTCTCGTCTTATCGGAGCATTGCTTGCTTCTTATGGCTTTGCCTTGAAAGCCAAAGAAGTAAAAGACGAAGGAACAGAAGACTTAACCGAAGAAAACGAATAATTTGTAAACTTTTAAATCATCAATAATATGTCAGAGAACAAAAAAATCATCGCATCTCTTTCCATTAGCGGAGAGATTACGCTCAACCTACATTCATTAAACAACGAAGGTGGTGAAGGCAACCAAATCATTACCCGTCAATTGACCATCATTGACAAAAATGGAGAAGAACATACCGTCAATGGAATTAGTGGGGATATGTTTAAGCATATTCACGTGGGGCATTTGATAAATTTGGCTAAAGAAAAAAGTTTAGAGTTATGTTCAAATTGTCAGGTTTTTAATCCCAATAGGCTTTCAAGCGGGGAGGACTTAGGAAAACAAAATCTAGGCGATGCTTCCGATAAAGATATTGTTGATGCCATTATCAAACTTTGTGTGGTGGATGATACTCACGGAGTTTTAGTTACTAAAATCGGTAATAAAAACAAAAATGTACCTCGCAAATCGGTGGTTGAGTTTGCTTGGACAGTGGGTATTCCCCATAAAAACAATACGGAAAGCTATATACACACTAAATTAGTAGCTGATGCCAGTGACAAAGGTTCTGGAAGTGGTTCTAATGAAGGTCAAAACATTTTCCACCGCCCTGCCAACCATGGTGCATATGCTTTTATCTGTAGCATTGATGTCTTCAGGATAGGATTTAATGATATTTCAAGAAATTATCCGATTAATGACGATGCTAGACAAGGCAGGTATAAAGCAATTATCAAAGCCTTACTGAGCTCATTTATCAACCCCAGAGGAGCAATGACCAGCACTCAAAAGCCTCATATTACGGACTTTAAAGGCGTGGTGGCTGTTTCCAATAAACTTACCCCTGCTCCAACCATTAGTGCCTTAAATGACGGTTATGTAGCTGAAATCAAAAAAATAGCTGATAATATCAATAGGATAGAGCAAGAAGCTATTTCAATATTGGATTTTAACGGCTTGGGCGATTTATCTAAAATTTTAGCTGACTTAATGGATTACGAACCTTATCAAATCGCATAGCTATGGTACGATTTTCAGTCAAATATCTGCCAACTGCTTTATTTTCACTCAAAGACAGCAACGCTACCAACTCGGGGGCAAAGAGTTTGTTTTTGCCCTCGCCTTATAGCGTCAAAATGGCTTTGCTCAATCAAATCATTACCATTGAAGGAGTAGAAACATTTAGTCAAAGAGAGGTGGAAATAACCCAAGGCAAAAAGAAAAAGATAGAACTTCAAGAAGCAGAGATTTTTGAGCTAATTCGTGATGCTAAAATCAGCTTTTATTTACTTCAGGGAAGTAGATTTTGTGTGAATAATGCTTTTGTGAAAATCTTAAAAATTAAAGAGGATAAAAGTAGTAAAAAAGACAAAGAAGCGGGTAAGATATTTGAGCCGGGGTTTCAAGAAACAATAGGTTTTAGAGAGTACATACAAATAACACATCCTTTTGAAATAATTTTTGAGATTTCGGATGCTTCACAAGCAGCGTTTCTAAAGAACTATTTGCATAAAATCAACTACTTTGGCAAGCGAGGTTGTTTTTTTCAGTTCTTGGAATACAATGATAATCCACCGCAAGCCAATGTAGTACCTTTTGATGTTACAGAAGGACATGCAGGTATTTTGCAAAAGTATGATGATTTTGATGAGTCGGTAACTTTTGAGATGGTGAATAATTTCTCAGGTAAATCAACGAAAAGGAAAGATGAGATTCTGTTATTACCTTTGCATTTAATTAAAACTTCAAAATCTTTTACAAGTTATAAAGTAAAATAATTCATCATGTTAAATTACACTAAATACATCTCCATTAATCCTGAAGTTCGTTCTGGCCAGCCATGTATAAGAGGCTTAAGAATTACTGTTTATGAAATATTAAGCTATTTAGCATCGGGAGACTCAATGGAAGAAATTCTAATGCATTTCCCAATGCTTACAAAAGAAGATATTTTAGCTTGTCTTGCCTATGCAGCCGATGTAGAAAACAAAGTTAAACTTTCAGCATAACAGGTTTAAGAATGCCCAAAATATTAATAGATAACAACATATCGGTATTGGCAAAAAATATGCTTTCTGAAAAATTTAAAGGTACAATGCATGTCTTTGAACTTGGTTTGGAAAGAGCAACTGATACAGAGATTTGGAATTATGCAGAAACGCATTTTGATGCAATATTAAGCAGGGATAAAGATTTTTATTATAGGGCAGTATTAAAAGGGTATCCTCCAAAATTCATTTGGTTGGCGGTTGGAAATTGTTCAAACTTTCATTTATTACAAATACTTAAAGAGAACTTAAAAAATATTGATGAATTTTTAAGCGGCAATAAAGTTGTATTAACAATTAAATAAAATTTATATTGATTATCACAGCATCAAAAATAGCATATCTCTCAATATGTTATCGTAAGTTATGGTTATTTAATCATAATATTGATATGGAACACACCTCAGATATTGTTTATGAAGGCAAACAGATAGGTGAAACAAGTTATTCAAATAGGTCAGAAAAATTTTCTGAAATTGAATTGCAGTCGGTTTATAAAAATGTTCAATTAAACGCAAAAATAGATTACTATCATGCCACAGAAAATACCATTCATGAGATAAAGAAATCTAATAAAATAGAGAAAGCACATATAGCACAAGTTAAATTTTATATGTATATGTTAATTAAAAATGGAGTGCTTAATCCTCAAGCAATTATAGAATATCCAAAATTAAGAGAACGTAAATTAATATTATGGGAAACTAATTTTATTAATGAAGTTGAAAGACAAATTGAAGAAGCTATAATAATTTTAAGCAAAGATGAATGTCCGTCATTGTTAAATAAGAGCATTTGTAAACAATGCAGTTATTACGATTTTTGTTATTCAGGCGAATTATTAAGTTAAACAAAAAATATTCTTATGTTATTTATTAAATTATTGACTTAATTGAAAATAAATTATTCAATTGAAAAAAACATATTACTTATTTAACCCCGGCAGACTTAGCCGAAAAGACAATACTTTGAGGTTTACACCTTTTAATGAGAATGGTGTTGAAGGCCTACCCAAATTTATACCGGTTGAAGGTATAAGTGATATTTACTGCTTTGGAAACTTGGATGTTAATAGTGCTTTATTAAATTTTTTGGGTAAATGCAATATATCAATTCATTTTTTTGATTATTACGAGCATTACACAGGAAGTTTTATGCCTAAAGATTATTTATTGGCAGGTAAAATGCAAATAGAGCAAACAAAGCATTACTTAAATAAGAAAAAACGTATTGAAATTGCTCAACTTATTATTGATGGAGCAGCTTTCAATATGCTTAAGAATCTTCGGTATTATAATAATCGTAATCGTGATATTGGCTTTCAAATAGAACAAATAGAAATATATTCTCGCAATATTTTTAAAGCAACTGAAACCGATGAATTGATGGGTATTGAAGGGAACATTAGAATGGCATATTACAGTGCATTCGAAAACATTATTTCTGATTTTGAAATGGGTAATCGAACCAAACAACCTCCATCTAATGAAGTAAATACTTTAATATCGTTTGGTAATATGCTTTGTTATACGTTGTGCTTAGGAAACATTTATCATACACAATTAAATCCTACAATTAGTTTTTTACATGAGCCGGGATACCGTAGATATTCTTTAGCGCTTGATATTGCTGAGATTTTTAAACCTATTTTAACAGATAGAGTAATATTTAGAGTTTTAAATAAAAAAGAAATAAAAGCATCAGATTTCGATAAAAAAATTAATTCATGTTTACTTAAAGATGCTGGCAAAAAAACATTTTTGAAAGTATATGATGAAAAACTAAATGAAACTATTAACCATAGAATTTTGAAAAGGCATGTAAGTTATAAACATTTGGTTAAGTTGGAATGCTATAAATTAAGCAAGCATATACTTGGAATTGAAACATACAGACCTTTTAAAATTTGGTGGTAATATGTATATAATTTTAGTTTACGATATAGGTGAAAAAAGAGTTGGCAAAATGTTGAAATTATGTCGAAGGTATTTAAACTGGATACAGAACTCGGTATTTGAGGGAGAAATAACAGAAGTAAAATTAAAAGAACTTTTAATTGAAGCGAAAAAGATAATGTATAAAGACGAAGATAGCTTAATATTATTTAAAAATAAAGACCAAAAATGGTTAGAAAAAGTAATAATTGGAGTTGAAAAGAATCCTTTGGAAAACATTATTTAAGTTGTCGATAAATATTTTTTTTCAATAAAATACCATTTAAAATGTAAAAAATTTTTAAAAAACCAATAGGCGCAAATCTTTATAAAGTCGTCTATTATACTACAAAAATCGAGTTATTTAATATTGACAACTAAAATTTTATTTTTAATAAATTAAATGACTTGAAAAACAATTTAATATATATAAATTAGCAACGGCTTATAATCGTACCTTAAAGGAATTGAAACATAGGAAAAAAGGTGGCAATGTTTATGGGTATTCAATCTTATAATCGTACCTTAAAGGAATTGAAACGTAACAGATTATATGATAGTTTCTTTTGTTCGAGAAACTTATAATCGTACCTTAAAGGAATTGAAACTTGATAAATGGATAGATGGCATCAATGATTACCTGAACTTATAATCGTACCTTAAAGGAATTGAAACTATTATACGAGGGAGCTGTACGGTTAGGCTGCAACACTTATAATCGTACCTTAAAGGAATTGAAACGAGCTGCGGCATCAATTAATTTTTGTAAGTCCTTAACCCTTATAATCGTACCTTAAAGGAATTGAAACCAAGAAGTTGGAGTACTTTTTGGACAGCATTACGCTTATAATCGTACCTTAAAGGAATTGAAACATTGATAATACTTATGCAAAAGCAGGCGTTCAGCTCTTATAATCGTACCTTAAAGGAATTGAAACTTATCAAAATTGCAAGTAAAAGGCATGGGCAATGCGCTTATAATCGTACCTTAAAGGAATTGAAACATTAGTTCAAGCAACTCTTTTTTAGAGTTGCTATTACTTATAATCGTACCTTAAAGGAATTGAAACAAAACTAAAACATTTACAAAAGCTCAAAAAATGTATTCTTATAATCGTACCTTAAAGGAATTGAAACATTAGACGGTTTTACCGTTACTGATATTGGGTTTTTCTTATAATCGTACCTTAAAGGAATTGAAACTGTTTTTGTTTGTTTATTAAAATGTTGATACTATACTTATAATCGTACCTTAAAGGAATTGAAACTTTGCTTCAAGAAAATCAATAATTGCAGGTAAGATTCTTATAATCGTACCTTAAAGGAATTGAAACTTATCATGCAATTATAATGATTAATGATGAGAGAATCTTATAATCGTACCTTAAAGGAATTGAAACTAAAAGGGGATGGTGCAAAGGCAATGATAATGGGTTCTTATAATCGTACCTTAAAGGAATTGAAACACTTGCCAAAAAATTTCTAATTTCTCGTTTTTAAAACTTATAATCGTACCTTAAAGGAATTGAAACTAGTGTTTGCAACGATAGTTTGATTTTTGTCAAGGCTTATAATCGTACCTTAAAGGAATTGAAACTACATCAAACGTATAATAAAATCAATGGTATGGGCTTATAATCGTACCTTAAAGGAATTGAAACTGTTCATATTTTTTTTTATTTAAGAATTATAAAGTCTTATAATCGTACCTTAAAGGAATTGAAACGTATTATTAGGCATTCGCACACATAGTAGGAAACTCTTATAATCGTACCTTAAAGGAATTGAAACTTCACATCCATATTTTTATTGCCGAGCTTATCATTCTTATAATCGTACCTTAAAGGAATTGAAACAATTTTTTTGACACAAAGACTTTAGCGTCTTTGTCTTATAATCGTACCTTAAAGGAATTGAAACTTGGGCGCAATGCAATGGGGTACTTCAATGGTTTACTTATAATCGTACCTTAAAGGAATTGAAACTTAAATATGATAATTAGCAAAGGCACAATGTCAAACTTATAATCGTACCTTAAAGGAATTGAAACCTATTGCTGTATAGTTAAGTTGAATAAAGAGTTTAAACTTATAATCGTACCTTAAAGGAATTGAAACTAATAATTGATAAAGTTAAAAAACATTTTTATATACTTATAATCGTACCTTAAAGGAATTGAAACTTGTTAGTTTTTGGCTCAAACCTTTGGTTACGTAACGCTTATAATCGTACCTTAAAGGAATTGAAACTTTAGACTTACGGAGAATTTTGCTGTTCTTAAATTCTTATAATCGTACCTTAAAGGAATTGAAACAATACATATTCAAATGGTAATTTATATGGTCAAAACTTATAATCGTACCTTAAAGGAATTGAAACATTAGTTCAAGCAACTCTTTTTTAGAGTTGCTTTTTCTTATAATCGTACCTTAAAGGAATTGAAACTTATTTTTGACTATGTTTTTTAAAATGGCAATAACTTATAATCGTACCTTAAAGGAATTGAAACTGCTTTTTTGCATGACTTGCAGCCTTTCATTAGTTCTTATAATCGTACCTTAAAGGAATTGAAACTGATTTGACAAGCATTTCAACAAATGCAGCTATTTCTTATAATCGTACCTTAAAGGAATTGAAACATTTCATTTTCACCCCAATACGACTGATGCAGATACTTATAATCGTACCTTAAAGGAATTGAAACATGGAACAATTAGATTATTAGACGCTGATGAAAGTGTCTTAGCCCCCTAAAAGACTGGATAAATTTATAAAAACAGATTAGGTCTGCTTAAATTTATCACAAATGAAATCAAAAAGAACATTCAGTCCTGAAGAACGCTTGTCCATATTGCAGGA
>JBKBLB010000036.1:0-9777 GCA_046296495.1 Bacteroidia bacterium
ACTGCCCAATATCATCCCACAAACAGAAATTAAAAATTACCTCTAAAAGTGTGGTGCACGCCCAAAAAATTAAAAAATTCAAAATCAGTTTGTTATGACTTATAGGTGTCAAACTCGAGAGGTTTTTGGCAGCAAAGGTTAATCAACTTTTTTGTTTCAAATTCTTTGCCCTTTACGGTAGGTATTTACCTCAATCAATTTACCGGTAGAATCGTGTTTTAGCCATTCACCTTTCCATTGATAAATAAATGTTTCATTATTGTTAATACATTCTGCAACTCCTTTAAGTTCAATAGCACCATTCTGATGGTAATACGTTGTTAAAACCTCTCTTTTTTGTTTGTTATATTTTTCAACTAGCAACCGTTTTTGTAATAATATGTGATTTTTTGCTTTGATATGTTGTTTTTTATCGAGCTTTATAATACAAACTTCCATTTCCGTATGTTACATTCCATAAGCCTTGCCTGTGGTTGTTTTTATCGATATAATTTAGGGTAAAAGGTGGGTGTTTACAAGATATAAGCAGAAGAACTAAAAAACAAAAAGTTAAATGATGCTTTAACGTTTTCATAAAGAATTATGAAAAGTATAGGTTGTTTTTGTAATGCTTTTAAGTTTATTGTTTCCATCAAAATACTTAAATTCTTTTCTTTCTCCATGTAATCCATAACTTATCATATTTGTGGTTTTAATTCTACCTTTTTTATCAAAAATTAAAACTTTACTTAAAAGTCTATTCTCATTGTATTCGAAAATTATCTTATTATTTTCATTTGTTTTAACATTAGAATATTCATAGCTTACTATCAAGCTATCGGGTGAATAAGTATAAACACTCCTTATGGTTTTTCCGTTTACAATTTTTTCATCTATAAAATAGTATCTACCATCTTCGTAACGGCCATTATTGCTGCAAAAGTTTATATTATTTACATTTTTTTTGGTTTCTCCTTTTTTATCGCAATTATAACTGTAAACGCTAAGCAATTTTCCTTTTTTGTTATAATATCTTCTTTCAACCATTTTACCGCTATCACTGTAAATGTATGTTGTATAGTTTATAATGGCATTCTTATTATTTATATTTTCTTTTCTAATCTCTCGTTTTTGTTCATCGTAAAAAGTTAAAGTTGAATATTTAGGCTTATTTATGCTTTTTGAAGCCAAAACATATTTTATACGGTTGCCGCTTTCATCAAATTCATGCCACCAAACGCTAAATGTATCTTTATTTCTTAAGTAAACAACTTTTTGTACAATACTGTCTTTGTAGTAATTTATAAATTCTTCACTTTTAAATTTACTATCGTACGAGTATTCCAATTTACCTTTGGGGTTATATTTATTTTTTTTAACAGATATCAATTTCCCTTTTGAGTTAAAACTCGAATCGTAAGAGAATGCAAGATTTGAAGGCGGAACTTGCCTGTTTATGGTATAATTATAATAATCTGCAACAAGCAACTGAGAGAACAGATGAGAATTTATAAGGTTCAACAATATAAATACAGTTACTTTTTTCATTTTTAAATAAGTTTCGTACACCAAAGTAAGTGAAAAAGTTAAAAACAATAAAAAAATATTCTAATAATTAATCATAGGGCTATTTACATTTTTTATTAAAAGTTCTAAAACTCAAGAATAAACCCAAAAGTAGGTAAAAATGTATCGTTTATGTTTGGCAAAATTACCGGAATGGCATTGCTTCCATCTGTTCTCACTGGTCTTCCATCGGTTGTAGCCCAAGTGCTGTTATCATCGGTGCGTTTAAAGGTATAATTCGGAAATGCAGGGTTTTTGCTTCTTAATACATTTTGTATATCAATAAATACATCAAGTGTAACTCTTTTAAAATTTATTTTTTTATCAACTCTAACATCTGTTTGATTAAATCCTGAAAGTCTTAAAGTATTAAGTTTAGAAAAATCAAGTGTTCCGGTTCCTGTTAACAAGTAATTCTGTCTTGATGCCACTTCATCGAAAGGTGTAAACGGAGAGCCACCTGCAAAACGGTGTTTTAAACCAATTTCCCAACCTTTGCCAAACTTATAACCCGTAATTGCTGAAAGTAAATGACGATTATCCCAACCCGAAGAAACAAATTTGCCATCTATACCACTAAACTGGCTGTAAAAAAATGTATAAGAAATGGTTGCATAAAAGTTTTTGGTAAGTTTTTGCTGAAAGAAAACTTCAAAACCATAAGCTCTTCCTTCGCCAATACTTAAAGTTCTCTCGTTGCCTATGGCACCAAACTCAGTTCCTTGATTGGCAAGTGAAATACCGTTAGCCTGCGAAACTGCATAATTGTTGTATTTTTTATAAAAGCCTTCAAGCGTAATTCTGGTTGATTGTGTTGGTAAAAATTCAAGCCCTGCCACATAGTGTGTTACACCAATATATTCGTTGTCTTTGTTAACTAAATTTCCGCTTGTATCTCTAAAACCAAGAACGGTATAAATAGGTAAACGATAATACCTGCCAATGCTTGCATTAATATTCCATTTTTCGGTTAATGCATAGCTTACTGCAACACGTGGCGATAAAGTCCTCCAAATTTCATTGCCTTTATTGGTAAAAGTATTTCCATCTGCACGTAATCCAAAAGTTAGGTTTAAACGATCTTGCAGTAATCTTCTGCTTACTTCTCCAAATGCACCATATCTAAAAAAATCAATAGCCGAATTTAGGCCTACCTCAACCGGTGGAACTATTACATTGCCATTGGTATCTTGTATAGCATTTAAAACCCTTGCAAAACCCTCGTTGCTAAATTTTACGAATTGCAAAACACCTCCGTAACTGTATTTCCATTTACCAATATATTTATTTACGTCTAGCCTTAATTTATTTTCAATTTCCCAGCTTTTTAGCCTTAAAACGCGCGCACTTTCATCATCATTACGGCCATCTTCAAATCGGTCTAATCTGTTTTCAAACATATTTCGGCTTGCAGCTATGTTCAACACACCATTGTCAATGCGTCTTTTAATGGCTGTTCCAATGGTATAATTCCATTGATTTATTATTGGGTTCGAACGCAAAACATATTCCTTATCAGGCGATGATTCTTTTGGTACTGCAAAGCTAAACTCATCAATAGCGCCAACGCCAAGTGTGGTAAGCGTTGTTTTATCATTTAACTTTGTGGTTGTTTTGTATTGAAAATCCCAATAATTAGGCCTTATTGGTAAATCA
Source organism: Bacteroidia bacterium (assembly GCA_046296495.1). Classification (GTDB taxonomy): domain Bacteria; phylum Bacteroidota; class Bacteroidia; order UKL13-3; family UKL13-3; genus JBKBLB01. The sequence goes on from JBKBLB010000036.1 coordinate 3,202, forward strand.
ATTGCCTGAAACAAAAATTGCAAATAACTTCTTCTTGCCGAAGCCAAAAAAGTAGTATTTTTTGTTAAAGGTCCATCAAGCGTTATACCAAATTCTGATGCACTAAGCCTAGCATTTCCCTGAATACGCTCTGCATTTCCGTCTTTTTGTTTAAACGAAATAACACTAGATAAAGCATTATCAAAGCGTGCGCCAAAACTGCTGCTGCTTAAGGTTACATCTTCAATAAAACTTACGTTTAATATTCCTTGTGGTCCTCCGGTTGCACCTTGTGTGGTAAAGTGGTTAATTACCGGAATTTCAATACCATCTAAATAAAAAACATTTTCTCCTGGGCCACCGCCTCTTATAATTATATCGTTTCTAAAGGCAGCTCCACCGGTACTTCCACCTACACCCGGTAAAGCTTGTATTACTCTGCTAATATCAAAATTGCCTCCCGGGTTGCTGCGAATTTCTTCTTGCGTAAGGCTTTGAACAGAAAGTGGTGTTTCGGTTTTTTTTCCAAAACTTCTGCTTTGAACAACTACTTCATTTAAGTTTTTTCCTTCAGGTTCAAGCTCTATGTTGTAGTTTAATATATTGCCAGTAGTAACAACCAAATTAAACAAAGTTTTGGGTTTATATCCAATGTATTGAACCTTTAAGTTGTAGGTTTTGGGGGGAATATTTATTATTTTAAACCTTCCGTTTTCATCGGTAGTTGAACCAATATTGGTACCTTCGAGTATTAGGCTTGCACCAGTAAGTAGTTCTTGTGTGTTTTTATCTTTAACAACTCCGGTAATGGTTCCTGTTTTTTGTGCGAATACTCCGTACGATAGTGCTAATGAAACTAATAGTGCTTTAATTCTTAAAAACATTGCTTGTGTTTAAAATGTATATTAAAACATTAAAGTAAAATTAGCTTGAAAATGTTTTTTAGTTTCTTAAATAAATAGATATGTTGATTTGAGATAAACTCCTTTTTCTAATCAGGTTTATTTCTTCGCTCTCTTAAACGCCTTAATAGTTCGGTTTTAAAATCGTTTTCGGCTTTGTATAATAAAACTACTTTAGATGCAGGCAAAACCTTTTTAAATTCCGAGGCATATTTTTTTATCAACTCGGCTTCTTTAACTTTAAAATTTACCATTTCATTTAAAACTTTCTCTGCTTCGCTTTCCGATAATTTTTCTGGCATTCCTGCTTCTTCTTTCATAAGCATACGCATATCGGTTCTTAGTTTATCCATTTCGGCCGAAAACTTGTTATAAACCGGCCAAAATTTTTGTGCTTCTTCTGGTGTTAGCTGCAAACGATTAGAAATAAAGCCAATTCTAAGGCTTTCAATTTGATCGGGTTTTGGAGGTTGCGCCAATGTGTTCTTTAACATTAAAGTTAAAATAAACACTGCAAATATTGTTTTATAGTTCATCATAAAAGTTTGTTTCATCCATTTCATCTATTAAGTAATTTTCAAGCTTTGTGTTAGGTTCAATTATAATTTCGTTGCACCATCCGGCATCACAAAGTAGGTCAATGCTTAAGCCGTTATGCTCTAAATGGTTTATAATCTCTTTATCACTTATTGAACCAAAATTTTCTTGTTTTTGGGGTTCAAACAAAAAAATAAAGGTTACGGCTAATAATAATGCAGCAGCAGCCGAAGCATAATAAAACCAACTAATTTTTATAGTTTTAATATCTGGTTTTGTATTGGCTAATACATTTTTTCTCAGTGTTTCTATATAATTATCAGGAACAGTAAAACCTCCTTCAAATTGGTTTTTTTGTACCTTAAGCATTACCTCCGACTTTAATTCATCAAAATAATTTTCAGGCAAATCAAATCCATTATTATTTTGTATTATTTCCTTCATTTACTAATGTTTGATTTGATTTTGATTTAAACGTTTAAATTGGTTTTCAAAATTTCTTCAACTTTTTTTACTGCATGATGATAGCTTGCCTTAAGCGCACCAATGCTCGTATCTAAAATTTTTTCCATATCTTCATACTTCATGTTCTCAAAATACTTAAGGTTAAACACCAATCGCTGTTTTTCGGGTAGTTGCAAAACAGCTTGCTGCAAAGCCAATTGCACTTTATTGCCATTAAAATATACACCTGCTTGTAATTGGTTGCTTAATGTTTCCTGATAATCATCAATACTTAGGTTTTGTTTTTTCTTTTGAAGCATCAACAACGATTCGTTTGTTGTAATTTTATAAAGCCAGGTATATAATTTGCTTTCTTCTTTAAAGCCGCTTAGGTTATTCCATATTTTTATCCAGGTATTTTGCATTACATCATCTGCATCATCATGGTTTATAACTATGCGCCTTGCAACCCAATAAAGTTTTTTTGCATACTTATCAAACAAAATCTCAAAAGCTTTATGCTTGGTATTTGTATTTAAAAATGCCTGAAAAATTTCTGAATCATCAGATTGTGTTGAAAGCATGCAAGCAATATGATTGTTGCGAAGCTAAAAGGTTTAATTAAAAATTATTATCAGTAAATTAAAACTTAAAGTTTAAGCCCACCATTAAATGTCTCTGTTCTAAGAAACGAGCAGGATTTGTAGGTGGTGGACCATTATTACCAAGGCGTGGGTCAATATATCTCGGGTCAACCCATGTTTCGGGCACATCATCGCCAAGGCGATAAGCACGGCCTGTAACAGGATTAATAATAGCGGCATTTTTATTATTTAAAATGTTGGTAATTTGTATGTTAAACGATAAAAATGATTTTTTTATACGCCAGCTTTTGGTAAAAGTAAAATCAGCCCAAAACCAATATTCGCCAACTTTGCTAAATGTTGCGGCAGGGTCGGGGTTTTGAACCCAAATTGGTCTTCCGGTTGCTGGTTCAATTCTATCAAAAACAAATGGTGTGTAGCGAACACCGCTCCGGTAAACGGTTTCAAAATAAAAGCTCATATTGTTTATCCAAGGTTTACCAAACAACCCTCCTTTTTTATCGATTTTAAAAATATGATTGGTTTTAAAATCGTAAGGCACATCCCAAGGCAGGTAAGTTTCGCGGGTATCTTCAACAGCACCGGTTGCTAAAATATCTTTTAAAGCCTGATTAGCCGAAGCGCTTTGCCCGGTAGTTACCATGTAAGTAAATGCAGCCTGCCCTTGGTACCAGTTGCCAATACGTTTTATGTAATTAAGTTCTATACCGCGGCTGCGTGCATAATCGCTGTTTATGCGTATAGTTCGGGTAATTTCTCTCCCGGTAATATCTTTTATTATTAGGCTGGTTGTAGTTACATAATCGTATTTGTCTTTCCAAAATGCAGCAACTGTTAATACATCGTTGCTGGTAATTTGGCTTTTTAAACCAATTTCATAACTTATGTCAACCTCCGGGTTCAGGTTAGGATTTCCAACCCTTGATAGGGTTGAACGGTCTTGGTAAAATGGGTTCAGCCCCGGATAAATAAAACTTGGGTGTGGCAAAATGGTTGCATGGCCATAGTTAAAATACAGCATTTGGTTTTCGGCAACCGGAAACGTTGCATTAATTTTAGGCAAAAAGCGGAATTTATATCTTAGGTTACCGATTTTTACACTTTTATCAAGGTAGTCGTTTCTTATATCATCTAAAATGGGTGAGCGAGGATCAGTAACTGCATCATCAATAAATTTACCGGGTGCCCAATATTCCAAGCGACCGCCAACGGTAGCATTTAATCCTTTGTATTTTATTTGGTCGGTAACATAAAAGCCGCCACGTCTCGGGCTTACCTGCCACAAATCGCTTTGCTGGCCAAGCCTAAAGGTTTGCGAAAAACTGCCATCGGCCAATTGTATGGGTGCTCCAATCCATGGCCTTATTACATCAATCCAAAGCATGTCTTGAAATTTCATTTCAAAACCAAACGTAAATTTGTTTAATGAATTTCGGCTGGTGATATTTCCCTGAGCCTTTGCAACATATTCTTCCAAATAATGGTGATGCCATAATGATGCAATTCCATCGTTGTTTACAAAACCCGATGGCGGATTAACAAAAACTACACTATCGTTTTTTGTTGGTGGAAAAATTGAAATTGGAAACAAGTTAATAGAAGAAGCATCAAAAACCTGATCAACATTTGAAGGTCTCCAAGGGCGACCGTTGGCATCGGCCCTAAGCTGAACCAAAAACCTTGAAACCGTTGCATTATAATTAAAACGTTTGCTTACCGAATGTTTAAAGTTTAGCATTTGCAGGGCAGCATCGTGGGTAAAGGTATTGGCATTATCCATAGACTGCATAAAATTGTATTGAAAACCGGGTTGAAATGGCAAATCATTTCCAAATACCCTAAGCATATTTACATCCTGATTTACGGTTAACGATCTTAACATGGTAGCAGTTAAAATTTTACCTTTTTTAAAATTGTATGTAAGCTTACCAAAAGTGCTCCATCTGTTGTCTTGAAAAGGTGCTATGCGGGTTTTGCTAAAACCGTTTTCTTCGGCTAATGAACTGCTAAGCTGGTTTGCGGGATTTCTGTAAAACTCATCAGTAAAACTGGCTCTTAAAGCCACATTTAACTTTAATCTGTTTTCGAAAAATTTTCTGAAAACAGGTGAGCCTATATTCAATTCGGCTACCTGACTATTCCAGGTACTTTGCCAATTTCGGTTAAAATTAAAATTATCGCGTTTATAATTACCACTTAGCTCAAATCGGTCGCCTGCCGTGCGAGTACGCGTGCTTATCACTCCGGCTGTTGCATCGCCAATTTCTGCGCCAATTCCACCGGTTGTAATATCAATTTCGCCAATTGCATTTGCTCCAATATCAAGCCCAAAACCTGTTCCGGCCATTGGGTCGGTAACACTTACACCATCAATATAAACACCGGTTTCGTAAAAACGGCTACCCCTTATGCTTACCCCTGCAGGAGATTGAATTACACCAGGCTGTGTATTGATAATTTTTTGTAATTGTCGAGCGGGTGCAAGTTCAATATTTTCCTGTCTTATGGTGTTTACACTTTGGCCTTTATCTATTTCTACAAGCGGGCGTTTACCTACAACCACAACTTCATCAATATTGGCACTTGCCTCTTCAAGCGCTATGGTTCCAATGTCTTTAATTTCTCCTGCTTTAATTTTTATGCCGGTTTGAACCACTTTTTTATAACCTATATAAGAAATTTCGATGGTATATTCACCGGGTCTAAGGTTTTTTATGGTAAATTTTCCATCAGCATCGGTAGCCGTGCCAAAGGCAGTGCCTTTTACCAATACTGTTACGCCTATTAATTCTTGTTTGTCTTTTTTATCAATTACTTTACCCGAAATACCTGTAGTTTGCTGCTGTGCTGCAATGTTTCCGACAATAAATAATAATAAAAACAGGCTGTATATGTGTTTCATTCAGTTTGGTTAAAAAAATAACTGGCAACAAATAAAATAAAAGCGGTCAAATTAATAACCAACGTAAGTGTTAAATAAAAATTAAGTGTAAAATTATGGCAAAGGGTCGTGGCCATGTCCTCCCCAAGGGTGGCATTTTGCTATACGTTTAAGTGCCAACCATCCACCCTTAAAAAAACCATATTTTTCTAAAGCCTGAATGGCATAATTGCTGCAGGTGGGAGTAAAGCGGCAAGCATTTGGCAATAGTGGAGATATAAACCATTGGTAAAATTTAATTAATAAAATAAAAGGAAAGTTAATCAAATTTTTCAAGGCTATTCATTAATTTATCGAGGCATTTTACAAATGAAGGCTCGTATTCCGTAAAATTAAGTTTATCAGTTTTTACATACGATACTGCAATATCAATAAAAAGTTGGTGCTTTACTAAAAAATCGAAAAGAGGTTGCTGGTTGAGCCTGAATAGCTCTCTTAGTTGCCTTTTAATTCGGTTGCGCTGAACTGCTTTAGGAAATTTTTTTTTACTAACAGTTACCAAAAGCCTACAATGCTGGGGCATAGGTTTGCTATGCTTATTATAAGCTATGCGAAAAGGGAATTGAAAAACTGCATGGCTTTTAGAAGAAAATAGGGCTTCGATTGATTTTTTGCCCGTAACTTTTTTGTTTTTGCCGAGTGTAAGCCTTACATTCATTGTAAACAAAAAATCCGGTAGTGCTTACCGGATTCTTTATTATCTTTTATGACGTTTTTCGTCTGATACGGTAAGTTTTTTTCTTCCTCTTGCCCTTCGTGCCGCAAGCACTTTTCTACCCGCTGCCGTTGACATTCTTTCACGAAAACCGTGCTTGTTTCTTCTTTTTCTTATTGATGGTTGAAATGTAGGTTGTGCCATACCTTAAAAAATTTGGACTGCGAATGTAGCGCTTTTTAAACGCTTTGCAAATTAATTGTGAAAAAAACATTCGAAATGTCATAAACTATAATACATAACACGTAGAAAAAATTGATTTTTTTGAATTGAGAATGATGATTTATATATTTATAAAAACTAATTCTCCAAAAAAACTTAGAACTTCAAACTCAATCCTGTCCTAAACATTTTAAGGTAAAAGTTTAATTGACTGAAAGTCAGTATAATATTTTTCAAAAACTATATTTTTCAAAAAAGAACCCCCTGTGATTGATTTTCAGGTGGGCCATA
>JBKBLB010000037.1:0-8744 GCA_046296495.1 Bacteroidia bacterium
TGTGCTGTCAGTGCAACATTTTCTGTTACAGTCGGACTAATGCTTGAAACTGTTTCATTTTTCATTTTTTTTCTTTTACGTTAATGCAGTTTCTGGCTGTTTCCACCATTACTGCTAACGTTTTCGGGCTTTGCGTTCGGGCGGGTTTCGGAGAACAAAGTTTCAATTTATTACTAAAGTTCATTAGGAGCACAAAGCTCCAAGTTTGCACGTCAGCCCGCCTGACGCAAAACCCGTGTTAGTGGCTGCCTTTCTTGTCGTCCGCATTAATTTTTCAGTTTTAGTTTCATCATTATGTCGGTCTGCTCGTCATTGCCCAATTTGAAAATATGTTTGTCAAACTCTACAAAACCGTTTTTCTTGTAAAAATTTATTGCTCTCGGGTTTTCCTCCCAAACGCCTAACCAAACAAAGTCGGAATTTTTCTGTCTGGCGACTTCAATTGCTTTGTCATACAGAAGTTGTCCTACACTTTTTCCGTGGAAGTCTTTCAAAACATAAATTCTTTCAATTTCAAGTCCTTTGTCGTCTTGAAGTTCAGTTTGTGATTTTCCAAAATTTAGTTTTAGGTAACCAATTACATTGTCGTTATGTGTCGCAAAATAAAACTCTGCGTTCTTGTCGTTAAGTTCAGTTGTCAATTTGTTGATAGAAAAACCTTCGTTTAAATATTTCGTCATATTTTCTTCGGTATTTCCTGTCGAAAAAGTTTCATAAAAAGTTTGCCTGCCAATTTTCTGTAATTGGTCAATGTCGTCAATCGTTACTTTTTTTATTTCAATCTCAGTCATATTCTATTTACTGTGTCGTTGTTTAAGGTTGCCACTAACGTTTTGGCGCTTGGCGAAGAAGCGGATTTCGAAGCACTAAACTGTCTGCCAGCACTGAACTTGATACGAAGCACAAAGCTTCATTTAAGCACTGAACCCGCTTTTTTGCCAAACGCCTGTTACCAGCAGATTTTCCTTTCATTTGTGTCAGTAGTGACTGTTTTTAAATGTTGTCAATTGTTGAAACAGTTCGTCAAGTTTGTCGCTGTGAACATAGTTGTTTTGTTTCTTTTTTATTTCTTCTTCTGTATTTTCTAACCGGTCTTCGCTGTCGGGGTGTGTGCTTAAATATGCAGGAACACTCTTGCCACTTCTCTCACCTAATTTCTCCATTCGTTTGAATAATTCTGTCATACCGTTAATGTCAATACGATTTTGCACTAATAGTTCAAGTCCGCCCTTGTCGGCTTCGGTTTCAAAGTCCCTTGAGTTTTTTAAAGTCAAAAGTTTGTTTGAATTACTAATAAACTTGTCGGAATTGTCGCCACCTGTTAAAACTGCTGTTAGAAGTTCTCTTGATAGTGAATGTGCAAGAGTTTTCATTCCGTGTCTGTTCTTAATATGAATGTATTCGTGTCCGAGAAGTGCGGCTAACTCAGGATATGATTTTACTTCTCTAAGAACTTGGTCAAAAACAAAGATTGAATTGTCTGGCAAAGCGAATGCGTTAAACTCTTTTGCTTTTACAACATAAACTTTTGTTTTGTTGTCGTAGCCAAGTTCTCCGTAAAATGCAGTTAGAAGTTCTGTTTTTTCTTCGTCAATTGGTGCTGACCTTAATATTTCTCGTCTTAATTCTCTGCCTACTTCTTTGTCAACCGAAGTGGGGATTTGCTCTACAATATAGTTAGACACAGCAGGAACACCGTCAATATAGAAATATATTGAACCCCAGATTGCCAAGAATACGATAAAGAAAAAGGTTAGAACAAAAAGGAAACAACCCCTAAAAAATTTCTTTATCGTGCCTACTTTTTTTTTTACAACATAGGTCTTAACTACTTTGTCATAGAGGTTTTGTCTGTTGTCGTCCCAAAGCAACCAAACAACAGGAATGAAAACTAAACTGAAAACAGATTTTAGAGCTTCTCTGATTGCTCCTATTTTTGCATTGCTTTGAATTTCTCCGTTCTCTGCTGAAATAACTTTCAAGCCCATTATTTTGTGTCCAAGATTACCGCCCCACATTGGATAAAAAATTGCTCCAAGAATTGCTGATAAAATACCACCGCCTACAATTGAACCAAAACTATACGGGTCGCTGTCGCTTATGTCGTCACCAAAAAGTAGGAGAATAGGAACTGCAATAATTATTGCTTCTATGATTGTTGCAAATAACCTTTCACGTCTGCGAGCCAAGTCGTAACCAAAATACTTGTTGTTTGAAACGGGAGGAGTTGGTGTCGGTGGAGGAGGCACTTGCTGCGAAGTTGTTTTTGTTTCAGTGTTTGGAAGTGGTGGCGGTGTCGCACGCAAAACATCTTTTAGAAGTGGGATGTGTTCGGCTTTTGTCCAGTTGTCAAGACCTTCAGTCCAAACGAGAGTGTCCCGCTGAATATTTTTTGCTTTAAGGTCGTCAATCGTAAACGGTCCTGTTTGTTGTCCATTTACAGCGATATAAAATTGTTGGTTCATTGGCGTTTTAATTTAAGTCAAATTTATGTTTTTAATGTGTCGCACCAAAATTGCTGGTAACGTTTTGCAACCTTGCGTTAGTTGCCGATTGCGGAACGAAAAACTGTCAGCCAAGATAAATAAAAATGCGGAAACCAATGCTTAAACATACTGTGTTAACGGCAATTACGCAAGATTGCTGTTATGGGATGGTTTATTTTCCTGCGCATTTGTCTTTGGAATGTTAAGTTCAGTATAAAAATTCAAAGGGTTTCCACAAATTTGTGAAAACCCTTTGCTGTCGAACTATGCTTATGATTTTATTTCTTGAGTATTCGTAATGTGCTTGATACCTCGTCTGTGTCAGTTATTGTTATAAAATATAAACCATTGTTTAGTTCTGAAAGCTCAATAATATTTAGTTCTAAATTTTCAGATTTAAACACAATTTGTCCTTGTAAATTTAATATCGTTGCCGATTTTAATTTACCTCTGTTGTTATGGTGAATATTTATGTTGTCCGAAAATGGATTTGGATAAATTGAGAACAAATCTTTGCTATTAAATTTTTGTTCTTTAACTGACGTTGTCAATGTTGATAAATTGATGTCTAGAATACTGTTGTCAGACGAAATTGCAACATTTAAGGGTGAATAGGGAACTCCGTTTATAATTGGTAGTATTAAATAATTTCCTGCTTCAATTTTTTCTAATGTGTATTCTCCGTTAAAATTATTCGATACAGAATACCTAAATACTTTTGACATGTCCGTGTTATATAAAAGTAAAGAAGTATTGCCTGCAAAATTACTTCCATTCGATACCTTTCCTGTTAACCTTAATGAGCCATTTAGTTCAGATGGTTCACTCAAGTCTATATTCATATTTGTCAAGTTCGAAGTTGTAATTATTTTAAATGCACTGTCTATAATGTGTGAATTGCCATAGTATGTAGGAATTACATTACTTGAATTAAGTTCACAAGTATCACAAATAATAGGTTGCACCCAAATTAAAAAGGTATCATTAGTTAAATTAGTAAATGAATAATTACCTGCACCGTTAATTGATGAAAACCTAACTGGAACATAATTATTCCCGTTTCTTTTCAATAAGTGAACGTTTCCTTTATTAATATTTACGCCCCTCCATTTTACGGCCCCTGAAATATTAAAAATATTTGTTGCTGCTACAGAAACTGTTGATATACTTTGAATTGTGTCTTGTTTACGTATCCAATTGTTAGGATTAATAGGGTCTTTAACAAAATGATTTAGAGTTAAAATTATACGGTAATCCCCACCAGTAAAGAAATTATATGAAGCACTGTCAAAATTTTCAAAAAGAAGATTCCCTTCTCCCTCAAAATACCAAATTGCTGCAAAACTGTCTGTGCCCGTTTTGGTAAATGTAGAAGTATTGTATGTTGTTACTTTCTTGTTTTCTACTTTGTAAGTAAAATTCGCTGTTTGCGACTGTACAGTGTTTATTATTAAAAGAAACACTAATAAAAAAAATACTTGTGCTTTCATGATTATAACTTATTAATGATTTTAGAATCAACAATTTGGCCATTAATGACTAGACCAACATAATAGTTGCCGCTAGCCAAACTACTTACATTTATGTTAGCCGAGTTTGAGCCTAATGCCGAAATACAAGTACTATTAGAAAATGTATTACCGTTCAAATCAAATATAATAATATTACAAGAGTTGATACTTTGTTTGATTTCGTATGCAACATTTATATTATTGGATGTAGGATTAGGTGATATGCTAACTATTGCACCTGCAATTAATGAATTTACATTTTGATTGAGTTTTGATTGAGCGTTTGATACGGCTATTTGACTTCTTAAATTTTCAATATCTTTTTGTTGGTCTTTTATAGATTGAACCAAAACAGGAATAAGTGTCATGTAGTTTACGCTGTAATATCCTGCATTATCAACCTTTACAGCTTCTGGTAAAACTTCATTAAGCTCTTGTGCGATTACTCCATATTGTTTGCTTGTTGGGAATTCGTAGCGCTCTCTATTGCCTAAACTGTCTGTTTGCTCAGATTTAAATACATCTTGTTTATAATTGTAGGTATAAATACCAATTTTTTTAATGATATCAATACCATTGTCAAGAGATTTAATATCAGTTTTGAAACGTTGGTCAGAACCTAAATAAACCCCTGTGCATGTCACATTTCCATTTACGGACAATCTTTCTGATGGAGAAACAGTGTTAATTCCTACGAAATTGTTATTGGTATTTATAACCATTGATGTGGTGAAAGTAGCTACGTTGAAAAAAGCTAGATTTCCAGCGGTTCCTAGGTTCGTGTTAAGAGACCCTGCTGTGTAAATCCCCCAACCTCTGCCACTTGGGATATTTTGCATATAAATCTGCGCCCCTGTATTTCCGGTTTGAATTATATTCACACCGTCATTTTGTTCGCTACTTGATAATGTAAATTTAAGAAAAGGGTTAGATGTGCCGAGGCCTAATTTACCGTTGTTTAGCAATGTCATGTATTCAAAAAAGCCTAAATTCGGGTTGCCCGATGTTGGAACTTGATTGTTACGGAATGCAAAGATTAATCTGTTAGCATTATTCTGCTCGCTAGAGCCGTCTTGCCACGAAATTACAGCATCTCTTACTCCACCTGATCCTCTTTCTCTAAGTCCTATGTTTACAGCATTAAAGTCCCACTGAGTTCTAAATCCAGTAAATCTTGAACCAGTTGGCGGATTATTAACTCTGTCACCAATTGAATTCCATCTACTACCAAGGGTGAAAGGTCCTACCGTTCCTGATTCTACTTGAGTTATTACATCGTCAAATACCTCAAGTCTACCAACTGGATTTGTAGTCCCAAGTCCTACTTTACCGGTTCTACTAATAATGTCAGTAGTGTTGTTGTTTCCAGACCATTGTTGTGCTGATAATGAAAAGTGAATAAATGTAATAGCTGAAAGTGTCAGCAGTTTTTTAAATTTTTTCATGGTGTTTATGTTTTTTACCAACAAGTAAATACACGATTTTAAAAAAGGTTTCAAATTCGAACTGTCATGACGAAAATTTTACAAAAAGGTCGTTTTTTTTAAATTTAAGTAAGATTAATAAACTATCCCATAACGTTTTGCAACCTTGCGTTAGTTGCCGATTGCGGAACGAAAAACTGTCAGCCAAGATAAATAAAAATGCGGAAACCAATGCTTAAACATACTGTGTTAACGGCAATTACGCAAGATTGCTGTTATGGGATGGTTTATTTTCCTGCGCATTTGTCTTTGGAATGTTAAGTTCAGTATAAAAATTCAAAGGGTTTCCACAAATTTGTGAAAACCCTTTGCTGTCGAACTATGCTTATGATTTTATTTCTTGAGTATTCGTAATGTGCTTGATACCTCGTCTGTGTCAGTTATTGTTATAAAATATAAACCATTGTTTAGTTCTGAAAGCTCAATAATATTTAGTTCTAAATTTTCAGATTTAAACACAATTTGTCCTTGTAAATTTAATATCGTTGCCGATTTTAATTTACCTCTGTTGTTATGGTGAATATTTATGTTGTCCGAAAATGGATTTGGATAAATTGAGAACAAATCTTTGCTATTAAATTTTTGTTCTTTAACTGACGTTGTCAATGTTGATAAATTGATGTCTAGAATACTGTTGTCAGACGAAATTGCAACATTTAAGGGTGAATAGGGAACTCCGTTTATAATTGGTAGTATTAAATAATTTCCTGCTTCAATTTTTTCTAATGTGTATTCTCCGTTAAAATTATTCGATACAGAATACCTAAATACTTTTGACATGTCCGTGTTATATAAAAGTAAAGAAGTATTGCCTGCAAAATTACTTCCATTCGATACCTTTCCTGTTAACCTTAATGAGCCATTTAGTTCAGATGGTTCACTCAAGTCTATATTCATATTTGTCAAGTTCGAAGTTGTAATTATTTTAAATGCACTGTCTATAATGTGTGAATTGCCATAGTATGTAGGAATTACATTACTTGAATTAAGTTCACAAGTATCACAAATAATAGGTTGCACCCAAATTAAAAAGGTATCATTAGTTAAATTAGTAAATGAATAATTACCTGCACCGTTAATTGATGAAAACCTAACTGGAACATAATTATTCCCGTTTCTTTTCAATAAGTGAACGTTTCCTTTATTAATATTTACGCCCCTCCATTTTACGGCCCCTGAAATATTAAAAATATTTGTTGCTGCTACAGAAACTGTTGATATACTTTGAATTGTGTCTTGTTTACGTATCCAATTGTTAGGATTAATAGGGTCTTTAACAAAATGATTTAGAGTTAAAATTATACGGTAATCCCCACCAGTAAAGAAATTATATGAAGCACTGTCAAAATTTTCAAAAAGAAGATTCCCTTCTCCCTCAAAATACCAAATTGCTGCAAAACTGTCTGTGCCCGTTTTGGTAAATGTAGAAGTATTGTATGTTGTTACTTTCTTGTTTTCTACTTTGTAAGTAAAATTCGCTGTTTGCGACTGTACAGTGTTTATTATTAAAAGAAACACTAATAAAAAAAATACTTGTGCTTTCATGATTATAACTTATTAATGATTTTAGAATCAACAATTTGGCCATTAATGACTAGACCAACATAATAGTTGCCGCTAGCCAAACTACTTACATTTATGTTAGCCGAGTTTGAGCCTAATGCCGAAATACAAGTACTATTAGAAAATGTATTACCGTTCAAATCAAATATAATAATATTACAAGAGTTGATACTTTGTTTGATTTCGTATGCAACATTTATATTATTGGATGTAGGATTAGGTGATATGCTAACTATTGCACCTGCAATTAATGAATTTACATTTTGATTGAGTTTTGATTGAGCGTTTGATACGGCTATTTGACTTCTTAAATTTTCAATATCTTTTTGTTGGTCTTTTATAGATTGAACCAAAACAGGAATAAGTGTCATGTAGTTTACGCTGTAATATCCTGCATTATCAACCTTTACAGCTTCTGGTAAAACTTCATTAAGCTCTTGTGCGATTACTCCATATTGTTTGCTTGTTGGGAATTCGTAGCGCTCTCTATTGCCTAAACTGTCTGTTTGCTCAGATTTAAATACATCTTGTTTATAATTGTAGGTATAAATACCAATTTTTTTAATGATATCAATACCATTGTCAAGAGATTTAATATCAGTTTTGAAACGTTGGTCAGAACCTAAATAAACCCCTGTGCATGTCACATTTCCATTTACGGACAATCTTTCTGATGGAGAAACAGTGTTAATTCCTACGAAATTGTTATTGGTATTTATAACCATTGATGTGGTGAAAGTAGCTACGTTGAAAAAAGCTAGATTTCCAGCGGTTCCTAGGTTCGTGTTAAGAGACCCTGCTGTGTAAATCCCCCAACCTCTGCCACTTGGGATATTTTGCATATAAATCTGCGCCCCTGTATTTCCGGTTTGAATTATATTCACACCGTCATTTTGTTCGCTACTTGATAATGTAAATTTAAGAAAAGGGTTAGATGTGCCGAGGCCTAATTTACCGTTGTTTAGCAATGTCATGTATTCAAAAAAGCCTAAATTCGGGTTGCCCGATGTTGGAACTTGATTGTTACGGAATGCAAAGATTAATCTGTTAGCATTATTCTGCTCGCTAGAGCCGTCTTGCCACGAAATTACAGCATCTCTTACTCCACCTGATCCTCTTTCTCTAAGTCCTATGTTTACAGCATTAAAGTCCCACTGAGTTCTAAATCCAGTAAATCTTGAACCAGTTGGCGGATTATTAACTCTGTCACCAATTGAATTCCATCTACTACCAAGGGTGAAAGGTCCTACCGTTCCTGATTCTACTTGAGTTATTACATCGTCAAATACCTCAAGTCTACCAACTGGATTTGTAGTCCCAAGTCCTACTTTACCGGTTCTACTAATAATGTCAGTAGTGTTGTTGTTTCCAGACCATTGTTGTGCTGATAATGAAAAGTGAATAAATGTAATAGCTGAAAGTGTCAGCAGTTTTTTAAATTTTTTCATGGTGTTTATGTTTTTTACCAACAAGTAAATACACGATTTTAAAAAAGGTTTCAAATTCGAACTGTCATGACGAAAATTTTACAAAAAGGTCGTTTTTTTTAAATTTAAGTAAGATTAATAAACTATCCCATAACGTTTTGCCGCTTGCCGCAGTGGGGGATTTCGGAACACTTTACTGTCAACCAAGCACAAATGTTGATAGAAGCACTGCACTTGATTTAACCACGTCTGCCCCCATTGCGGCAAACGGCT
>JBKBLB010000038.1:0-7643 GCA_046296495.1 Bacteroidia bacterium
TCTCGCCCACCGAACTGGTAGCCGAAATTCATAAAAACTTTACCGCCATTGATAACATCATTGAAAAACACGGCCTCGAAAAAATTAAAACCATTGGCGATGCCTACTTAGCCGTGTGCGGCTTACCAAATGAAAACAGCGAACATGCACATAAGGTAGTACGTGCTGCACAAGAAATACTTAACTTTATGCAAAATAATAACAGCAAGTTCCAAATACGCATCGGCATACACTCAGGCCCGGTGGTGGCCGGTATTGTGGGCGTTAAAAAGTTTGCCTACGACATTTGGGGCGATACGGTAAATGTAGCTGCCCGCATGGAAAGCACCAGCGAACCCGGTAAAATCAATATCAGCAAAGCCACGTATGAATTGATTAAAGATGAATTTGTGTGTGAATACCGCGGTAAAATAAATGCCAAAAATAAAGGCGACATTGATATGTATTTTGTGGGTGAGAAATTTTAGCATGAAATATAAATGTTTGCCATTAGCAAGTATATGTATGAAGATGCTGACAATTAATTATTTAATACACATTGTTAAAAGAAATAATATAAAATTAATCACAAATAATAAAACACATCAACTATGAAAAAAAAAGTAATTGTATTGGGTGGCGGTGTAGCCGGCATGAGTGCCGCTCACGAACTAGCTGAACGCGGTTTTGACGTAGAGGTTTATGAACAAAATGAATACTATGTTGGAGGCAAAGCCAGATCTGTAGATGTTCCTGGAACAAATCTGCTTCATCCGGATAAATACCTTCCCGGAGAGCATGGCTTTCGTTTTTTTCCGGGATTTTATAAACATGTAACAGATACAATGAAAAGAATCCCTTTTAAAAAAGACGAAAAAGTAAGCAACTGTTTTCAAAATTTAGTACCAACATCACGTATCATGCTTGCGCGATACGACCTTCCGCCTGTTGTTTTTCCTGCCAGTTTTCCCCGAAGCATAAAGGACATTAAATTAATACTTTCCGACTTGTCGGGTAAGTTGAATACCGGATTAAGCAAAGATGAAATAGAATTTTTTGCTGCGCGTATATGGCAATGTATGACAAGCAGCAAACTCAGAAAGTTTGAAGAATACGAGAAAATATCGTGGTGGGATTTTATGGAAGCCGACCGATTTAGTGATGCTTACCGACATTTGCTTGTTGAAGGATTAACACGCTCGCTGGTAGCAGCAAGGGCTGAAGTGGCAAGCATGAAAACAGGGTCAAGTGTAACACTGCAATTGATGTATTGCATGTGGGACCCCACCGTTAATACCGACAGGGTGCTGAACGGACCAACAAATGACCAATGGCTTTTACCCTGGTTAGCGTACTTAAAAGAAAAAGGAGTTAAATACCATCATGGATATAAAGTATCAAAAATTTTACTAAATGATAAAAAACCTGATGGTGTGTTGGTAACAGATAAATCGGGGAAAACAGAAAAGGTAACCGGTGATTATTACATATTAGCCGTGCCGGTTGAGCAGGCCGTGACACTGGTAAACGATGATATGATTAAAGCAGATTCTTCACTTGGAACTTTAGAGCAATTAAACAAAAGTACAGCATGGATGAACGGCATTCAGTATTATTTGAATGAAGATGTTCAGATTAGTGAGGGGCATGTTTGCTACAGCTATTCTCAATGGGCCGTAACCTCTATTTCACAAATGCAATTTTGGAAAGGATATGATATTGAGAAAAGATACAACGGAAAGGTAAAAGGGGTGCTGTCTGTTGATATATCGGATTGGTTATATACCCAATATAAAGGGGAATATGCAGAAAACTGCGACCCGCAAACCATAATGAAATACACCTGGGAACAAATTAAAAAAAGTGTGAATATTGACGGGAAGGAAATACTGCGGGATGACATGATAGAATACTGGTACCTCGATAGGGATATTAAATGGAATGGTGCCAAACATAAAAATGAAGATGCCGAACCCTTGCTTATAAATAGTGTAAACTCTTGGGCACTGAGACCCGAAGCAAGAACACAAATACCCGGTTTTTATCTTGCGGCAGATTATGTAAGAACCAATACCGATTTGGCAACAATGGAAGGGGCAAATGAAGCAGCAAGACGCGCTGTAAACAGTATTATTGATGATTCTGGCATTAATGCTCCGTTTTGTAAAATATGGGATTTACACGAACCGGCATTGTTTTTACCGCTTAAATGGTGGGATGAAAGAAGATTTAAAAAAGGTTTAAAATGGAGTTCAAAATTTCCGTTTTGGCTTGATATTTTTATGGTTATATGGTCGGGCTGCTACCTGATGCTAATAACGATATATTTAGTTTTAATTAAAATAATAAAAAAATAATAATATGATGAAAATTATCAGTAAAATAAACCAATGGATTGAAACTTATGCCGAACCATTTGCCGAAGATGTTTATAAAAAACGTCAGGTTGTAATTCTCATTAGGGCTTGTTTTATAACCGGTCTCTTTATGTTTATGTACTTAGGTGTAAGTTATGTAATAGACTTTCATACAGGAGTTAAAATTTTACCCTTTGAGGGTATATTGTTTTTAATACTTCCTTTTATGTTTAAATTAGGGTTCAGTCAGGCATGGGTAGGTAATGCATTTGTATTCGTAGGTACTTCTTTTGGCATTTTATTGGTTATAAATTCCGGTGGATTGTATTCACCTGTGATGCCTTGGCTCACACTTACGCCTATAACAGGTTTATTATTTGTAGGAAGACGCTCTGCATGGACTTGGGCTTTTATATTATTATTCATTACTTTGGTAATGGCAGCTTTATGGTATTTCAATGGAGCATTACCCAAAAACTACAACACCTCTTCTGATTTGTTTTTTTTCACAAACTGTTACGGAGGGTTGATTTTTATCTACTTAAGCCTGAATTTGATATTTGAATACGCTTTAAATAAAGCCAATAAGCTGCTCGAAAAACAGAATTTAGAGATTATGGCCGAAAAGCAGTTATCAGAAAATTTGTTGCTTAATATTCTGCCCGAAGAAGTGGCACTTGAATTAAAAGAAAAAGGCAAAGCCGAAGCCAGATTATTTAACGAAGTAACTGTATTATTTACCGATTTTGTGGGTTTTACCAACGTAGCCGAAAAACTTTCGCCCACCGAATTGGTAGCCGAAATTCATAAAAACTTTACCGCTTTTGATAACATTATCGAAAAACACGGACTCGAAAAAATTAAAACCATTGGCGATGCCTACTTAGCCGTGTGCGGAATGCCGCAGGCAAACCCAAACCATGCCATGCAAGCTGTACAAGCAGCTATTGAAATAAGAGCATTTATGCGAAACCAACAAAATGGCCAGTTTCAAATTCGCATCGGCATACACACAGGCCCTGTGGTGGCCGGTATTGTGGGCGTTAAAAAATATGCCTACGATATTTGGGGCGATACCGTAAACACCGCTGCACGCATGGAACAAAATTGTGAGCCCGGTAAAATTAATATTAGTGGCAATACTTATGAATTAATAAAAAGCAAAATAGCTTGTGAGCACAGAGGAAAAATAGCTGCCAAAGGAAAAGGCGACATTGATATGTATTTTGTAAGTGAAAGCTAAATTCTACTGAATACTCTAAGTCTTGTTATTAAATAATAATTATGGCAATAAAATTTATAAATTATAAAAATATCACTATACAGCGATTTTGTTTGTTTTTTTTCTACTTGTGCATTGCTCAACTGAATACGACTCTTTTGGGGCAAACATATATTCCCCAGTTTATCAATTTTTCATCATTAACGATGAAAGATGGGTTACCAAGTAATAAAATAAACGGGTTTGCCGAAGACCGCTTTTCACAAATATGGATAGCCACAGAAAGGGGATTGGTAAAATACGATGCACACCACATAACAGTTTACGACACTTTACTTACGCATAACAATAAATCTTTGTTCAATGTTATTGATGTAAAAACAGATAATAATAAAAACATAGTTGCATTAATTGCCTATGAAGGGTTGTCGTTTTATAACGATAAGACTGACAATTTTAATTTTAAACCATTTAAAGGTAAAAATGGGTATATGCTTCCAACAGATTCTGTTATTGCATTTGTTTTTGACAATTCAGGGAATATTGTTTTCAGCACCTTACATCATGGCATTTTTTATTACGATGTAAATAAAAATATAAGCCGCAGGCTGCTGGATGGTAATTTACCTCTTAAAAAAAGTGTCTATAATCCATATAAAACATTTAAATCTACTATGAAGTGGGGTTCAGAAAACGACAGCACCGGATTTAAATTTAATGCTCCTTCAAGTCTATCCATTGATAAAAATAATTTTATATGGGCTTCACAATTCAGAAAAGGATTGCTAAGAATAAACAGTAAAACCGGGGAAATACTTTTTTTTAAGATGGGGTTTACTGATGAAGAATCCCAGAGATCAGATACAAACGAGTTTACAAGTAATTTATTTACTTCACTATCTTATGATGGAGATGCATATCTTTATATTGGTTCATTTACCGGATTAAACAAAATAAACATAAATACATTTAAGCGAACATCATACCTATGGGATACAATTAATGCATCTCACAATGTTATACGGTGTTTAAGATTTTCAAAAAATAATATATATGCAGGAAGTGAGTATGGATTGAGAATTATTGATTATAAAACAGGGGAAAACAAACTGTATTTTTATCTAAAAAATGAGCAAAACAGGCTTAATGATAATTTTGTAAGAAGGGTATTCGTATCATCAAATGGTATTGTGTGGTTAGGTGCAGGATATTCGGGTGTAAATCTGTTTCAACCTTTTAAACAAACTTTTAATATAAGTTACGAGCAGGAATTTAAATCATTTAACTGTTTAGATTCTTTTGAAATTTTTGAATGCTTAAGCTTGCCCAAAAAGAAGTTTTTAATACAAACTAAAAATAATAAATTATTTTTTATTGACCCTAAGCAGCAATACTGCAAAGAATTATCAGAAATCTATCCATATTTTGTCAATCAAAAAAATCCAAGTTTAAATCTTGTTAATGTAAAATATTTAAGTGTTGACACATTCAATAATATAGCATGGATATATTGTGGCGACTATAAAAATGGCGATAAATTATATGCGATAGCATATAACTTTAAAAATCATTCCATTCATGTTATCAGAAATCATTTTGCAAGTGCTATTTCTTATTGTGGTAATAACAAATACATCTTAGCAAGTGCAAATTACCACCCAGATAAAAGCATTTTATATTTTTACGATGGTAACAATAAAAAGATTTACAAAACAGATACCATTCCGCTTGGTTTTTACTCTAACAATATAATTTTTGATCCAAATGATTCAAATACACTATGGCTTAGCAGCTATTACAGTCATTCACATAAAGACAGATCATGGGCAGTTATTTCTTATAATTTAAAATCAAAAACCGCAAAGGTGCATTCGCAACCATTTGGAAATAATAACGAAGATTATTTATTCGATTTTTTTAAAACAAATAACAACTCGATTTTTATTACAGGCATTAAAGGTATTTTACAATACAACAGGCACACCAATAAATCAACAGATTATCTTAAAAAAATAAATAATTATATCAAACCAACTCAAAAAGGTTTGCTAATTGATGGGCGCTATTACTATTACACCAGCAGCTATGGTTTGGTTCAGGCAGACTTATATAAAGGTAAACTTAAAACACTGGGATACCTAAATGGCTTTACTTTTACAACGGGTACACTTTCTTATAATCCGGGAAACGATTATTTTGTAGTTAATCAGGATGAAGGCAATATTGCTTATGTTAATTATAAAAATGCATTTGAGAATTATGACAAACTTAAGATTGTATTTACAGGCATCAGCGTAAATCAGGCTCCAAAATATACAACAAGTCAATTGCTCAATAATACCGTATTATATTTTAAACCCTACGAAAACTCACTCAGCATTCAGTTTTCAACTTTTAATTTTTTAAACCCCTCAATTGTCAACTATGAGTTTAAAATAAACGAGCTTTCAAATAAATGGCAATCCTTGGGAAATAAACCCGAATTGGTTTTTAAACAGCTAACCCCTGGTGAATACACCATCATAATAAGGCCTGTTATAAACAATGAAGTTGCCGGAGACGAAGCTTCGTTGAAAATTATCATTAAACCATACTTTTGGCAAACCTATTGGTTTTATACATTGATAATATTTATTGTTATCGCATCAATCATTATTTATAACCGCTGGAAAACAAAAGATATTATTAACAAAAACTTAAAACTTGAAGCAAAAGTTGCAGAAAGAACAAGCCAGCTAAATGAAGAGAAAATAAAATCTGAAAATCTGCTGTTAAATATTTTACCCCATGAAATAGCAAAAGACTTAAAAGAAAAAGGATTTTCTGACGCCAAACTTTATAACCATGTAACTGTACTCTTTACCGATTTTGTAAGTTTTACCACCGTAGCCGAAAACCTTTCGCCCACCGAACTGGTAGCCGAAATTCATAAAAACTTTACCGCCATTGATAACATCATTGAAAAACATGGCCTCGAAAAAATTAAAACCATTGGCGATGCTTACTTAGCTGTGTGTGGCTTACCAAATGAAAGCAGCGAACATGCACATAAGGTGGTACGTGCTGCACAAGAAATACTTAACTTTATGCAGCATAATAACAGTAAGTTTCAAATCCGCATCGGCATTCACTCAGGCCCCGTAGTGGCAGGCATTGTAGGTGTTAAAAAGTTTGCCTACGATATTTGGGGCGATACCGTAAACACCGCTGCTCGCATGGAAAGTACCAGCCAGCCCGGCAAAATCAATATCAGCAAAGCCACGTATGAATTGATTAAAGATGAATTTGTGTGTGAATACCGCGGTAAAATAAATGCCAAAAATAAAGGCGACATTGATATGTATTTTGTAACAACTTAAAACACATGAATGCAATATTGAAAGTAAGTATCTTTTGCGGTGTATGGCTGGCGCTCTCCCAGGTTTTACACGCACAGCAGTATGAGTACATAGAGCGCAATTTCGACAGCCTGGTGCGGGCTAACGACCGCTATACCAAACAAGACGAAACCAGGCTGAAAATGCTCAATACCATTACCAAAGGCTACGAACCCGTAAACCCTGCCAAAGGCATTGAAACCGGTGAACAGGCCATTGCACTGGCGCAAAAGCTCAACAAACCCCTGCTGCTTGCCGAAGCCTATAACAACAAAGGCATGAACCACAGCGCCAAAGGCGAATACGCGACTGCCATGGAATTGTTTGAAAAAGCGCTGCCCATAAACCAACAATACAACAACCGCTACGGCATGGCCCACAACAAGCTGAACATGGGACATATTTACCGGCAAAAGGGAGACAGTAAAAAAGCCAAAGAGTTGTTTGATGAATCGCTGCTATTATTTGAAGAAATTAAAAACCTGGACGGTATAGCCAAAGCGTACAGAGGTATCGGAATTGTTTACTACAACTTATCCGACTACCCCAAAGCCCTGGAGTATTACCAAAAAGCCCTGGGCATCAATGAGCAATTGGGCCATAAAAGCGGCATGGCTCTTAATTTGGGCAATATCGGAATTGTTTACAGCGACTTATCCGACTACCCCAAGGCCCTGGAGTATTACCAAAAAGCCCTGGGCATCAACG
>JBKBLB010000039.1:0-7434 GCA_046296495.1 Bacteroidia bacterium
GAAGTTGAAAAGTCGTCCAAGTCTGCCGAAAAAAGTTGAACCGGGGGACAGTCATTCAGTGTCTCCAAATGTCTCGGTAGATTGTTGTGCTGTCGTCTCATTATGGTTGCACCTAACGTTTTGCCGCTTGCCGCAGTGGGGGATTTCGGAGCAATTCACTATCAACATAGCACAAATGTTGATAGAAGCACTGCACTTTATTTTACCACGTCAGCCCCCATTGCGGCAAACGGCTGTTGGCGGTAGTTTTTCTTTTTCAGTCCGTCACGCCACTCTCCAAGATACTGAATGTTTTTTGTTCGCTGTCAATCTCTGCAACAACTCCGTAGGGTATCGTAAATGTCGGACAAGTATGTCCAAAGTCCATCTCTGTAATAATTGGAAGTTGGTCGTTACCTTGTTCGTCTCTGATAACTTCTAAAAGTATGTTGTTGTATTCGTCAACGTATTTGTTATTTTGCGGTCTGCCAAGTATGAGTCCGCTTATTTTTTCAAACACTCCTTGTGCCGCATAATTTCTTAATACCCGTCTGAAATTTGTTGGTATCATCATCTCCTCGGATGTTTCTAAAAACAAAATTTTGTCTAACCATTCCGATTTTTCTAACCAATAGTCAGTCCCTTTTATAAATTCAAGCACTTCAACACAACCTCCAATAAGTTGTCCTTGAACCTTTTTGCTTCCTTGTAAAAAATTCCATCCTTTACTGTCGTTGAGTTTTCGTTGAGTGTTTTGAAGTGATTTGTCAAACCAGTCTAAAAATTCAGATGTCCAGCCGTTTTTATTAGGAAGAATTTGTCCAACTGGTAAAGAAGAAAAAAGAGTTCGCTTAATGTCGTCAATTTGATATTGGTGCATTCCTCCATTTTCTGCAAATCCAACCAATAGTGATGTTCCGTAAAACGAAGTCAGCCCTGCTTTATAACAAGCAAAATGAGTTACAGTCGTGTCTGAAAAACCTAAAAATATTTTAGGATTTTGTCTGATAACATTAATGTCGGTGTATGGTAGTGTTCTTATGCTATCCTCTCCACCGATATTTGAAATTATTGCCTTAATTGATTTGTCCGAAAATGCTTCCATCAAATCCTCCGCTCTCGCTTGTGGATATTTATAAATATAGTCGGCAGATTTCAGTGCATTTTTTGTCTCCATAACGTTAAGCCCGAAAACTTCTTGAAGTCGTCTTTTGCCGATTTCGTATCTGTGCAAAACTTCTCCAGCTCCACCCCAAGAAAGTGAAATTGTAGCAACGGTGTCGCCTTGTTTTAATGATTTTGGTCTTGTTAATGTCGTCATAAAAAATTACCGCCAACGGTTTCGGGCTTGGCGAAGGTGGCGATTTTCACCACAAATGTTGATGCGGAGAACCAAACTTTGATTAACCACAAATGTGTCTGCGGAGCACTGAACCGCCACTTTTGCCAAACCCGTGTTATGCCCAGTGCTTCTTTTCATAGTCGTGATTTTGCTAATTTTTTAAGTCCTGTTTTATAGTCTTGATAAGTGGCCTTAATACCATTAATTAAAAGTGCCTTTAGTCCTTCAACATCGTTGTCGCCCATGTCGGTCAATTTATAACTGTTTCCTGTCCAAACGCAAATCCATTGTGACCAATGTTTGTTTGTCCCTAAACTATTTTTAAAAGTGAAAGCATTTTGAATTTTCTCTCTAATTGCTTGTCGTGATGCCGCATCTCTACCTTTGAAATTTGAATACCAAATTGCAATTCTTAAAGTAAAGATGTCGCCAAAGTCCGGGTTGGGATTTTCACAATGCAGCATATAGCAGGGGTTAAAACCTTTTTTATGCCCAATTTCTATTAAATCATCAATGTAAATTTTTAATTCGTGAGGATTGGGACTTGTCTTTGGATAATAGTCAATGGATGCTTTTTCCATTGAAAATTGTAGAGACTTTGAATTGTTTAATTTTAATGTTAGGTCATCAAAAACACTTCGGATATTAGGTGAATATTGACTTATTAATTTTATTGCTTGTCTGTGTTCAGGGTCTTTATATAATTTTCTAATAAGTTGAAGTGCGTCTTTATCCATTATTTTATTGTTAGTGAGTTTGTCAATGTGATTTTTAAGAACTGATAAAAAAATTTGTCCTTGTCCATTAGTAGAAGGGCTTGTTTGTTCGCAAACTGCTGAAATTGTGTCATATGAAACTGATAAGCATGGGCATTGGATATTATCATCTCCCGTTTCTGTTAATCTACCGTCTGGAGTAAGGTATAAAAGAACTTTAGATACTCTTGGAAAGGCAATGATTAATGATTTTTGGTAATCTCTGATTTGGTCATTCTGTTCGCCACTGTCAACTTTATTTTCAATACCTACTACTGCTTTGATATTTCCTTTCACATCAATTATCTTGATTAGGATGTCAACTCGTCTTGAGTTTTCTGTTTTCCATTCAGTAATACAAATCGTTTTAGTGTCCTCTTCTGTTGGTAATGATTTTAAAAAACGTTTTAAGTCTGGAATTTGTTGTAATAGTTTTCGGAATACCGATTGGTCAAGACCATGATTTTGAGTAGAGTCAAGTAAATAAGCAAATAACCTTGACCAAGCCATTTCATCAATTAGTTCTTTGTAAACAGTTAATAAGTCAAACTGTCGTTGATTGTCATGAATTTTCAAACCAACCGTCTGTAGTTCCCTAAATTCTGTTGTTACTATTAACCTGTTTATTAGTTCAGTTTCTGTCATTAGTGATGGTGTCATTTAGCATTGGGCATAACTACTATATCTGCGAAACTATTTCACTTGTTGTTTCGCCTAACATGCCAATGTAGCCTTGATAGGCGAAGTTGATATACATGTGTTGTTTCGCTTTATTTTTCATTTTTTTAGCTTTAATCTGTCAAACGGACTAATAATCTTTCCTATTTCTTCCCTGCTTACATGTGTGTATATTTGAGTTGTCTTAGGACTTTTATGCCCTAACAATTCTTGTATATGCCTTAAATGTGTGCCCGCCTCCATTAAATGTGTTGCATAACTATGTCTCAACATATGTAAATTTACATTTTTCTTAATTCCTGCTTGCCCTACAGCCTTCTTTAATACAAGCTCTAACGATCTCTCTGAGTATTTACCTCCATACTGCCCTTCAAACAAAAATTCCTTTGGTTTATATTTTTTGTAATATTCCCTCAATAATTCTAATATACCACTCGATAGAGGTACAATTCGGTCCTTCATACCTTTGGCGTTTCTAATCATTATAACCATGCGCTTGCTATCAATATCTGTTTTTAACATGTTAAGCAATTCGCTTCGTCTTAAACCTGCCGAATAAATTAAACTAAGCATGCTTTTATGCTTTAAGTTTTTACAAGCATTTAATATATCGGCCACTTCTTCTACACTTAAAACTTTTGGCAATTGTTTGCCTCTTTTAGGTCTTACTAAATCATCTATTATTATTTTGCTATTTAAAACAGTTTGATGAAAAAGTTTTACTGCATTTACAAATTGCGATTGATACGTTGCTGATAGTTTTTTCTCTAAAATTTGGTGTTTATTAAACAACAAAATATCATTATTTGTAATTTCATTACCCTGTTTGCCAGTGTATGCAAGTAAGAGTTTTATGGCGTTCGAATAAGTTTCAACTGTGCTTTCGCTATATCGCTTGTTACGCATCCATAAAATAAATTGTTCAATTTCGTTTATGGCATTTTTTTCAATACCGTTGCTTTTATTTGCCGATAGTATGGCTTTATCAGTTTTAGGTAGTCCAAATAAATCTCTGTAGTAATCATTATCAGGTAAAAGCCATCCTTTTAATGTGCGACTCCATCTGCTTCCTCTTAGCTTTTTTATTTCTTCATTCATACTAAGGTTATATTCAAACCTAACAAGTATTTTATTGGTGTTTTCATGCTGAACCAAAACAACTTCTTTTGTATTTTTTATCATTGGTTCTTCTAAGGCAAAGCCAACGTCACTTACATCATATTTGTAGGTAACACTCATCTATTACAAATATTAAAAGCCGATTTTCAAAATCCAAAAAAAATTTAAGAAAATTTAACATATTTAATGATGTTTTAATCCAACTTAAAAGTCAAAAAATTTATTTATTAAATAATAATTATTCATTCAATATAAAACATTTTACACCTCTATTGTTGCAAATGTGGCATAACTTTTAGCAATTAATAATTGTTGCCCATGGTTAATACAAAAAATTTCGCATTCGGTAAATGTAAGCATTTTGCCTGCCTTTATAACTTTGCCTTTTGCTATTGCAAGTTGGCCAATTCCCGGGTTTAAATAATTGGTTTTAATTTCTACGGTAACTACTGTTTCACCATTTTTTACAAGTGTAAATGCAGCCCATCCGCTTACCAAATCTGCCAATGTACAAGTAACACCTCCATGTAAAAATCCGGTTTGTTGTAGGTGGTGTTTTTCAATTTTAAGTTCCCCTTCAACATATCCGGCTTCAATTATTGTTGGTTCAAAACCAATAAAGTGCATAAATGCATTATGTTGCATTTTTTCTTTTATCATTTCTTTAAAGTTGGGGTTTTGGGGTATAAGTTGTTGCATATAAATTATTTTTTGATTTACTTTTTACTACTTTCGCAAAAGTAAACATTTATTTAGTGCAGCAGTCAGTTATAAAAATATACAGCCACAGCGAATATGAAGCTTCAAAAAACAGTTTACTTAATTATTATTTGTTTATATACGGCAATCGTTTTCATACTGTAGTTGGTTCAACCGAAAATAACCAAATACTAAAGCTTACAACTTTTACATTAACAAACTCAACCAATATTTTTAATTTAAAATACGATGAATTAAAGTCGTTTAATGAGTTATTAGAAGAAGCTAACCAAAAGTTTAAAAGCAGAAAAATAATAATATGCAATAATAGTCAATCATTTATTCCTGACAGTTTATTAAATATTGTTGAGATTGAAAAAAGTTACGAATTAACACAATTTGTTGAGCCAAACTCGCAGGTTCTGTATTGCAAAATGCATTACAACGGCATTGCATGTATGTTTAATGTAAACAACGAAATGCTAAAGTTTATAAGGTTTAGTTTGCCAACAGCCGATTTGTACCATGGTTCATTGTTATTTGTAAAAGCAATTGATGAGCAAAAGCATCAAGGTGCAGAAAACATTATTCATTTAAGTTTAAATGAAGATTATATAGAGATTGCAGTAGTAAATAACGGCTTAAGGTTTTATAACACCTATCATTTCGATTCGGAAACAGATATTGTTTATTATGTTTTAGCCGTAGCCGAACAATTAAAAATTGATTATCAGGCTCAAGTATATATTTATGGTTCAAACAATCAGCTAATAGCTTTAATGCCTTTGCTTAAAAAATATATATCGAGTGTAAAATATGCCGTAAAACCTAAAAAAGTTTTATATCCGGTAAGTTTTAATCAATTTGCCGAACACGAGTATTTTCTTGAATCAGCTTCATTATTTTGCGAATAATTAGTGGAAATAATAAAGGTGCCATTATTAAAGCTCCTGCCGGTTTACCTGTAAGACCAACTACTGATAGGGCTAAAGAAAGTTTATTTAATATTTTATCTTGTACGGTTAATTTCAACGAGATTTCGGTACTTGATTTGTTTTCCGGAACAGGCAACATTGCTTATGAGTTTGCAAGCCGCGGTGCTAAAGAAATTATTTGTGTTGATATACATCATCAATGCATACAATTTATTAAACAAATTTCAACAAAATTTGGGTTTAACATTAAAGCAATAAAATCTGATGCATTTGCATTTATTAAAAGTTGTAATTTAAAATTTGATATAATATTTGCCGATGCCCCGTATGCACTTCCTGCAATAAAAGAAATTCCTTATTTTGTTCAACAAAAAAAAATATTAAAACATGGAGGCTTGTTAATTATTGAACATGCTTCATCATTAAATTTTAGCAATGAACCTTCTTTTGCAGAAGTGAGAAAATACGGTCAAAGTTCTTTTAGTTTTTTTAAAAATTTAAATCATGAGTAGAATAGCATTATTTCCCGGAACGTTTGATCCAATTACGGTTGGCCATTTAAATATACTTGAACGTGCCCTTAATTTATTTGATGAAATAATAATTGGTATAGGCCACAATAGTAGTAAAATAACACTTTTCCCGCTTGAAGACCGTTTAAAATGGATAGAAGAAATAGTGCAGCAATACAAGCATGTTAGGGTAGAAAGTTATGAAGGATTAACGGTTGATTTTTGCAAAAAAGTAAATGCAAATTATATCATTCGAGGACTAAGAAATATGAGTGATTTTGATTACGAAAAAAACATAGCTCAAATGAATAAATTGGTTTATCCTAATGCCGAAACTATTTTTTTAATGTGCGATCCTGCTTTTACGCCCATTAGTTCATCGGTGGTTCGCGATTTAATTAGAAATGGTGGAGATGCAACAGGTTACGTGCCGCCACAGGTTAAATATAAGTAAATTATAATTACTTCTTTTTCTCAGCTTTAACTATCAATTCTTGTTTAACCAAATTCATTATATAAAACTGTTCAATGGCTATTTGCCTGCAACGCTCATCATATTTAATACTTTCGCTTGCTGTATTGTCAAAATATTTGGGGTCATCATAAGGTATGGCAATTCTAAAATCAGCGCCTTCAACATTGGGGCAGCTTTTATCAGCTTCACTACAAACCATTATGGCCATAAAATCTTTTTTAGGATTCATTAAATTATCGTATTTTTTTGAGAATAAAACCATCGGAGAAAGTTTTCTACCTTGTTTAATTTCGTAAGGAGTATTTTGATTATCGGCTGTTTTAATTGCTGCAACCGAAAAACCGGCTCTTTTTAATGCCATTGCTGCTCTAATATTAAAAGCAGTTGCTTCGGTTCCACCGCTATAGGTATAAACATTTTCTATTCCATACCATAAAGCGGCAGTTTGCATCCAAACTTGGCCAAATTGGCTTCTTCTCGAATTATGTGTGCAAATATAATTTATGTTAATAGGTTTGCCTGCCATTGCCAATTCTACAATATAATCTGAAATTTCTTTTAGTAATTGTTTTCTGTTTTCAGGTATTTCATTAAACGAAGATTGAACTTTGTAACAGTAAATTTGAAGTTTCTTGTTAAATATAACCTTTTGTGCATAAGTAAATGAAGATATTAAAGTTATTAAAAACGTTATAAATGTTGCTTTTTTCATCTTGATGATATTTATATATTGCAATATTACGATAAAATGGTTTCTTTATGTATTAAATTATTGTAAACTTTGGTTAATTTAAATTCATGCTTTAATTTATTATTGAACAATCCTGTCCTAAACATTTTAAGGTAAAAGTTTAATTGACTGAAAGTCAGTATAATATTTTTCAAAAACTATATTTTTCAAAAAAGAACCCCCTGTGATTGATTTTCAGGTGGGCCATAA
>JBKBLB010000040.1:0-7329 GCA_046296495.1 Bacteroidia bacterium
GATTTGACTTACCAGACACAACCGCAAGGTTGCACTAAGAAGAGCCGTATGAATCGAGAGGTTCACGTACGGTTCTGCGAGAGGTTTGGGGGTGAGATTCCCCCTTACCTACTCGACTTTCTATTTGTCATCTGTGTCAATTAGTTCAAATATTAATTCTGTTAAGGTCTTTACGTCACTTTCAATTGTTCCTTTCATATATCGTTCGTAAACACTTTTGTTGTCGGGTGGGTTGAGATTTAGTGTCAAGCCTTTTTCTAACGCCAACAATCTTAAAAACTCTCTTTGTGTTCGTCCGTTTCCTTCTCTGAATGGGTGCAAATAATTGACGTTATCTAAAATTTCTGCCAATTTCTCGGCAAGTAGTTTTTTATTGTATTTCGGAATCGTCTTAAACTCAGCAATTAATTGGTCAATGTATCTGAAAGCGTTGTCAAAGTGCGAAGTAGGGAAGAACTGTTTGCCGTCTTTGCTAATTTCAACTGTCCGTTTTTTTCCTGCCCAAGCGTAAATGTCTTGAAATAAATGTCTGTGTATTTCAAAAAGGCTGTCTACACCTTTTATTTTTATGGGTTTTTCGTAAAGTTCTTGAAGTCGTTTTGTTACAGCACCACTCTCAACAAAAAGCAATACATCTGGGTCTGTAATGTCTTGTAAGTTCCTTAAAAGTCTTGTCTTAGGGTCAGTGTAGGTGAAGTCAGGGTCTATGTATTTGTAGGAATTAGACATAGGCTTTTTGTTTGGCAAATGCCACAAGTTCTGTTAGTGATATTTTTCCAGTCACATAGTCCCTAATTATTTCAATTCCTTTTGGTGTCGGTTTAAAGCCTTCAAACATATTACTCCCCAGGGCATTTGCGGTGCTTTCTAAAGTTTTCAAGTCTGAAAATTTTACACCCATTATTGTCAGGTTGGTTCTGTCTATTTCGATTGTGTTGAACATATTTTTTAGTCTTAAATTATCTTCAAATTTACAAATTATTTAGGTCAAATCTCTTGTTTTCTGTCGCTTTAAAATGGCTTATAACGTTCCCACGCTTGGCGAAGTGGGGGATTTTGAAAACGTATTCGTCAAACAGTACAAAAGTAACAAAATAGCCAGATTTTTAAATTTAAAAATATAGCCCCCATTTTGCCCAAGCGTGTGTTATAGGCAGTGGTACTTTATTTTCTAGTTGTCATTTTGTTGAGTTAAAAATGTTGATAATGTTAATAAAAGGCAAGCTCTTTGGGAAGCTTTGGTAAGTGGGTTGCTTGTGGGGCTATTCAATGTGCTTGCCTTTGTTGTTTAGGTTTATTTTGTCAGAATAATTTTACTTACCTGAGAGTCATTCCCTGCTGTCATTTTAATAAAGTATATGCCCGAAGGGTTTGAAGATAAGTCGATGTCTAGTTTATTGTCGCGGTAAAAAATACCTTGATAGCTGTCAACTACTTTACCCATAATGTCGAGGATTGTAATTTGGTAGTTAGCCGCTTCTTCTCCTTTAAATTTAATCGAAAATAAACCATTAGTCGGATTTGGATAAATGTTTAAAGGATTATTCGCAAAAATACTTTTATTGTCATTTTGTTTAACAAGTTGTTCTGGGTTTTCTTCTATATAAGGAGGAGGCAATAATGAAAAGTCTTCAAAATTTGAGCAATTATATAAACTGTCATAGTCTATTAGAGATATGCTACCTTCTAATAAAAGCTTTTCTTTGGTTGTCATGCAAAGCATAGATTCTTTAACAGAATTAAGGTCTGGGTATAAATTAGAACTAATACCGTTTAATACCTGTATGCTGGCAATACGGTCGTTTAACATACGTAGCAGTGAAGCTTTAGCAATAGAAATTACAAATATATTTTGATTGTCGTTAACAAAATCATTTAATAATTTGTCTTGCAATTCAATTACACCACTAACTAGGTTAGAATATGTAATACTGTCTGCATTAAAAACTGAAATATTACCTTCTTCAATGCCTTCACCAAGTGCTTCAATAAGTTGTGAGTTAATTAATAAAATGGCAGTACTCCAGGCTTCTAAATCTTCAGAAGTAAAGTTTGAATTTAGTGCCATTGTGAGGTTTTCAACAGCAAGTGAGTGTTCAGGCGCAATATCAAAAAAAAGATTGTATGCTTCTTGAACTGTTTCTTTAATCATTCTGCCATCGGGTATAGATAAATTAGGCAAATCACGAATAGGAGTTACTTCACCTGCAATCCAACCTCTCATGCGGTCGTCACCACCACTACCACCATTGCTTCCAGCACCACAAGGAGTAAATTGACTTATTGGAGAGTTATCATTATAAATTACTTGTGTTAATCCGTTTTGATAAGACATGTGCTTTACATCATAATCTATTAAATTAATGGGGCTTCTGCTAACATTATTTGTAAATCCCCAAAGGTTGTTTTCGGCATTCAAACTAATTGCAGGTATTAAACGATGTGCATCTATTGTACCAAAGATTGAAAAGTCTGAATTTGTTAAAAGAGAACTGCCCGATTGATTTATAAAAGGGCCAATATTTGCCATATTTTGTCTAATAGCAACACTAATCGAGTTGCTTAAATCCATTCTGCCGGTATTAACACGCATAACAGGGTCTAAGATTAAGTTTGATTTTTGGGTTAAGTAAACATTTCCACCAAGAAAAACGCCATTAGTTTGTAGTGAAGAAGCATTATTTTTAATAGAACCACAAAATGCAGCAAATTGAGAATTGAAACCATATAACCCATAATAGTTATTATAAATATTAGGCTGATATAGTTCAATAACGTTATTTATGCAATTTATACCATAAATACCATTTGTATTTGCATAAAGTTTGGTTCTATACAATCGGGTGCTTCTTGTCATGCCTTCCAGTCGAATTGCAGTTATACAATTATTTATTTCAGCATCTTGTATTCGTGCTCCTGCTCCCCAAATATATAAGCCGTTAATACACCTAATGGCAGAATATTGCAGAATGTCAACATTAGCACCACCATAAACATTATTAGATTGAACGCCATTAATTGCATCGCTTACAGATACACGTAAAAGAACATTACCTTGTTGGCCATTAATTATTAAACCTCTATGGCGCGCAGAAGGAGTATTTGGAGTAGCTGCTCTAAAATCAACAGATCTAAAATCGGCTTTAGTACCGGTACCAGATACAATTAACCTAGAACCTTGGGATAATTCTATATAACCATTTTGTACACTAAAAAGCGTTAGATTGTATAATGCACCAGAAGAATGAAAAGTTGTTAAATCTGTTAATGCTTCACCACCGGTAATCTCTATCACTTTTTTAGAAGTACTGCCAAAAGCACCACCAATTATTTTAAATTGTTCATTTGGTCCTATAGCTTCAATAGCTGCAGAATATGGGTAAGCAGTTTCAAATTTAATAAAACCATCGCCCAAGTAATTAAAAACAGCATCTTGCCCAATTTGGATTTTACCACCATGTTTGACAATAATTATAGAGTTTGAACCATTTAATTTTATGCTTACACCTTTTTCAAGAACTAAGTTCGCGCCCGATTCTAATACAATTGACGAATTGTCTTTAATATCTAATGTGCTTCCGGTTTTAAGAATTAAATTAGTACCTCCTTTTATGGTTAAAATGCCAATTCTTTGGGTACCTCCAACTTCAAGTGTACTTGAACTATTTATGGTTAAAGTTTGATTACATACATTCACATATAGTGTTGAATTTGTTGCAGAAGTGGGACCTGAACTAAATCCAATATTCATGTTTGCATTAATACCAAGCTTAGCACCATTTTTTACCTCTAAAATATCTGTTATTCCCTGATAATCGGTTGTAGAGACTGTTAATCCTAAGTTAAAATTTTGTGATGTTCCACTCAACTCATTAATGTCATTGTAATAATTGTCAGAAACAGAAAAAAAACCTAATGGACCATAATATTCGGTCATAGTGTTTTTAATTCCAATTAAATCTGTACTTAGTTGGTTAGTATTCGTTTGCTGGTTTGGAGTCCAATCTATAACGCCATTTTGAGTTAACAATTTCTGAATCTTTTTTGGTAAACCGCAATCATTTAACAAACGTGAAAGCAGCATATAATACTGATTGATGGAATATACCCCAAAATTATTTTGCTTTGCAAAAACTAAGGGTGAAAATATTTCTGCAGGAGTAAGTTCCAAATCGTCTATTAAAGGGTTATCAAATCCTGTTCTATCAAGCCAAGTTGTGCTGGTTGAGTTGGGAGAATCATCATAACTTGAGGCTGGTTCATTATTGGCAAACTTTCCGGGCCCATCGTATAAGTCGTATAAAAATGTTGCTATGTGATATTCGCTTTTCATCCCGTTACTTGCTGCTCCTGAGGCTAACCTTGTTCTTTCTCTCGTTTCTGTTGGAATTCTTAAAAACCTTGTTGGATTTTCAACAAATGCATAAAAACCATACTCATTGTCTGTGCCTCTGTAAAATTGGTCAAGCATAGCCATAAATCTAGTTGCCCAGCCTTCGTTCCAAGCCATAGTAAATATACTCTCTCGCTCAAACCAATGGACACCACCTGCTGAACTATGTGAACCCGACAGGTTATCCATTAAGTAATGACCAATTTCGTGCCAAATTACCGTTTCATGGCTTACGTCTTCATCTTCCAAATACAAACGTTGGCAAGGGAAAGTTGAAAAGTTTGAGCCGCTTTCGTAGCAGAAAATATTTAATCGTTCGCGTGCAATTGAGCCAACTTGTGAGTTAACAAAATCTTGCGCCCTATTTGCCCAGTTTAATATTTTAAAAGGCTCTCTTGCCGGTGTTGGCAAATTCCAAACGCCAAAGTTAGTGTGAATGTTAGTTCCGTTACTTACGTTGGTAAAGTCAGTTGATAGTTCATACTCATTATTCCATAAACATGGATTCATATCCGATTCATATACGCCCGTATTGGTATTACCTAGCGTTGATATGGTTACAAATAATTCAATATGTGCTTCCCATTGATAGCTGTCATACCAAATATCATAATTTCCGTTTTCATCTGTATAACCAGAGCCTAATTCATCATTCCACCAATCGTCTAAATCATAAGCTACTACTTTTATACCCTTTAAGTTAAGTGTTTGTTGGTCATTTACATCGTTTGTATATCCTGCCGTTATGGTTCCGGTCACATGGCCGTGAAATCGTCTTTCCCACCATGTCCAACCGCCCTTACCAAGCACTCTTGTTCCACTCTCAATACTATCGCGTAGTTTCATTGCAGCAACAGTATCTGGGTGAAGAGGCATCATTTTAATATAATAAGGTAAGCCGCTTACTTTTTTCAATCTATATTTTCTTTGCCATTCTTCGGTTATCAGAGAATCGGGTAGAATATTGGAAACAGGTATACTGTCTTTTGGTATAAAAACTCTTTCAGGCTCTGGTGATTTTTCCATAATCCACAATCTGGGTTGTCTGTGAAAGTCATTGATGTTCCAAACTTCAACCGTGTTATACAAAGTAAAATAAACCACCCCTGTAATTTTAAAACTACCATTAATTTCATAAACATTATGTGTTTTACCATAAAAAGCAATTTGCTTTGGATAGTAGGGTAGGTTTTGAGCCGAATAATCAACAGTAATGTTCAAAAATACGGTATCGCCCGGTAAATAGTAATTGTTTTCAAACGTAAATGCGCTTACTCCTGTGGTATGGTTTTATAGCGCTAAGGCTTAGCATGGAAGGCAGCTCAATACCCACAGAATCAATGTAGGTGGTATCTTTAGCCACAATGTAAAAATTTACATCAAAACTTCCGGAATTGTCAGCATATTCTTTGCTTACAATACCACCGTAAGCAGTGTTTGATTTAGCTGAACATTTAGGGTTTTGAGCATATAAACTATTGTAAAATACTGCACAAAAGAAGCATAAGGCTGTGATTGATAATTTTATTTTCATAGTTATTTTATTGATTAATTTTATACCTGATTAATTCCCAAACGCTGTTGTCTGTGCTTCGTTCAAATTTTACCAAGCCTATGTTTTTGGCGTAGTACATATCCGAATATATATCGTTTGTATTTGTAAATGGATATTTGAGATTTAATATGTTTTTGAATACGAGGTTTTCTTTTGTAATAATTGAATCTTCAAAGAATACCTCTGCATCTGTTTGTGTTTCGTATTTATTGCCTCGTAATCCTATTCTAAAATTATCTCTAAAGTTATTTAAAGGAGATATTTCGCTAATTTCAAATAATTCATTTTGGGAATTAATCTCATCAATAGGATGCAACACAATACCATAATTGCTGTAGTATTTGTCATTTTTGAAATAAATCTTATTCTTAACTCTTAAATCAAAATACTCGTAACACTTGTTCCAACCGTGTGCGAAAACTTTTTTATTAACTGGAATTACTCCAACTTGAGAATACCATACCCACATACTATCCGTTTCATTCGTTGCAATATTTTTATAAATCCAATACGTACCTTCTTTAAAATAAAAACGGGCTTTCATGTCTTCTGCTATAAGCACGGTGTTTGTGCTGTCGCAATGTACCTTCACTAGTTTATCTGTTGGTGGTTTGCAGCTTTGTAAGCTGTACGCTATTGTTATTGATAGCAGAATCAATTTTGATTTCATAATGGTATGGTATTAAAGCAGGTAAAAACTTTAACAAATAGAGAATAAATATTTTAGTTTGTCAAGAAAAAAAATATTCCATATTGGAATATTTGGGTTACTTTTTCTTTAATAGCAAGGCGTGTCGGGTTTTTATTTTATTTAAGATAATTTCTAATTCATCATCCGTCAAACTGTACTCAATATCAATGCCAGCAAGCATCTTTGCAAAGTTTAGCAGCAATTCAGAAAGTGGAATAAAATTTTTTTGAAATACTTCATCTGCTTCAGCAATAGCTAAAATTTGAAAATTAGATGTCCCTAAAGCAACAGAAATAATCTTTAGCTGTCCGGGAGTTATAGCTATTTCACCGCACTCAATTTTACTGTAAGTTGTTTGTGTTACATTGATAGCTTTTGCAATTTTAGATTGCTTAATTTGTCTTAGCTCTCTAAAAGCTTTAATCGTCAGAGCTAGCTTTTTATCGTATTCTAAATGTCTTATTTGCGTGATTTAATATTGCAACTCTTTTGGTTTGCGAAAATAGAGTTGTGGTTAAGGGTAAACCAAATGTGTTGCAATATTATACGGTGGTCAAAAACCATTGCCTATAACGTTTTGCCTTTAGTTTGCATTTAAGAAAAAAACAATAAATTAACCGAACAGAAAACGGGAGAACTCAAACGTTTTGTAGGACAAAGTTCCTTAAAGCCGCATAAGTCCCGTTTTCG
>JBKBLB010000041.1:0-6977 GCA_046296495.1 Bacteroidia bacterium
AATTTGAGAAAATAATGTTACATTTACCATCTGGAAAGGGTTTTGTTTTTTTTGCACCTCAAAGGTAACTATGAGGATTAAACTTCCCTTTCCTTTTTTTAAACGTTTAGGACGCTATTGAAAATCAACAATTACTTTAAATATTTTTGAACCAAATTATAATTATCATGATAAAAACAATTACTTTAGGTATTAGGGTATTTTGCATATCCGTTTTACTATTACTAACATTTAATGGTTTTGCTCAACCATTAACAGGTACACGAACCATATGTACATCGGGCTGCGATTTTAATTCGATTGGAGCTGCCGTTAATGCCTTGAATTTAAATGGAGTTGGCACGGGTGGAGTTACCATGAACGTATTGGCTGGTTTTACTGAAGTTTTATCATCGCCAATTATTATGACTGCAACGGGAACATCTACCAACCCTATTATTTTTCAAAAAAGCGGTACCGGTGCAAACCCTTTAATTACAGCTTATGCCGGTATAAAAACGGCCGCTTCAACCGACTCGATTGATGTTATGTGGTCGTTTGTTGGAAGCGATTTTATAACCATAAATGGTATTGATCTTCAGGAAAACTCAGCCAATACAACACCTACGACCATGATGGAAGTTGGTTATGGTTTTTACAAAGCAAGTGCTACCGATGGTTGTAATAATAATACCATACAAAATTGTACCATTACCTTAAACAGAGAAAACTTTACAGTTGCAGCAACCGGAGTAAGACAAAATGCTGCCGGTTCGGTAGCCATTGAAATTATAAATGCATTAAGAACCGCAACATCTACTGCCTTAACAATTACTGCCATATCAGGAGCAAGCTC
This sequence comes from Bacteroidia bacterium, assembly GCA_046296495.1. Classification (GTDB taxonomy): domain Bacteria; phylum Bacteroidota; class Bacteroidia; order UKL13-3; family UKL13-3; genus JBKBLB01. The sequence goes on from JBKBLB010000041.1 coordinate 836, forward strand.
AAATAACAGAATATATAGCAATACCATTCAAAATTGCCATTTCGGAATATTGTTAAGCGGTTTTGCAGCTTCAAGCCCATACACTCTTGCCGACTTAAATAACGAAATAGGCGGAGCAACGCCTTCAACCGGAAATACCATAATTAATTTTGGTGGTGGTACGGGTTCAACCAATGCCTGTGGAGCAATATTAATAAATAACCAATGGTCGTTTAATATTACTCATAACATAATAAACAACAATACGGGTTCGGGTTTCAACCATGGTGGTTCAAACAGAGGTATTTGGTTGTTTAATTCATCAGCAGGAGCAAGCTGTAATGTAAAACACAACAGGATTAGCATTGCTGCAGGAAATAACACAGGTGCAATAACCTGGTGTTTAAATGTAGAGATGGCACAAACAGGTTCAGGAAACACTTTAAACCTTGATAGCAACACATTTATTAATTGTACAAACACATCAGCTTCTACTGTTGCATTTACAGCCATTTGGTTAAATACAGCAGCAACCAATGTAAATGTCAGAGGTAATTATATTTATGGCTATCAATATTCGGGTACCGGCACAAGCCAATGTATTTTGAGCCAATTTGCTTGCGGTAATCTTAATATATCTAACAATATTATTGATTCTGTAATATTAGATGGTGCCAACGCAACAGGAACTCATCATAATATTGGTGTTACAACAGCTCCAAGCGTATCATTAAATATAAACAATAACCTTGTTAGACGAACAATTTTAAATACCATAGGTACCGGTACAAAAACTTTATATGGTATTTATTATACCGGTTCTACACCAGTAAATAATTTTATAGGAAATATTGTTGACAGCATAAGCAGAAACGGTACAACGGGAGGAACTACAATTGGTATCTATCAGGCAGGGGGTACCAACGGTACAAGTACAACAATTGTTAGAAGAAATATTGTTTCTAATCTTTCAATTTCCGGAACCGGATCTACCTCAACTTTATATGGTATTCAGGTTTCAACGGGTACCATAATTGTTGACAGTAATACAATTTTCAACTTATCTTGTATTAAAACTACAGGATCAAGCGCTTTATATGGTATTTATGATATATCTTCTCCAAACAATGAAGCATACAACAACAATACCATTTACAACCTTTTTCACAACGGAACAGGTGTTAATTACGCTTTGTATGCTTTTACTACAACGGGTGTAAGGCAAGTAAATAACAATATTATATATAACATTATTGGAAATAGCACCACCATTGGAATTTTAATGTCATCAAGCTCGCCCACTATTTTAAGAAACAAAATTTATAATATTAGAACAAATGGTACAACAGCAATAGCAGTTGGTATTCGTATAACTTCTGTTGGAACCTCTGGCGTATCAAACCTTGCTTATAATTTAATTGACAGTATTCTTGCACCACTTTGTAACAATACAACCGATGGTGTTAGAGGCATTGATTTAACTACAACCACAACAACATCAAATACCAATATTTATTACAATACCATTCGTTTGAACGCAAATTCAACCGGTACTAATTTTTCGAGTTCAGGATTGTTTTTTACTGCTAATACTACAGCTACAACAGCAAACCTTACTTTAAGAAATAATATTATTATCAATACATCAACAGCAAACGGAAGCGGAACAACTGTTGCTTTTAGGTTCAGCACAAACACAACTGCCAATTACAATGCAGCATCAAACAATAACCTATATTTTGCCGGAAGTCCAAACACCAATAATCTGCTATACTTTGACGGCACTAACAGAGATTCTACTTTAACCCAACTAAGATTTAGGTTAGCACCACGAGACGCAGCCTCAATAACCGAAAACCTTACTTTTCAAACATTAGTACCTGACTCATTCAGGTACTTAATGCCATCAACAACCGTATTAACGCAAGCCGAGAGCGGTGGTACGCCTATTTCCGGTTTTACAGGCGATTATTACAATTTAAATAACAGAGCAACATTTCCACGAACAGGCCAACTTAATGGAGGCGGCACTGCCCCCGATTTGGGCGCTCATGAATTCGATGGCATGCCTGCTGATTTAACTCCGCCAACAATAAACTTTACGGCAATAACAAATACAGCATCAACCGCAAACAGAATACTTATAAATTTTGCAACCATAACTGATGGAAGTGGCGTTGACACAGCTCTTGCCACAAGGCCAAGATTATATTATAAAAAATCAACCGAAAACAATGATATTACAGGCTGGAAATTTGCAGTTGCTACCAATAATTCATCGCCATTTTCATTTGTAATTGACTATAGTGTGCTATCAGGAGGTAGCGTATCGGCCGGAGATACCATCCAATACTTTGTAGTAGCACAAGATAGAGCCTCGATACCAAATGTAGGCATTTTAAGCGGCACTTTTGCTTCACAACCTGCTTCTGTAAATTTAGTTGCAACAGCCTTTCCTATTACAGGCTTTATTAACAGATTCATTATTGCCACTCCTTTACCAACCAATATTACTGTTGGGGTTGGAGGAATGTTTTCATCATTTACCGGTAATGGAGGCTTGTTTGAAGCCATAAATAACAATGTGCTTGCAGGAAACACAACAGTGACCGTAATTTCAGATATTGCTGAACCGGGTATTCATGCATTAAACGGAAATAGCTTTGGAGGTTATAATCTTACAATTTTACCGAACTCAACAACCGAAAGAATTATAAATGGAGCAGTTGCAACTCCGGGGCTTTTTAGGTTTAACGGTGTAAGAGGCTTAAAAATTGATGGCGGTTCAACCAAAGCCTTAAAATTTGGAAACAACAGCACAACAGGTCCGGTATTTCATTTTTTAAATGATTGTGTTGCCGATACCATTAATAATGTTCAAATTTTGGGAAATAATACTTCAACAGGAAATATATTAATAGGCCAATCTACCGGAACTACCGGAAACGATTCTTTGGTAATTTCTAATTGTTATTTCAGAGATACGGTTTCGGTTCCAACCACACATATCAATTCTACCGGCTCAGGTTCGGCTTTAAATAGCCATAACAGAATTATAAATAACGAATTTGTAAATTTTTCGGCAAACGCTATAAATGTAACCGCAACGGGTAATGGCGATAATTGGTTTATTTATGGAAATACCAATTACCAAACAGCGCCAAGAACTACGGCAATATCATGTATTTTGGTATCTGCCGGAAACGGTCATATAATAAGGGCTAACCATATAGGTGGTGCAGCTCCAAACAGAAGTGGTGTACCTTTTACAAACACTTCTTCATATATAAGAGGAATTGATGTTGGAGGAAACACAAATGCAGCCATTTTAATTGACAGTAACCAATTCTCGAATATAGTAACCACTGCCAGCGCAGGTGTTTTTGGAGTTTACATTAATTCAGGAAATGTTATAGTAAATGCAAACACTTTTGGGGGTAATGCAAATACCTGGGATACCATACAAAATGGCTACGATAACGGGATTGTTGCTGTTTTAGGCGGAACAAATATAACCATTACCAACAACCTAATAGGCAATGTTCGCTACATAAAATCGGGTGGTGATAGAACCAGCGGTATTTTTGTAAGTGCTGCTGTTCCAAATCTTAATATTAGCCGAAATATTATTAGAGATATAAATCATAGTGGAACAGGAACTGCAACATCAACATTTAGGCCATGTGGTATTTTAATAAGCGGTGGTGTTACAAATAGTAGCATAACAGATAATACTATTTTTAATATCAATTCTACAAATACCGGAACAAGTGCTTATGTAGTAAGTGGAATTTTTATTACAAGTACAGCTTTTGCAAATAATACCATTGCACGAAACCGAATATATAATATTGGCACATTGGGTACAGGAACAGGCACAACTGCACCAACTGCTTACGGTATTCAAATTACTTCTCAAGGTGCCGGAAACAGGTATTTAAATAACCAAATTATGCTTGGCAATACCACAGCAGGACAAACTTTTGTTTCCGGAATTAGGGATGAGTCAACCTCGGCTGAAGCTTTGTACATAAACAACAGTATTTTGATAAATGGTGTTATGCCCGGTGGAACTAATAATTCATACTGTATGCAACGTACAAGCACATCAAACATGATATTACGAAACAATATTTTGTATAATAATCGCAGAACGCTTGGCTCAGGATTTAATTATGCTGTTGGTGCAAGTTCGGTAATCGGAATTAGTGTAAATACGCTGCGTAAAAATTTATTGGTTGTGGTTGATACTGCTCGTGTTTCAGAATATCCTACAGGAATTGGTTATGGTGCATTTGCATACAACAATACTTTATTTGCCCCATCGTACAATCCTGAGTGGATTGAGCGTGCAGCCAACCTTAATGCAGCAGAATTATTTATTGATACCATTAACGGAAATTTAGGTATTGATACAACCAAACCTACTTGCTGGTATGCAAACGGAAAAGGTATGCCTTTGGCCGGATTTAGCGGAGATTTTAACAATGTAAGCGGAGTAAGGTCAACATCAGTAATAACCGGCCCTGTTGATATTGGCTCGGTTGAATTTAATACAACAACTATTCCGCCTGCAGCCATTGCCGATAAAGCTCCGGCAACTAACGATAGCACCCAATATTTCTTTGCCAATCGAATGGTTGCAAAAATTGTTTGGGGTTCAACAGGTGTTGTTCCGTTTAGCAGCAATGTTAGATATTATTCAGGCAGTTTACCTGCCAATACCCCAACAGGATCAAGCAGGGCTTATTCATATTGGAATATTGAAAATTTAGGTGCATTTGGATTAAACAGTACTTTAACTTTAATGTACGATTCGAGCATGTTGGGCAATATTGCAAATGCTGGTCGAACACAAATTGCACGTTATATGGGTTCGGGCACAAACTGGTTCAGATATGCTTCGGGCTCTGTAAATACATCATTATCTTTTGTTACCGGAAATAATTTACAGCATCAGGGTGTTTTTACTTTAACCGATTCTGCTTTAAGTCCTTTACCGGTATCATTAACTTACTTTAAAGGAAAAGCCATTGATAACAATGTAATACTAAATTGGCAAACGGCTTCAGAAATTAACAATGCAGGTTTCTTTGTTGAACGATCTTTAGATGGTTTAAACTTTTATGAAATTGGCTTTATAAATGGCAAAGGCACAACTAACCAAACCACAAATTATAACTTTACCGATATAAATGCATTTGATAATGGAAATATTTTATACTATCGTTTAAGACAAGTTGATTTTGACGGAAACTATGAATATTCTCAAATAATTACGGTTAATAATAACAAAACAGAATCGTTTATTGCATGCGCTTTCCCCAATCCTTTTAAAGAATCAACAACATTGCTATTTGATGCCAATGAAGGTGATGCAATAATAAATATTAATGATGTAAGCGGACAACTGGTGAAAACTTTTTATACCAAAACCATTGAAGGATTAAATACGGTAGAACTAAATGAGTTGCATGGCTTATTGCAAGGTTTGTATATTGTTACCATACATACAAATGCCGAAAAACATGTTTTAAAACTTATTAAACAATAAATTACCATAAAATTTTAAAATAAAAAAGCAACCTCAAAAATTTCGGGTTGCTTTTTTAATTTGTTTATCTTTGAGTTATCTATTGCTTAAGAAAAAAATATCAAAAAATATATTGCTACCCGCCATGAAACTAAATGCTTAGTAACTTAAAAAACGTATTAATGATTTGGTAGTTTTTGGCAAGCAATTATAAACTGTTTAGCAGTTCGGCAAGTTTTAAATCTTTGTCGGTTATAGTGTTTCCGGCATCATGAGTACACAAATACACATCAATTTTATTGTATATGTTAGTCCATTCCGGATGATGATTTAACTTTTCAATAACAAACGATGCTTTTACCATCCACGAAATTGCTTCAGTAAAATCATTAAATACAAATTGTCTGTAAAGTTTATTGTCTTTTTGTTGCCAGTTGTTTGGTATGTTCATACCATTTTAACAACATTACTAGCCAACTGTTTGAACCTATTTTAAATAATTAATTTCGGTTCAATAGTGTCCTAAATAATTTTTATTGAGATATAAGCTGCTTGATTTTATTGGTACTTAGAAAGTAAAATTAATCATTTCAAAAAAGAACCCCCTGTATTGGTTTTCGATTAATCGGT
>JBKBLB010000042.1:0-5021 GCA_046296495.1 Bacteroidia bacterium
TAATTTGTGAAAACAGCGTTACATTTGTCATTAGAAGGGGGGGGATTTTGTGGAACCTCAAAGGTAACAATGAGGATAAAAACTTCTCTTTCTTTTTTAAACGTTTAGGACGCTATTGAATTGATACAAATCCTAAACCTTTTATTTTAGATTTATAATTATACCACAAATGGATTATAATGAACAAATTGGCTATTGAAAGAAAAGCATTTGTGAAAATAACTGTTCTTAAATCTAAATTAATCATTAATTATACTATTAACTTATTTTCAATTATAATACAGATTTTAAGAACAAAAAATGATAAAAATCAGTAATTTAAAATATTTCTAAAATACAATATTAAATATATTTGTATATAACAAATTACAAAAATTCATAAATGGCAGATATAGATAATACAAAAATTGAAGAAAACAATTTATATGTAATTGGTGTTGGCGCTTCGGCTGGTGGACTGGAAGCTATTTCAGATTTATTAAGAAACAGCAACGATATTAAAAACGCTTGTTTTGTTATTTGCCAACATTTAAGCCCCACATACAAAAGTATGCTGGTAGATTTGCTTAAACGCGAAACAAAATTTGATGTAAAAGAAGCTCAAAACAATATTGAATTAAAATCAGGCACTGTTTATATAACACCTCCAGACTCTGATATTCAAATACTTAAAAATTTTATTATATTAACTCGAGCCAATGTTTTAGGTCCAAAACCTTCAATTAATTTTTTCTTCGAATCACTAGCGTTAGATAAAAAAAGTAAAGCAATAGCAATTATACTAAGCGGAACAGGCAGCGATGGCAGCAATGCACTGAAGGAAATAAAAGAAAATGGCGGTTTTGTAATAGTGCAAGACCCAGAAATGGCTAAATATAGTGGTATGCCTAATGCAGCAATTGATACCGGATATGTAGATATTGTTACAGGCACAGAACATATGGCTGCCGAAATAATAGATCACATCAATTCTCCAAATATTCCTGAATTTGTAAGAGACTTACCCAAACCAGAAAAAGAAAAAACCATAGACCGTATTTTTGGATTACTTTCTCATAGAACAGGTACTGATTTTGCAAACTATAAATCTTCAACAATACTCAGAAGGCTCGAAAAACGAATGATTGAAAAGAAAGTAAATTCAATTGAAGCTTACTTAAATTATATTGATAATAATGCCGAAGAAATTGATGAATTGTTTAATAGTATTTTAATTGGTGTTACCAGTTTTTTTAGAGACAAAAGCTCATTTGAAGCATTAAAAAATGTTTTAGAAAAAATTATAGAAAATAATAAGAAAGAGAAAAATATAAGAATTTGGGTTGCCGGTTGCGCAACAGGTGAAGAAGCCTATTCTATTGCCATAATGCTTCAAGAAGCTCTAGCTGAACAAATATCAAATTATAATATACAAATTTTTGCCACTGATATTGATCAAATAGCTTTAAATATTGCTCGTACAGGATTCTACTCTGCCAATAAAGTAGAAGGTTGCCCTGAAAATATTCTAACTAAATATTTTATAAAAAGAGATAATGGATATGTAATTAATAAAATTACCAGAAGTTTTGTTTTATTTTCAAAACACGACTTAACTTCTAATCCACCCTTTTTAAAATTAGATTTAATAACTTGCCGTAATGTGCTTATTTATTTTAATGTAACACTTCAACAACAAATATTACCAATATTCCACTACTCATTAAATAAAGATGGATATTTATTTCTTGGCCGATCTGAAACCATCGGACAATTTACAGATCTATTCTCGACAGTAAATGCAAAAGAAAAAATTTATCAAAGAAAAATTGGGTCTGCAATACATTCTATTAAAATTTCAGCTTTTAAAACAATCAGGCAAAATCCTTATAAAAAAGAAATATTAAGCACCAGGAAAGATTACAGTATTCAAGAAATTGTAAAAGAAACAATATACAATCAATTTGATTATCCTTATGTAATTATAAACGACACTTTTGATATACTTGAAATTGCAGGAGATGTTAAAGAATTTTTATCTCTTCCGCAAGGTGTTATAACTTCAAACATTGTAAAACTAAGTCATAAAGATTTACAAATTGAACTAAGAAGCTTATTAACACAATCTATTAAAACAAATAAATCTAATAAAAGCGGATTAATTAAAATTAATATTGATGGTAAAGATAAACTTGTAAAAATTGGTGTAAAACCACTTTTATTCAACAATTCCTCAAATAATCTGTACATGGTTTACTTCGAATCATTAGATATGGAAGATAAATATTTAATGGTTAAAAGTATTAACAATAAAGATGATTATGAAAATTTAAGAATAATTGAACTTGAGCAAGAACTTGCTGCAACTAAAGAACACCTGCAAAGTTTTGTTGAAGAACTTGAAACTGCAAACGAAGAACTACAAAGTACTAATGAAGAATTACAAAGCACAAATGAAGAATTGCAAAGCAGTAATGAAGAGTTAGAAACCAGCAACGAAGAATTACAAAGCACAAACGAAGAAATTCAGGTAGCCTATGCCGAACTTAAAAAAGTTAATGAAGAACTTGAAAGCAAAGAAGCTGCTCTGGTAAGACTAAATTCTGACATTTCGGCATTACTCAATAATTCACTTCAATCTTTCATATTGGTTTCTGAAGATTATAAGATTTTAGAATTTAATATGACCGCAAGTGAGTTGTTTTTTAAACTTACAAATAACAGAATAGAAAAAAATAGCTCTATTATAAATTATATTGACCCCAATTATCTTGTATCATTCAGAGAAAATTTTAATGAAGCACTTAGAAAAAAACAAATTATAGATAGTGCTGAATTTAGGTCGCACGATAACAAAGTTTATTTTTTAAAATATTCATTTGTTCCGGTTCAAAACACCATAAAAAACACATACAATTCTGTGGTAATTAGCGTATTAGACATAAGCGAAGAAAAATATACCGACCAAAAACTATTTGAAAAAGAAAGTTTACTTAATACCATATACGAAGTTACAACCGTAGGAATTTGTATAACTGATGAAAATGGCCTTTTTTTTGATATGAATAATAACTATCTTAAAATATACGGATATGAAAAAAGAGAGTTAATAGGTAAATCTTTTACCATTGTAGTTGAAGATGATTATAAAAATGAAGCCCAAAAACTACATGATGAATTTATTCAAAATGGTCATGAAATTCCCAAATTATGGAAAGTTAAGTGTAAAAATGGGAAAATTATTGAGATTTTTGTAAACGCAAAACTTATTGTTATGCAGGGTAAAAAGTATAAAGTTACAGCAGTTATTGATATTAAGCACATTAAAGAATTATTAAACACCAATTAAAAATTTTTATAAATGTATGGCATTAAAATTGCCTTAACAATAATATAACATTAATAAAAACAATTATGATTTTAGTAATTTTTAGTATTTTCTTAATTTTAAATATTATTGGTTTGCTTAATAGAAATAAAGCATGGTCGAAAATGTTTTTAATAACTCAATTACTATTTATTGGTGGAGCCGGAACAATTTTTATATTAAACGACTCGAATAAGCCGATTGAAGCAAAAATTAAAAAAGAAAAAATAGAAAATATTGTAAATAAAACCAAAGAAAAATCTGATTCTTTAGAAAATAATACAAAAGAAAACAAAGACGGTTTAAAAGTGAAAGGGTTTTAATTTTGAAAAAAATTGATGTATTTGTTGAGGATGACAATACTTTGCATTTAAATAAAAAGCATAGTTACAATGCATACAATCATAACGAAAATGGTACCATACAATACTTTTTTTCTATTGGATACATATTTGTTATATTTATTCTAATAATATTAATTGTTTTAGAAATAAAAATGAATTACAGTACCGATTTTTTTGATAATTTGGGAACTCCATTTGATGAAGCCTACCGATCTATGATGAAGTAAATGAGCATAAAAGTTAAATATCCATTTGAAAATACACATAATTATTCTTACCAAGCCGAAAAAGAATTAATTATAAAGCAACACGATAAAATTCAGCAGAGAATCTTCGGTATATTATATCTACATCTCATTTTATTTTTTATTTATTTAATAATTATGGAAATTAAAAGGCAATACCAAATTGACTTTATCCCCGGTTTTAACAACCCTTTGCAAGACTTATACGAAGATATTATGAAAGATATCAATATTTAATCTTTTAAATTAAGCTTTTCTACAAAACTGTTGTGTATATCGAAAAACTGTTTGTTAAATTCTTCGTAGTCTTTTATCAAATTTTTTAATTCATTTAAAACTTCAATGTCTTTTATTTTGTCAGACATTAAAATTTTTTGCAAATTAGCGTTTATTAATGCCAGTTTTGATAAAAATAAATTATTAAGTGTTAAATCAAATTGCCTGGTTTTAATTTTAAACAATTCAATTTCGTATTTAAGTTCTATAATATCTGTTATATCTCTAATCCCTAAAATTATATATTCTTCGTAATCGTAATTTTCAATGCTTTTAAACGATAGGTTTACAAATAAGGTTTCAAGTTTCTTGTCAAGTATTTCAATTTGGGTTAAAACAATTTCGTCTCCGGAAATTGATGCTATTTCATTAAGCATGTTTGCTCTCTCGTTTTTTTTAAACAAATCAAGTAATTTCATATTTTTCAACTCTTCATAATCATACTTCAGCAACTTTAGTGCGGCCTTGTTAACATCCAAAATTTTCATGCTTTTTTTATCAAATGTTATCAAGGGTTCAGGGCTTTCAAAAAACATAGAAACAAAATAGCTTTTATATGTTCGGTATTTAACTTGATTATTGTATATTACATAATATATGTAAATAATACCTATTATTAATATAAACAATACAATTATTTTAAAGAAAAAAGATGCCCAAAACTCATTAATAAGATTTGAGTATTTTTTTTCAATCCTGTCCTAAACATTTTAAGGTAAAAGTTTAATTGACTGAAAGTCAGTATAATATTTTTCAAAAACTATATTTTTCAAAAAAGAACCCCCTGTGATTGATTTTCAGGTGGGCCAT
>JBKBLB010000043.1:0-4254 GCA_046296495.1 Bacteroidia bacterium
TATGGCCCACCTGAAAATCAATCACAGGGGGTTCTTTTTTGAAAAATATAGTTTTTGAAAAATATTATACTGACTTTCAGTCAATTAAACTTTTGCCTTAAAATGTTTAGGACAGGATTGGACTTAATAAATTATATTTAAACTTAAAATCTAATTGATTATGAAAACTTTAAAGTTAATTTCCTTGCTGTTTCTTGCAATAATATTAAATAGATACGTAGTTGCTCAAATATGCTACATAGACACCTTAGGTCAAGCACAAACCAAAGCAATTAAAATAATTGAACTTAATGATAAAAGCATAATCATTGCTGGTGAAAAAGGGATTGGCGGACAGGATGAAAATTTTGTCAAAATAGCGCAATCTCTTTTTTTAAAAAGTATCGACACTTGTAATAATCTAAATTGGATTATTACAATTGACTCTGTTTATGACTATGGTAAAAAATTAGAAATATTTGAAACTGAATATGTAAATGATTTGATAATTTTAACGTATCGTAAAGTTGAAAATAACTTATTGAAAGTCATTGAATGTAAAATTAATTCTTCTGGTAAAATACTAACAACCTCTTTAATTAAGTCAAGTATAGTTTTGGGAGGCTATTCTTTCTCGGAAGGTGGTTCAGGGGGGTCTACTGCAATTATTATTAATAATAATAAAATTGTTAACCCAAGCGTGACTTATAATAATGACACCGTTAATGTTTACCTTTTAGATTCAAATAATAATATACAATCAACATTTAAAATGTACTTTATTAAATTTAATCCAAAAATTGTTGATTTTAAACAAACGGAATTAAATAAACTAAGTTTAATTTTAAAATGTGGTTATAAAGACTCAGCCTATAAAATTATTAACCTCGATACAAATTTAAATTTTATTGATACAGTTCAAATTTTCTATAAAGACTCATTTCCAAAAGAAATGAAATACAATCAAACTAATACTGCATTATATGGTATTGGGGATGTTTTTGCAGGAATGGGTAAACGGCAACCTTATATTCTTAAATTGGATTTGAAGGGCAATATTATTAAAAAACTAAATATGCCACTTGCCATAGTTAATGAACCAAAAATCATTAAAATCTATGAAAATGGAATGATTTTCAATTATACTAAAACTACATATGTGGCAGATACAAATCTTACCATACTCCTAAAAGATTCAATAGGGCAAAGAGACATTGATGGAGGAAAATCAATGTCTCTTGAAGATGTAATTGTTAGTTCGACAAATCAACTATACCAAGTTGGCTGGCTTTGGGGTAAAGCAGGAACTGGTATTTTTTCTTACAGTAATGAATGGCTTAAAAAAACTCCAATTTATACATACGTTAAATCAATCAATATTGTGGGTAACAATTTCATAAATTCAAGAGGTGGCACATCACAGCTTAGTGTCCTCATTTCACCAACCAATGCAGAAAATAAGGTTGTAGTTTGGAGCATAAACGATACCAATATAGCAACAGTAAGTAAAACTGGTTTAGTTACTGCTAAAGCAGATGGAAATGTTATTGTTAGTGCTCAAACCACAGATGGAAGCAATTTAAAAGCTAATAAAAACATTACCATAACCAATCAATCGGTAGGCTTTGGAACTAATGTATCAGATCCCAATTTGATTGTTTACCCTAATCCGGTAAGTGAAACACTTTTCGTTCAATGTATCAAAGCAAAAAAACAACGCATAACATTATTGAATATAAATGGAGTCAAAATTATTGAAACTGAAAATAAAGAATTAAATGTACAAGGAATAACCAAAGGGATTTACATTTTACAAATTGAAGCAGACTTAAATACATATTATAAAAAAATAATCATTAACTAGAAAATTATGGCCATTGAAACAACAACTATTGCATCATTAAGAGCAAAAACTACAAATACAGCAGATATTTACTATGTTACTGACTTTAACAAAGAAGGGAACTGGTATTATGACCCGACAGATTTATCTAGTTTGGATAATGAAGGAACTGTTTTGGTATCTAATTCTGGTATGAGGTTTAAGAGAATTTATGAAAAGGGCTTTGTCAATGCACCTTGGTTTTTTAAAGATACCGACCCTGATGCTACTCTTGGCGTTCAAAGGGCTTTGGATTTTATTAGTAATACAATTGTGGATACTATCCCATCACCACATGAATTTCATCCTACAGGTGGAGGAACTGTCTTTTTGCCAAAAGGAGTATATTTTATTTCAGGTTCATTAGTAATTGGGCAACATTGCAGATTTATTGGTGTTTCCAAATCTGCAACAGAATATAATGACAATAATTCAGGTTCAGTTATTATAGTAAATCCAAATACAATTGAATCACCAGAAATGTGGGCAATAGAAAGTGCCACATATAATAAAGATTCAAATCCTAAATATAAACCTTTATACTACAATAGTTTTATTGACGATGGAATTGGTAGAAATTACACATTTTCATTTGCAATTGTAATTGAGAATTTAACAATCTATTGCAATGAAATTTATGGGGGTATTAAATTAATAAATTCGCCTTATTCTGTAATTAAAAATGTAAGTGTCTTTGCTTCTAATATTGGAATTTATTTGAATAACTGTTGGAATTGTACTATTCAAGATACTTATGTTAGAAGGGTAAATTGGTATGGAATCGTATTGGCAGAAACTAATGTTTGTGAACTTATAAATTGTGCTGTTAGTGGAAAAAGTGAAGACCAAACAAACCCAGAAAAATACTTAATAAATGAATCAGACTTGCCAAATTTTGTTCCAACAGATTATTTCATTGATTTTGGTTTAGATGATTATACTAAAAGAGGTAGAACTGGTTTTTATATAGGTAGAAATGCTAATTCTAATGTAATTATTAATGGTTCATCTGAAGCATTTACTATAGGAATTTCGTCAATTAGTAACAGTAATTTAGAGGTAAGTACTGCATATATTGAAGATATAATTTATTATGGGATAGTAACAGGTATAGGGCTGGCTCAAACATTTTTGAATACACTTTATTTTGAAAGAATTGGAATACCACCTTACAATTCGGAAAATTTAGCAAATAGCTATCCCTTCTACTTTGGAATGGGGACATCTGCAGAAATATCAACAGTAAATTGTAGAACAATTGAAACAAATGTTGGTAAACTATTTAAAATACTAACAGAGAGTGCTTATATAACATTTTCAAATACAATTTATGCTAAAAGAGTATATAACAAAAATGTTTTATTTTTTGATGAAACTCCAAATGGAGCTAATTTTTGTTCAGTATATATTGACCCGGAATTTGGAAATGATGAAAATTATGGTTTTAATAAAAACGATGCAATTCAAACATTCGATGCTGCACTAATCAGGGTTCAAAATCAATCTTCTTTAAACCCAGTAAAATCAATTTATATTAAAGCCGCACCATCTATTGGTGAGGGTATTGATCCAAGGGATGGTGCATCGATAAAAAATTTAAATATCGTACCAATTGAAAATACTGAAATTTTAATTCAAACTTATGGTATAGATTTAAATTCAAATCCACCTAGAATTAAAGGTAGAATATTTTTTGAGGGAGACCTAAGTCCTAATAAGATTGCAATGATTGGTCAAATTGAATTAAAGGGAAATGTAAATTTATATTTTAGGGACGTAGACCTATATTGCAATAATCCTCATGCTATGTCAGCCAATCCGTCAAACCTAACTATGTTTGGACTAAATAACTCATATGCAAAATTGACATTTAATAATAATTCAATTTATAGCCCACCTTTTGACATTGATTTAAACGCTCCATATTTTTTAGTTCAAGCAAATCTTGACTCACCTATTTTGGTTTCTCCTCATTCATTAATAGAAATAAAATTTATTAATATTTCAATAAATGGCGGAGCACTTTCACCTGTTCAATTAGGCAATCAAAATTTAGGTGTAGACTGCATTCAAATTGCAAGTTCGAGGACTGGAAATGGATGGCAGGATGCACAAATAATTCAGAATAATTTTTAGTTAATCTCGTGAATAAAATTACTTGTAACAGCACCTACAAGAAATTGGCGGTTCTGAGGTTAAATAAAGCTTTGTGCTTCGTATCAAGTTTGGTGGTGGCAGACAGTTTAGTGCTTCGCAAACGCCAACTTCTTGTAGCTGCATTCCAAGATCAAAAACAAATTTTTTTTGATTTTTTTACGCTGCATATTTACTTAATTCAACATACGGTGTACCTCGATTCACTGTCGCAAATATTCTTGACACCAGTTTGTTCC
>JBKBLB010000044.1:0-3521 GCA_046296495.1 Bacteroidia bacterium
TCGTTAACAACTAAAACGGCAAAAATCTTTCGCACCACGTTTTTGAAAAATCAAACAACAAATCCAGTATTTACAAGGGTTTCAAGAGACAGTTTTGTGATTAGGTGTCAAAGTCGGGAGGAAATAGACCTAAACTCTTTGAACGGTTCTCTCCAGTTTATAGGGGGCTAAGACAAAAAGTAAAACTATAAACAAAAACTAAAAGAATTAATATAATACTTTTCATCTTTTAAGTTCATCACATTTAAACCTCTTCTATCAAAAAAAATTTCTATTAAATCACCAGAATTTAATTTTATATTGTTCTCAACATTTAATTTTTTAATTTCAATCCCGGACTTACTTAGTTCATATAATTCTAATTTGCTTTCATTTCTAATTAATGCAATTAAATATCCATTTATTGTTTTTTTAATATCAACAGATGATACATAACCTATAGTTGTATCAAGTTGATGAATTTTGTATGTTGAATAATTTAACTTTTTATTAAGCAACATAATATTGTATCCTGAAAGTAAAAAACTAGAATTACTATTAATATATTTGAAATAAAATGGGTCTAAAGATTGATAAAAACCAAATGTCTTTATATTTGGTTCATCTTGCTTAACTAAAGAATCATTTTCTATTTTATAAATTTTAAAAGGCACAATCAATTTGTTTTTAAAAGTTCTTGATCCAAAAACCAAATAATCATTATTGGTAAACAATCCTCTTTCATAACTTACTTCATCTAAGTACAAGGGTTTAACAATGCCTTTAATAAAATTTAAGTTCAAATCAAAAATTAGTAACGAAGGAATAGTGTTGAATCTAATTGCATCTGAGCCATCATAAGTTTCTTTGCTAATAGCGTAAAATGCTACAACCACAAAAACGTACTTTGCAGAAGAAGTATGTGAAACAATTCTACAAAATGGTTTTGATTCTTCTTTTAAAATTTTATATGTTTCGTTTAGTGATAAAACATTTGGTTTAAACTATTTTGTTCTTTCGTAAACATGCTTAATAATATTGGAATCAATAATTATATTTTTTATAAGCTTTCCATTTTTTTTAGAATATTTTCCAATAACATTGTTTTGAACAGGTATAAAAATTTCGTTTTTATTAACTGAAATTTTTCTGCCATTTATTATATCTTTAATAATTAATAGTTGATTTTCGTCTAATACAATATTATTCTTAAAACTAATTTGTCCATTACTGTAAAAAATCAGGATACATCCTACTATTGTAAGATGTATCCTGCGGATATATTTATTAATAATATGAAACAATACATTCATAAGAACCATCTTCATTATCTTCCGTTGATTCAATTGTTGCGTTTTGTATAGTTTTAATTATTACAGGTCCTGAATAAATTTCTATATATGGATTTGCACCTGAATTTGGGGTTACAACAATACAACAAACCACGTTAGGTATTATTTCACATATAGGATTGCCTCTTGGCGAATCTCTTAAGTAAATTCCTTCATATATCTTAACGCCATTTGGTTTCTTTAATAAATCATTATCATCGCTTGCAAACAATAAAGAAGATAAAAAAGTGATGCATAGAAATAAAATTAACTTTTTCATTTTAAAATTTTCCTACTCTAAACTCGGTTTTCGGTTCCCCTGCTGTTTTCATAAAAGCGCGCATTGAATTACTTTCAGCTATACAAATTTCAAAAAAAAAAAAAATAATAAATGCAAATTTATTTTGATAAAAAATTATAAATTGTCAGATAAACATAGCATTAAAATTATAATAATTATTCAATTTCCTGTGCCCAATTAGCTCTATCCATAGGGCTGAATTGCCATGGTGCCTGATTATTTTCCAGGTTGTTAAACATCATATTCCAATTTTGTGGCGAAGCGCTTTGTTCCATTACCTTATACCTGCGCATTTCTACAATAATTTCCATTGGGTTTATGTTTACCGGGCAAGCTTCAACGCAGGCATTGCAGGTGTTGCAAGCCCAAAGTTCTTCTTCGCTGATGTAGGAGTGAAGATTTTTACCATCTTCAACAAATGTACCATTGTTAGAATCAATATTTTTTCCTACTTCTTCAAGTCTGTCGCGCACATCCATTACAATTTTTCGTGGCGAAAGGGCTTTGCCTGTAATATTTTGCGGGCAACTGCTGGTACAACGTCCGCACTCGGTACAGGTATATGCATCCATCAGGTTTTTCCATGTTAGGTCTTGCACATCTTTTACGCCAAAACTTGTTGGCGGTTCATAACCTTCAGGTGTTGGGGCACTTGGGTCAAGCATAAGTTTTACTTCTTGCGTAACGCTAGCCATATTATTAAACTCACCTTTTGGTTTAAGGTTGCTGTAAAATGTATTTGGAAAAGCCATTATTATGTGAAAATGCTTGCTAAAAGGCAGATAATTCATAAAAGCAAAAATGCCAAGTATATGAAACCACCAGGCGGCACGTTCAATAAAAATTAACATGCCATCGCTAAAATTAAAGGCATTAAAAATTGGTACAAAAAGCCAACTGCTTATAGGAAAAGAGCCTGCCGCAATATAATGTGCATTGCCTCTGTGCTGTAAAATTTGGTCGGCAGCATTCATTTTTAGCAAAGCCAGCATTAGTATAATTTCAACAAATAATATGGTTGCGGCATCGCGGTTCGGAAATCCTTTTAACTCTTTACCCTGAAAACGGTTCAGTTTAACTACATACCTGCGCATTAAAAAAACAATACAGGCAGCCAAAACACCAAATGCCAAAACCTCAAAAAAACCAATGGCAGCATTGTAAACAGGGCCTAAAAAACTTAAAACGCGATGTGTACCAAAAACACCGTCAATCAAAATTTCAAGCACTTCAATGTTTATAAGTACAAAGCCAACGTAAACAATTAAATGCAATACAAATGGTACGGGCCTTGCGGCCATTTTGCTTTGTCCAAAAGCCACCCTAAGCATGGTTTTCCAGCGCTCGACCTTATTATCATTCAGGTTTATGTCTTTACCCAATAAAATATTTCTGCGTATTTTACCAATGTTTTTTGCAAAAAGGTAAATGCTTGCAGCGCTTATTAAAACAAAGAGTATTTGTTCAATCATACCATAAAATTAGTAGTGCAAGTATAACAACTGCAATTATTGTTTGAACCAAAAAACAGTAAAGTTTTAAAAAAATTTGCTGTTTTTACAGAAAATACTACTTTTGCCATCCCAAAAACGGAATGGTGCGGTAGCTCAGTTGGTAGAGCAAAGGACTGAAAATCCTTGTGTCGGGGGTTCGATTCCCTCCCACACCACAAATAAAGCCTCGAATTTCGAGGCTTTATTGTTTTAATGAGGAGTTTTTAATCATCGCAAACCAATTAAAACTTAAAATATTTATCAAATCTAAGTGCTGGTATAAGAATTAATTAACCGAAATCAATAGCGTCCTAAACGTTTAAAAAAAGGAAAGGGAAGTTTAATCCTCATAGTTACCTTTGAGGTGCAAAAAAAACAAAACCCTTTCCAGATGGTAAATGTAACATTATTTTCTCA
>JBKBLB010000045.1:0-3458 GCA_046296495.1 Bacteroidia bacterium
TTTATGATGGGAGAACCGTACAAGAGGTCTCCGTCTTTAAACACTTTCTTTTCAAAATCTATGAAATTTTCAGCCCAGGAACGTAAGATACATAATCAATTAAATCTTTCTTAGTAAAACTTGCAAACTGTTTACTAACAACTCATGAACAAATTTACTAGCAATTAACTGTATATAACAGTCTGTTTCATTTTGTAAAGGACGTACTAAACCATTAATCAACACGTAACGTAACGTTTTAATCTTTCATTATCTTGTTTGTTTCTTCTGCTCAGTTGTTAAATTAAGAATATCAATAGGTTTTTCAGCTGTAGTTCTTTTTTTAGTAACATTACGAATATTCTCTATATTGTTAACATTCCCTAAAGGTTTGTTTGAAAGTTTAGAACCATTTTCTTTTTTAATAACTTTAATTTCCTCTTTTTGCTCTGATGATAATTCATTTTTGTGGTTAAGCTCTTCTAAACGAAGTATGGCACGTTTATTGTTCTCTATACCTCCCAAAACGCTTATATACCAAGGATCAGCATGTGCCCAAGCTACATCAGGATAATCAAATCTGATAGATAAAAGTTTTTCATAATCATGTAATTCTTTAACTTTATCTGTAAAAGAACGTTCCATAACAGCTCTTGTAGGGTTAAATCAAGCACTACTCCTTCATTATGCTCCATATATGTACTATTAGTTTTTGTATCGTAAACAGTAATGGTATACCATTAGGACCAGCAAAAGGAGATTTAGGATCAATTACGCTTAAAGCAGATGTAAACTGAGGGAGAACACTTGTCTGCATAGGCATAGGGCCTGATTTTAAAGAAGATACACCTGTATTAACAACTGAGCCTAGAAGTTGCGGTACCTGTACACCAAAGATTATACTAGCACTTATTAAAAAGCTTCCTCCTGCTACTGTACCCATTGTAGTGATAATAAATCTTTGCATTCCAAAGTCTTTAACATATTGAAAAGTGTTAAAAGTACCTTTTGCAACACTTTTTGCTAGATTCACACCTTCTACAAACGTTTGTTGTACAGTTTCTGGTACTACTGCATCTACTCCTTGAGCTATTTTTTCACGCGTAAAGTCACCAATACGTCCTGTTAAAGACATATATTGAGCTTCATGGATATTTTTCATCAAACTTAAAGAACCTTCGGTAAAGTCAATTACGTTTCTAAGAATGAAATTTTGAGCTAAGTCGGGATCCCAACCAGTAGGAACATTAATAATTTTTCTGCTAAAAAATTGTCTATCTTCTATTAATTTTGTCAAAGAATCCAAGAAAGTGCCTGCCTGATGACATAATTCACTCTCAGCATCATTTTCTAATACTCTTGTGTTAGATATGCTAATTCTGTCTGGTGTAGGAAAAGGGATACTAGAAATAGTTGCTAAATGTGTTAAATCTTTTACTGTTTTGTCTAACTCTACTACCATATTATCTAACCTAATAAAAGCATTAATTTTAGAATCTGAAAAATTAGTCTCTATTAAATCATCTGGAGCATTATAAATCGTCTCTAACTCTTTTCTAGCAGCTAAAGCTTCATCTAAAAGTGATTAACCTTTAGTTATTGTCTCTTTATATGTAAGATTATTTGGTGTTTCTTACAAAATGGAAGAAATTTCCTCTCCACCCATTGTATAACCGCGAAGAGTCTCTAAACGTTGATCAAATTTCGCTAATAACTCTCTCTGTTGAACCCAAATGCTGTTTCTATATTTCTCTACTGCTGATTGAGCGCTTATCCAAGCGTGATCAAAGAATACTAAACCATTTTTTCCCAATTGAAAAACCTGTGCGTGTTGTAGCAATTTTTTTGTAAGCCTTCAACTGTAGAAGAGAAAGAATGATTTCTACAACTTTTGCTGAAATTTTCTACTTCAGTAAGGATTTTTGTATAAATTCTTTCAGATGGAACTATAACAGAAGTATCATTATGCTGCAAAACTGGCGAAGGATAGTTGTTATCGCTAAATACTAAGAAAATGATGTGTTATCTGAATCTGCTTTTAATAAAAGATCTTTTAATTGCCCAAATTTAATTTCTTGTTTTTTTGAACTTTGAAGAAACGTCGTATAAAATCGTGCTAAAACTTTCTGTAGAATTTTTTCACAATCTGAATCTATAGCAATGTTAAAAGTAATACTTCTACAAGATGTAGCTTAAAGATATCTATATTTTCAGAGTCTATAATATTTAACTTTTGTAAACTCTTTTTTCATTAATTCGATAAACTCCACATTTACTTTTGCAAATTCCTCTAAAGAAGGTGTTAAATCAAATTTAACCAAAAAATATTCTTTATCGAAAGAAAGAAGTAATCTTTGAGCTTCCATTAAAGATTTATACATTTCTACTTTACAAAAAATTAACTATTTATCGTTTTTCCTTTATATTAATCTCTTTTACTCCTTCTTCAATTATTTCAATACCCGAAAGGAAATACTCATACTTTTGGGGGAGTGTATTTTTGATCCTCGACATATTTATATTGCTCTCAAGATTAAGTAATGGTCACTTAAATATTCTTCTTCTGCCATTCTAGAAGTAGATAATAGGTTTTTTAACAAGTTTATTCCAAACTCCATTTTGTCCCTTCTATAGAAGGTTTTGTCCATCTAGAATGGAGAAGAAGATATAAGACCTTATTTCCTAACCGTGAGACAAAAAATTGAGAAGAGTTGGATTTGAACCAACGAACCCAAAAGGGAATGGATTTACAATCCACCGCTATAAACCGCTCAGCCATCTTCTCTTTAAAGGAGGAGTAATAATAGAGAAAATAAGTTGTAATATTATTTTTTTACTATTACTCCTTTTGTTACTTTTAATAGGTATTCTTTACCATCTGTTAAAGATAAAGCACTGTTTTTTTCTACAAAGTAACGATAACTTATTTCTGTTTTTGTTAAAGTATCTGAAGCTAGTTCTTGATCCATAACTTCTTCCCCTAAAATATAACCTCCTTCTTCATAAATAAACATCTTTATTAATTCATAAGAAAGATTTAAATCATAAACCAAATAATTTGCCATAGTGTCTGTAAGCTTTTGGTATTCATATGTAGGAGAGACTAAATGTTCTAAATAATGTGTGTTTAGAAAAAGATTATGCAATTCTGGTATTATATCTTTGTGTGTTTTAATAAGAAAAAGAAAATCCATAAGAAGAGGATCATTTGTTGGTATTATAAATTTCATTTTTATTTGTTTATTTTATTATAAAGAAAAAAAACGGTAGAAAAGTGCAGCTCATTTTTCAGTACGAAAGCTTTAAAAAATGAGATACGAAACGATTTCGGTGTCTTTATTCAGAGAATAACAGATAAAGACAAATTCCAGCAGATAAGGAAATGATTATAAATTTATAGAAAACAATCAACTAATTTTGCAATACAAAAAATATAGTACAAGAAATAAAAATGAGGAACAAAAACTTTGGCCAAAAAT
>JBKBLB010000046.1:0-3381 GCA_046296495.1 Bacteroidia bacterium
TGCAATATGGACAAGCGTTCTTCAGGACTGAATGTTCTTTTTGATTTCATTTGTGATAAATTTAAGCAGACCTAATCTGTTTTTATAAATTTATCCAGTCTTTTAGGGGGCTAAGACATTTCAGATATGCATTGGATAGAACCTTTAGATAATGTGAAAAATTGGTGGGTAATTGAAAATAATGGAACTGTAAAAGAAGCTTGCTATCAAGCTGGCACAACAAAAAGTTGCTTTGGCCCTTTTACACCTCCTGGTTCTAGTTCGCCTATTTTCGTATTCCAAACTTTAATTAAAGATTATGCACCGGATTTTTGTAATGGTCAGTTTCCAGCAGGTTCTCCAAACGAAATCTTAGCAGATACTTCTTCAGACCAAATTATCCAATGGGAATTAGATTTTAGCTATGCTTTAAATGATTTAAAAACTAATCCAAACTTTGTATTGACTGACAAAATTAGAATTATTAAAGCTTTGGAGTATACTCAAATTAGTATATTTGATACCGCTTTAATTTACCTAAACCATAGTTTTGAAAACAATATTGATCAAAAATATGCTAATCTACTTATAAAATATATTGGTTTCAGTTATCCTGAAGCACATCAACCCGATAGTACTGATGAACTATATATTCGTAATATTGCAAATAAAATTCCTTCTATTGAAGGTAGTCATGTGTACTTAGCTCGTAGTATTATGCAAAGTTTATTTGACGAACAATTCTCAGAAAAGGATTCTGTATATTCTGACATAAACATAGAAATATTTAACACTTCTTGCGTTCAAACAATTGGAGAATTACAAGTTGTAATGTTTAGTTCTTTAGGAGATGAAATTCCAATTCAATATGCATTTGATAGTGTTTTTAATTTGCAAATTTTTGGAGAAAGTTTAGCTGAATTAGAATTAGCAAATGAATATACAATAAATGTTATACATCAGAATAATGAATATCAAGTTACAGGGACACTGTTCGATTTATTAAATAATCAGAATTCTATTAATCTGAATTGTGAACTAAATTTAGGCAAACGCAATCCTAGCTCAATATCTAAAAATGACAACTTCTCATCTATAACGATTTTTCCAAATCCCTTAAATGGTATTTTAACGATTAATGGGTTTAATGACGATGACCAAAAATGTGATATTAAAGTTGTAGATTTTTTAGGAAGAACAATTCTGGAAGTTGATAATCTAAACGGAAATAATGGTTTAGATTTAAGCAGCCTTAATACTGGCGTTTACTGTTTGTTAATTAAAAACGCTAACAACAATTATAAGTTCATCATTCAAAAGCAGTAAAACATGAAAAAACTATCTTTTGCTTTTGTTTTTTGCCTTGCTATAAATACTTTGCATGCTCAAAACTCTTCGCCTTTTGTTCTTCCTCTTGAAAATACAAATAGATGGAATGCCATAAAACTATTTAATGATACTATTTATTTTAGTATTGAAAATAATATTCAAAGTGAGGGTTTTTCTAACAGAATAATAAAAGTTAGTAAAGATTTAAGGCATGGTATTGTTTCTAATTTTCTGCCATATGGTGCAAATGGTAATTTAATAAATAGTACAAGTGAATTAATATGGTATGGTTTAACTCAAGATTATCGCAATACACTTAATGGACAATTTACAGTTTTCAACAAAAACGGTGGAGTTATTGGTCCGATAATTATTGGTGACACTTCAAATGAATTGTATTCAGTCTCAGAAATGAATACAGACATATTACTTTCTGGTGATTACCGACCTCCAACCTCGCAATTTGGATGGTCGGGTTTTCTGGCACGTTACAATCTAGACGGCAGTAGAATATGGGAAAAGTATTATCGCATCAACAGGGATGGGTTTAGAACAACAAGTTTTGATTATGTGTTCCATACCAAAAACAACCAAATTTTGGTTATTGGTCGCTCTCAAAAAGACAGTGCTGCTGTTTGGCAAACAAAGGTTATTTCTGCATTATTTGATACCAGTGGCAATTTGATTGAGATAAAAAGCGAACTGGATTCTTTAGGTTGGCAATATGATTTTGTTTTTAAAATTTTCAGATTGCCAAGGTTATATTATAACTCATGTGTACAATTAAATGATAGTACTTATGGATTATTAATATACAACAGAGAAAGCCAATTAAATTTCCCTGCTAGGTGGGTTTTCTTTAATGACAAAGGAAATGTAATTAGCCATAGAAAAGCATGGATGTATAGGGATAGTATTAACAATCCAATTGTTGCAGATATTTACTTTAAAGGCCTCATTAAAAAAAACAATGGAATTGGGTATTTTGCCCAATTCCTTTTTCCAGATTCTATAGACAGACATCGCATGATAGAATTGGATGAAGATTTATATATAACCAAAGTTTATCCTGGAATTCCCCAATACAGTAATGCCAATATATCTG
Organism: Bacteroidia bacterium; assembly: GCA_046296495.1. Taxonomy (GTDB): domain Bacteria; phylum Bacteroidota; class Bacteroidia; order UKL13-3; family UKL13-3; genus JBKBLB01. The sequence continues at coordinate 2,414 of JBKBLB010000046.1, forward strand.
CTGGTTTGTTTGCTTTTACAGAGGACAGTGAAGGAAATTTTTATCAACTAAGGTCCTTAAATGTAGATTCCATTTCTTCTACATCAACTTATGGTAGCCTAGTATGCAAAATAGAAAGTAATGGCAAGCTCCTTTCAAATGGACCATTGTTTCCTGTGGGATTAAATACAATAAAATTGGTCAACGAAATAGTTATTTATCCAAATCCTACACATAATAAGGTAAGTATTGATTGTGAAATGAGCGGAAAAATGCATCTTGGAGTTTATAGCACAGATGGTAAGTTGTTATTTAAGGACAGTTTTATTGGAAATTATCAATTAAATATGGAAGAATTACAGACAGGACTTTATATTTTCAAAATTATTGATGATTTTGGGAATAATTTGACCAAAAAGGTAATTCGTCAGTAAATGAATAAACATAACGGCTACTAACACACGTCTTGCGCCATTGCCGTTAACGTGGTAAAATGAAATTTTTGTGTACGCAAAATATTTTATCTTGATTGACAAATTTGCATCACGAATTCGGCAACAGCGCAAGGCCAAAAACGTTATAGGCAATGGTTTTACATCCGTGTATATAGCAACACTTTTGGTTTACCCAACTGCACAATCCTTTCTTTGTAAACCAAAAGAGTTGCAAACTAAATCAAGCAAATGAGACATTTAGAATACGATAAAAAGCTATCTCTGACAATTAAAGCTTTCAGAGAGCTAAGACAAATTAAACAATCTGAAATTGCAAAAGCTATCAAATTAACACAAACAACTTACAGTAAAATTGAGTTTGGTCAAATTGCAATTACTCCTGGTCAGCTAAAACTTATTTCTGCTGCATTAGGTGTAAGCTTCCCATTTTTAGTACAATTCAAAAGTAGAATTTTTTTAATAGATATAAAATTTTTTCAAATTGTTTGTTGTTAATGATGTTGAAATGTGGTAAACTCTGCTTGGGCTTGTGCA
>JBKBLB010000047.1:0-2816 GCA_046296495.1 Bacteroidia bacterium
ACCGATTAATCGAAAACCAATACAGGGGGTTCTTTTTTGAAATGATTAATTTTACTTTCTAAGTACCAATAAAATCAAGCAGCTTATATCTCAATAAAAATTATTTAGGACACTATTGAACTTATGTTAGTTATGTTTTTACTTGAAAGGAAAATATGGTATTTGCAATTCAAGTATTTGCTTTCGAAGTCTTTTTTTGTTGTTTATTAAAATAATTGCACGCATTTTGTAATCCGCACTCATTGCATTTTGGATTACGTGCCGTGCAAACATACCTGCCATGTAATATTAACCAATGATGAGCCAATGGAACAATTTCTTTTGGTATATGCTCTATTAATTGCTTTTCAACGGCTAAAGGTGTTGTTGCTTTTGTTGCTAAACCTATACGTTTGCTTACCCTAAAAACATGCGTATCAACAGCCATAGTTGGTTGTTGGTAAATTACACTTGCAATTACATTAGCAGTTTTGCGGCCAACACCCGGAAGTTTTACCAATTCATCAACGGTATCGGGTACTTTGCCTTCATAGTGTTCAAGCAACATATTGGCCATACCAATTAAATGTTTGGTTTTATTATTTGGATAACTTATACTTTTAATGTACGGGAATAATTCATCAAAATTTGTTGCTGCCATTTTTTGCGGTGTACCAAAATTTTTAAAAAGTTCAGGTGTTACCATATTTACTCGTTTATCGGTACATTGTGCCGATAAAATTACAGCAACCAGCAATTCAAAAGGATTATTGTAATGTAGTTCTGTTTCAGCAACCGGATGGTGTTTTAAAAAATAGTTTAATACAAATTTATATCGTTCTTTCTTAATCAACTTTATTTACTCTTTTGTGGTTAACTAATAAATTTTCTAATCATTCATTTTGGTTCAAGGTAAACTTATAAAACCTCTAAAAACATAAGTTGCTTTGCCGGTAAGCCAAATATTGTTAAAACCGTTTTCGGTTGCATTATAAGTTACCTGTAATTCGCCACCGGGAGTTATTACATTTATATTGTATGAACCTATTGGTAGTTTTTTATGTTTAAAATATGCAATAGCGCAGGCCGTAACCCCGGTTCCACAACTTAGGGTCTCGTCTTCTACGCCTCGCTCATAAGTGCGAACACGAATGTAATTTTCATTGTCAACTTGAACTGCATTTACATTTATTCCGGTTTTATTATAGGTATCGTTGTATCTTATTTTTCTTGCCCATTCAATAAGATTAAGGTTTTTAATATCGTTTGCAAAAACTACATAATGCGGAGAACCTGTGTTTAATTCAAAATCATTTCCTATAAATTTTATATTGGTTACATCATTCATTTTTAAAGATATTGTTTCATCTTTCAAAATCAATGCTTCATGTTTGCCATCAATTGCATTAAAAACAATTTTTTGGTTTGAACCAATATTTAGTAAGTGTGCAAAAGATGCAATGCATCTGCCGCCATTGCCGCACATGGTACTTTCGGCACCATCGCTGTTAAAGTACTGCATATAAAAATCTGCATTTGAATGATTTTGTAACAAAATAAGTCCATCAGCACCAATGCCAAATCTGCGGTTGCACAAAAATTCAATTTGTTGTTTTGATAAATTTAAATTTTTTTCTCTGTCATCAATTATAATAAAATCGTTGCCTGTACCTTGATATTTATAAAATTCAATCATTATCGTTTGTTGTAAATTTATGAAAGTTATTATCTTTTTTCAGCTTAAATCTTCGGTTGCCGTTAATTAAAAAATACTCATTAGAGAACGAATTTTTAACAAAGTAAAATGGAAACTGAACAGATATGCCATACAGTTGTATTTTTTTTCCGGAGAACCTGTATCCTTTAAAATTTACTGGCGATTGCCAAAACTCGGTAAATAATAAAACATCATTTTTATCCGGATTTCTTAATAAACTTTTTAATGTTAAAATGGTTATAATACTGTCGGTTAAAACACTGTCGGTGTTTTGGTAAATATTGTTTAGTCTTTCAATAAACCTTTTTTCATCAAAACATATAAAAATTGAATCAAAAAGCATTACATCAGTTTCGAGAGTCAGGTTCTTGTTTTGTTCTTTTATGCTATTTAATTTTTCATCCAGTTCATTTAAAATAAAATCGCTGCTATCTATTTCAATTATTTCATTATCGCTATTGTAAAAAACAGGTTTCTTACTTTTTTTATTTTCTTGTTTTTGAATATTTTTTATTTCAGTTTTATTGATATTTTGGACATTTGATTCTTGTTTAAATATATTAATTCTATCAATTAAAGTTTTTCTGTATTTATTATCTAAATTTTTCTGGTAGTTAATATTTGCAAAATAATCTATCACTAACACCAATCCTAAAATACTAAGGCCAAGATAAAGCCAACCCCATTTTTCAGGTTTTTTAGGTGTTCCAATAATGGTTTCATCATCATCGTTTAATTCATCATTTAAAATTTCTTCTCTGTTTTTTACATAAAAATCAAAACTTCTTTTTAAATCAATATCATTTTGTAAGCGTTCTTCAAAAGCAGTTTTTTCGTTTTCCTGCATTTCGTTTCGCAGGTATTTTTCATAGAAATACTGATGTTTGTCGTGCTCAAAATGCATAAAAGATGTTATAAATACATCAGCGGCAAATTTCATTTATTTTCGGTTAAAATAGCAGCATGCTATGTAAAATACTTTTAAATCAATTATCGTTTATCAATAGCGTCCTAAACGTTTAAAAAAAGGAAAGGGAAGTTTAATCCTCATAGTTACCTTTGAGGTGCAAAAAAAACAAAACCCTTTCCAGATGGTAAATGTAACATTATTTTCTCAAAT
>JBKBLB010000048.1:0-2573 GCA_046296495.1 Bacteroidia bacterium
CGATGATTTGACTTACCAGACACAACCGCAAGGTTGCACTAAGAAGAGCCGTATGAATCGAGAGGTTCACGTACGGTTCTGCGAGAGGTTTGGGGGTGAGATTCCCCCTTACCTACTCGACGCTCTATCGGTCGAGTATTCTCGCGAATCATGTCAAACCGATAATACTTTTGAAAGAAAAATTAGTCTTTCACAAATTTTATATTTCCGATGTCGGAGGCTCTTAAAAAATATAAACCCTTTTCTAAATCTGAAATGTCAAGAGTTATTTTGTTTTTGTGCTGTATGTTGTTGATGAGAAATGATTTAAAAGATTTTCCAGTTAAGTCCATTATAGTGAGTTCGGTTTCATGTTCCAGCGTTTCATAAGAAACATTTAGTATATCGTTTGCAGGATTAGGATACACAGAGTATGAAACTAATTCAGACTTTTGTTTGTCACCTCTAATTCCTGTAAATGGACCTACAAATTTCAGAAGCCCCCTACCGCCTGAACTTACAGGATAATAACTCAAGCCAGTCTCTTTGTTATAAAAAGCTAAACTTGAGTGTTTCTCATTGTCAAAAAATCGCCAGTTCATTGCACTATCATTACTGAAAATAGCACCTTCATCACCACCTGCTATGTATAAAGATTGGCCATTTCCATTTTTGTTGTGTAAATATCTTACCTCATGTATTGGAGGAAATATGTTAGTCAATGTATCCCAATTAATACCACCGTCTGATGTATAATGTAGTGTAGAAAAACTAATTTGGTTTTGTTGGTCTGTATATCTTCTAAATGCAACACCATTTAGACTATCTCTAAATGTAACTGTTCTAAAAACTTGATTTCTAAAATTATTATTATTTAAAACAATCCAACTATTACCATAATCATTAGTTTTAAACAAAAAGCTATCAATACTAAGTAAAGCTGTTGATGTATGTTGATTCCTTATCAGAAAAAATGGTAATGTCCTATTAAGGCCATTAAAATTAGGTGAGCACCCAGTTTGCATATTCCAATTAGCTCCCCCATCTAAAGATGTGTAATAATCAAAACAACCATTTATAATTTTTGATGTAATTATACATAGTTTTAATGAGTCAAAGCAAATCAGCTGTCCAATTGCTGGCATAATACTGTCCCAAGTTAATCCACCATCAATTGTTTTATAAACCTGTCTGCGCAAAGTACCTAAAGGGTCAGCAGTCAAGTAAGCGATATTGTCACTTAGCGCATAAAAATTATAAATCCATTTAAAAGTCGTTGTGCTTCGTGTAAAAGTCTCACAACCATCAACACTTGTTAATACAACATGAGGGTCAATCCCATTATCTCCAGATTCTATACCCCACATTTTTGTAGCACTGGTATATTGTGGAAATCTTAAAATTTTATCAGATGGATAATTTGTTAAATTCCATTGAGCATTGCTATTAATAGCAATACTCAATAGAATAAATGCACTTGCAAAATGTAATGTCTTCATACTCGCAATATAGAATTATGGACACAAACAAGGTATCAATCTCATAGTTTTATTTGTGTAATCAGGTGTCCATTGTAAACAACGACAAGGATCATTTGCATCAAGTGCTGGATTGCAGAATTTTGTAGGTTTGTCAGGATATCCGAAATGCCCCCAATTGCCTGCAATTTGTATTTCTACACCTGCATGTGTTAGTGTAAAAGGACCGGAAGTACCTGTATGATTAGATAATTGTTGATACATTGAACCAAAACTGAGGAGTGCTTGTCCATTTATAAGGGTTACGGGGTCTTTTGCAGGAACTTCCAAGGTTTCGAATCGAAAAGGTATACCTGATCCGTTCGGTCCATTATAAATTACAGATTGTCTAATACTAACTGGACAACCCGTTTCATTAATAAATGTCCATTCTGGCGTCAGGTCACATCCAGCACATAGTTCAATTTCATCTGGTAAAGTACCTCTTGTAGTAAGGTCTGGTGGAAAATTAATTTTTGCATAAACAACAAGTGAGATTAATAGTAAAGCCATAACAATAGTTGACTTTTTGCTTACGTAACTAAATCCCTTAGTTACAAAGCCTAATTTTTTAGTTTGTGTATTCATTTTCTTAAAATTGATATGCAACTTTATTATAGCTTTTTAACACTTTATAATTATACAAACTACAGCTTGTACGAATTATGATTTATGGTCAAAGAATAAAAGCTATTAGAGAACTTCGAGGACTTAAACAGTCTTATGTTGCTGTAAAGCTTGGAATAAAACAGCAAGCCTATTCTTCATATGAGTTAAATGCAAGTGACAAGAAGCTAATTCACTTGGTTGAAGTGGCAAAAATACTCGAAGTAGATGTCTGCCTTATTGTATGCACTGAGATTCCTATTAATAAGTTTACAATTGATTTGAAGTTTAAAGATTTAGCTTTTGAATATCTTAATAAATTCAAGGCTTAGTCATCTCTATGCAGTTGTACATAACGTTTGGCCTTTAGTTTGCATTTAAGAAAAAAACAATAAATTAACCGAACAGAAAACGGGAGAACTCAAACGTTTTGTAGGACAAAGTTCCTTAAAGCCGCATAAGTCCCGTTTT
>JBKBLB010000049.1:0-2490 GCA_046296495.1 Bacteroidia bacterium
GATGATTTGACTTACCAGACACAACCGCAAGGTTGCACTAAGAAGAGCCGTATGAATCGAGAGGTTCACGTACGGTTCTGCGAGAGGTTTGGGGGTGAGATTCCCCCTTACCTACTCGACTCTTCTCGCGCGACCTGTCACCCGATGTGAATGTTGAGTATTTGGGTCATGAAGTAGTATGCTTATAGTTAATTTAATTTTTGAGCGTTGGTTGTCTTTGTCTGGGTGGGAGAATGCAAGCTCTTTGTGTAGCTTTGAATTTGGTTGGACTTGTAAAGCTGTACTATGTGTTTGAATTTTGCTTGGCTGTTTTACGAGTTTTGCTTGAGTAAGTATTTACTTATTTACAAACAAAACTCGTAAAACGGTCAAGGAATAATTTTTCCTATAAACTCTTGTCGTATAGTGCAATAGATGCAGTGCCTGTAAGTCCGTAACGTGGTTTAATGGTCTTACAATAATTAGTTGAAAAAATGCTGTTAATTGAGATTTTTACGGATACTTGTTTGAAAAAAGTCTATTCAAGAAAGTAGGAACTTCTAATAACATTAAGCTAAACAATTGATTATAAACTTATTGATAAATCAAAACAAAGTATGGACTCACATTGTTATTCGTTTATTAATTTAAATATGTTAAACCTCTTAAATTTAAACAAAGTATGAAAAAATTAGTTAAAGAAAATTCATTTAGATTAACCATCCTTCAACTATCTGTATTTACTATTTTATTTTTTCTAGTAAGTTGTGACAAAGACGTAGAACAAACGATTACACCTAAAGTAGAAAATGAAGTACCTGATCAACAGACAATGAGGCAAACTGGTCCTCCAAAACCCAAAGAAGTTGGTATAAAAGTAAGTTGGTATCTGTATAAAAAATCTGAAAAATGTTTGAAAGGTTTTGCTATCTGTAAACTGAAGAAAGGTGGCCCCTATATTAAATTCAAAACAGGCTATGTACACATACCCAATAATAATCAAATGCATGTGCTCATAGACAAAGAATATACTCTTCCTAATCAGTTAATGACTTTCTTGCCTGGAGAGGACTGCTATCCAGATATTGATTCAGAAGTATTAACGAATTTTGGTTTTTCGAGGTTAGAGATTCTCCCAGGAACATACGAGTTTATTACCAATGCATAAGGCGACCATGAAGCTATCGTTAACATTTTAGCGGAATAGATTTTATGAATTTCTTTTGTAATATTCTAGTTGTTTTAACTATAATAATTGGATCTTCATCTTGTAAGGGCTTATTCGAGATAGAAAAGGTCAATATTCAAGATGAAATAAATGGATCAATTTTATCGTCTAATGACTTGTCCTCACACAAACCGTCACCAAATGACTCTGTAATGTTCGAAATTAATGCTGAAAAACTAAAAATGCATATAGAACAACACAAGGTGGTTTGGCTTCATTTCGTGTATAGTAGGTTGTGTGCTGATGCAGAAATATATGATTGTGAGACATACAAAGAACTGAATAAAAAATACCGGGACAAAGTGTCCTATGTTATGGTTAGTGAAATAGCTCACAGTAAATTGGCACAAGAGTTAAAAAAAAGTTGTAATTTAGTTGGATATCATACTTACATTGATGATAAAACGGGGATACATAATGAAGTTAAAACTCTAAGAAATCTCAAAAAAGAAGTTTTTGACCTTAAGAATAATGACAAATTAATAATACAAACAAACTATTTAATTATTAATAAACAAATTATCTATGCTTCAGACCAGACTTTAGATAGAAAAAAAATAGAAGCAATACTTGATAATTTATGAGGAATTTATGCACTCCTACGTGATGTAATCATGTAGGAGTTTTTTCTACAATACATATCAGAATCTTTAGTATTAAAATGTTTAATGATTACTAAGTCTTGAAGGCGAAATTATAGGTGCTTCTACAGATTGATATTCAATTCAAAATATTTATCAGTTATGCAAAACTTTACATTTATCTTAAAAAATTTTACAATGTAAGTACCATTAGATAGATTTTGTTAATTGAGTGGTAAATTGCAGCTCTTTTTGAGGCTGCTTCTTATGTTAAGTGTCGGGCAGCCGCAAAATGTGCTGCAATGTGTGATGGCAAAAAATGCAGGAAGGGGATAATTAAATTAACTACTGAAAAGTCTGTTTTTAAAGTCAGCTAAGTCATGCCTAAATATCCTGAAGATATTTTTTTGATAACCCTGTTGTCTACGGGTCATACCATAGCCTATAACGGTTTTCGGCTTGCCGAAGGCGGGGCTTTTACGCACAACCTTTGATTTGAAAACCGCACTTCAATTATACGAAAAAACTGTCAACCGAAGCACTACACCCCCGCTTGCGGCAAACCGATGTTGGTGGCTGTGGTGTGTCCTGCGTTACCACAGGGTACGAAGATATAAAGTTCTTTGAAATGGTAACACAACTTTAGTAGAGATGATAGACTTTAACTGTTTGTTGGGAACGAGCTGTCCCCTGAAGAAAAGG
>JBKBLB010000050.1:0-2053 GCA_046296495.1 Bacteroidia bacterium
TGCACAAGCCCAAGCAGAGTTTACCACATTTCAACATCATTAACAACAAACAATTTGAAAAAATTTTATATCTATTAAAAAAATTCTACTTTTGAATTGTACTAAAAATGGGAAGCTTACATTTATACTAGCTACATTTAATACAAAAAAAGAGCGGACTCCGAAAAGCCATAAGAGTAGGAATAATAAAATTAAAATATAAATTATGAATTCAAAAAAATTAAAACAACTTAGTATCGCAGTAATTCCATTTTTAATGACAAGCTGTGCAACAATTTTTGGTGGCTCTAGATATATTGCTCATATTGTAGTTGCAGACCGACCTAATGCAAAAATAGTTTATAAAGGTGAGATAAAAGGGACCGGAAGTGCATCTATAAAAGTTAACCGGAATGAAGCAAATAGATTTTCATTTATTGTGAAAGAGGATGGTTGCCAAGAACAAAAATTTGATTATACATCAAGAACATTTAGAGGATGGGCGTTTGTAGGTACCATTGTTGGCTGGACGGGTATATCAAGTGGAATACCAATTCCTTGGGGTGTAATTGTCGACCTAGCAACAGGGGCTGTTTGGAAGCCCAATACTATGGAAAATGGAATTTCAAAAGACGACTATAAAAATTTTAGATATTTAGTTAACTATACAAATTGTTCAATAAGTAAAACAGAAACGAATCAACAGTTGGTTGACGTATTATATCTAAAAAATGGCAGTGTTATTAGAGGAACGATAATCGAACAAGTACCTAATGTTCAGATTAAAATTCAAACAAAAGATGGGAATATTTTTGTTTACAAAATTGAGGAAATAGAAAGAATAACGAAGGAATATTCAAAATAAAATCAGCACGTAACACAGGATTGGCAAAAAGGGGGCTTACTTTTTTCAATAAAAATATTTAGCCGAAATTTTACATTCGTGTTGTCTTACAGCATAATTTTCGAAAAACCTCACTGCACCAAGCTTAAGAACGTAAGCGGCAAGTATTGACGACAGGTTAGTGACATAAACGGGGATGCTGAAAACCGAATAGAGTAAGCATAACATAAAATTCACAGACATGAAAAAAATTTTTATTGAACTTTTATCCGGAATTGCATTGACTTCACTTATCGCATTTAAGGTTGCGACTTATGAAGCGAAAAGAAGCACAGCTGAAGTAGAGCAATATCAAGGTGTCTTTGTATTTACTGACAGCAAACCCGTTATGCCATATGACTACCTTGGGACAGTTAAGTCAACTGTTGGTTGGGATAGCCAGTATGAGGGTGTTCGCGACAAACTTATAGGTAAAGCAAAAAAAGAGTTTCCGACAGCAGACGGGCTAATTTTTCATTTCAAATCTGGCGGAACTGACAGATGTGATGCAATAAAATTCAAATAATGGAAACTAATCTTAATGACTTTGTTAAGAAGACGATTGAAGAAATAACCTCTGGGCTTCCTGATGGCTATGTTGTGGAAGACTCAATAAACTTTGAGGTTTCCATAACTTCAACAACGAATAAAGCTGGTGGTATTGAGATTAAAGTAGTGAGTGGCGGAATACAAAAGGGAAGTGAGCTTGTGCAGACAGTATCTTTTTCAATCATCAACGAAGTTGAAAAGGACAGGTCAGCAAAAAGGACTGGAGACAACATTTTGAAATATCTCGATAAAGGGCTTAAAAAACTTTCCAAGTTATCTGCTAACAATACTAAACAAACAAATACATAACATAAAAATATGTATAGAATCATTAACATGATAATCAAGCAAGCAGCTAACTGCGGTAACCCATATATACATTCAATCAAAAAATTCATTCCATTTCCCTAAAAAACTAACCCATTAGGTGCGTTTTAAGTGCGGTTAATTTTTGCGCTATGTAAAAATTGTTTCTATAATCGGGGGTCTTAAAATAACCTAAAAACGTTTTTAAAAATTTGCTCTCGAGTTTGACACCTATAAGTCATAACAAACTGATTTTGAATTTTTTAATTTTTTGGGCGTGCACCACACTTTTAGAGGTAATTTTTAATTTCTGTTTGTGGGATGATATTGGGCAGT
>JBKBLB010000051.1:0-1418 GCA_046296495.1 Bacteroidia bacterium
AAGGTCAGGTATATGCAAGGTTGGTTCAAGCAATAAATGAGCAAGTAGAACTAAGCATATACGATGTACAAGGAAAACTGGTAAAACAACAAAGTTTAAACAATGCTGATTTATCTGCACAGGTAATTGATATAAATGCATTAAATGCAGGAATGTATTTTGTAAGCATAAAAGCTGGTGATAAAACCTTTACTAAAAAATTACAGGTTAATTAGCTCGTATTTTAAGTAACACTAAACCGCTGAGTTCCTTTAATTTTAGGCATTCAGCGGTTTTTTGTTTTATATGGTTTAGCTTTTTTTAATATTAAAACTGAGATTAAGTTTTTTTTAACTTGATTTCTTTGAAAAAAATATAATACTTTGAAACCCAAAACTTAAAAACTATGAAAAAAATTTACTTCAGGTTATTAATTACGCTGCTTTTTTTGATTTGGCAAAATTCTGCCAATTCGCAAACACCGCAGTTTATCAATACAAACTTAACAGGTGGTGCAAACGTATTTCCATTTTCAAGTACCAATAACAGAGTTCAGTTTCTGTTTGCCAACAACCAATTTACAGGTGCATATATGGGTATGATAACCCATGTATATGTGAGGGCTGCAGGAGCATTTACAGGTAATTTAACCGGATTAACCATAACCTTAATGCAGCCAAATATTACAACTTTGGCTACAGGACCATGGGTAACACATTCATCTCAACAAGTGTGTTTAAATGCTTCTACTTTTGCAGTAAGTGTGGTTGCTAATAATTATGTACAATTTCCTTTAACAACTCCGTTTTTTTATGACCCAAGTCAGTTTTTGTTGATTGACTTTAGCTTAACAAGTACAACCGGTTTTACCATAAATCAATGGACTCCCGGAGGTGGAAACAGACGCGCCTGGGGGCCATCAACTAGTACAGCTTCAACCGGTTCTGACGGTTTACAAGTTTGTGCAGGTATCGACATGGTTCCCGGTATGCCCGGAGGCGGCCCTACCTTACCACCGATAGCAAATTTCTTTCCCAGCGTACCCAACACACAATCAACCCCAATAGATACGGTTTGGCTAAACAGTCCATATACCTTGGTAAGCACCAGTCAAAATGCATCAAGAACCTATTGGGATTTACCCAATGTAACCAACCTACCATTTCCATATTTCAGGCAAAGTTTACCATTCACCACACAACAGTATATAGATACATTGAAATACAATCGTACGTTTACATATACCTTTAACCAGAGAGGTTTTCATCCGGTAAGGTTATTGGCCGTAAACTATTTAAAGATAGACAGTTTAAGAGACAGTGTAGTAAGATTTGTGTATGTAGATACCCCGAGCAGGGTACCGAAGACAGATTTTATCAGCTTTAAGCGTAAGGTAGGCTTTGGAGATTATGCCAACATGCTGGATTTAAGTTCGTATG
>JBKBLB010000052.1:0-1100 GCA_046296495.1 Bacteroidia bacterium
ATCAAATCGGTAGAGAAATCGATAAACGATTTGTACTTCAAGTTAGACAGCAGTAATTCGCCAAGCGCGCGCATGACCAAAAACACCATAAAACCAATAATCATGTAAATGATTAAAATAGATGGCCCAGCGAGACTAATCGTCTTCCCCGACCCCATAAATAAACCTGTACCAATCGCACCGCCAATCGCAATGAGTTGTAAATGGCGGTTGGATAAACTCCGTTTTAAATCACCTTGTTCAGAGGTCGATTCTGTATTTTCTAAACTCATTCTTGATGTCATCTTTTATTTCCAGTCGCCAAAATTACCCGAAAAGAACAAAAAAATAAAAATAAAATTGTATTAATCTATATTTTCAACATCTTTTGAAAAGTTAATTAATTTTTCTTATATTTAACACGACAAAGGACACGTAAAAGTTCCTGTTGAAAAAATCAGCAAAACACTTGTCAAAAATAAATTTCCGTGTAACAAATACAACAAGACTAAAAATCAATAAAAAATCGTGCAGGAAGCATGACTGTGGCATATCAATTGCTTAATAAAACTCAAAATTTTTCTAGAAATTTCAAGTTTTAAAACATAGAGGACTAAAAGAAAAATGAATACACAAAGTTTACAAACTTTTATGGAAACCATCAGTGGTTGGGTCTGGGGACCCTATATGTTGGTCCTCATTGTCGGAACAGGGATATTCCTCACATTACGCTTGTTCTTCTGGCAAATTCGCATGTTGCCTCTGGCCTTTAAACAAGTATTTGGCAAACATGACCAAGCACATTCTCATGCAGGAGATATCTCGCACTTTGCATCCCTCATGACGGCACTCTCTGCCACCATTGGTACGGGTAATATCGCTGGTGTTGCAACCGCTTGTGTCCTTGGTGGCCCAGGTGCGGTGTTTTGGATGTGGATGACAGCCCTGTTCGGTATGGCAACCAAATATGGTGAAGGCGTACTGGCAGTTAAATACCGAATCAAAAATGAAAAAGGTGAAATGTCTGGCGGTCCAATGTACTACATTGAACGCGGCCTAAAATGGAAATGGTTAGCACTGATTTTTGCACTATTTGGCACCTTGGCGTCTTTTGGGATTGG
>JBKBLB010000053.1:0-1085 GCA_046296495.1 Bacteroidia bacterium
GGAACAAACTGGTGTCAAGAATATTTGCGACAGTGAATCGAGGTACACCGTATGTTGAATTAAGTAAATATGCAGCGTAAAAAAATCAAAAAAAATTTGTTTTTGATCTTGGAATGCCGCTACTTGCAGTTTTTTGCTATGTCAAGTTACGCATTTGAGCGTTAACCCGCAAAAAATTGCAAGTAGGTGCTGTTAGCGGTTCGTTGTTTATTTTCCATCAATAATTAATTTTTTAATTCCTGTTTTATTTCCGTTATTAATTTTTAGAAAGTAAAGTCCATTCTGTAGTCCTGATATGTCAATTATGCTCTTATCTTCTGAAAGAATAATAGTAGATAAATTTTGTCCAACCGAATTAAATATTGTAACAGAAATATTATTTGAATTATTCCATATCAAATTTAATTCGTCCTTGGCTGGGTTTGGATAAAGTGAAATTTCATTTTCAAAAATTCGGTCGTTAATTCCTGAAGGGTTTGATACTTCTCTTACCGGACGACCAGACCAAGGGCAAAAATAACCAAGAGTTCCGACCCAATAAGCTGTATTAGCGTCAACATCTGCGTAGGGACAACCATCGCAAACTTCGATTGCCACTTCCGCAAGACTCCATTGATTAGGAATAAAATGCCATAAAAACCAATGATTTGCATTGTGATTGTGTCCTCCATGGCCATAATCAATTGGTCCGCTAATAAAGTTTCTCTGGTTTAATGGCCTAGCCAAGTTAGCAAGAACTGAGTCTATTATTATCTGATTAGAGGTAGAAGCTATAAATGAGGTGTCCTGCCAGTTTCCATGTCCACAGGTTGTCGAAAATTCAAAATATCTAGTTGTCTGCGCTTTACCAATGAAACCCAATGTTAAAAGCATTATAAAAGTCAATCCTGTTTTTTTCATTTGTCTGTCTGTTTAAATATTATTATTCTGTTTGTTCAATTATACTTTGGTCTATTTACAATGACCGCTAACGTTTTGCCTTTAGTTTGCATTTAAGAAAAAAACAATAAATTAACCGAACAGAAAACGGGAGAACTCAAACGTTTTGTAGGACAAAGTTCCTTAAAGCCGCATAAGTCCCGTTT
>JBKBLB010000054.1:0-1066 GCA_046296495.1 Bacteroidia bacterium
AACTTATATGTACCGCCAGTAGATAAAATTTCTACCCCTAGAGCAACAAGGTTTTGAGCGAACTCAACAATGCCAGTTTTATCGGAAACAGAGATTAAAGCGCGTTTAATGGTCATGATCTTCGTCACAGTTATCAAGAATTAAAACAAAAAGCCAAAAATAGCAGGTAAAAAAAATGCCCGCGGAAGCCGCAAGCATTTTATCATTTATTCACTCATTAAACCGTGAGCTTTTAACTTTTTACGTAAAGTTCCACGGTTAAGTCCTAGAATCTCCGCAGCACGTGTTTGGTTACCGCGGGTATATTCTAAAACTACAGATAGAAGAGGTTTCTCCATTTCTGCCAGCACCATGTCGTAGACCTGAGATGGTTGCTCGCCTTGCAGTTGTGCAAAATAGTGGCGAACTGCGCGATCTACGTGAATACGAAGAGCGACATCAGACTGTGCAGTAAAAATAGGAGATTTGCTATTCATGCGAAGTAATCCGAAAAATCTAAATATCACTTGGGTAAAGTGACATATATAAAGTGGTCTAAAATTAAAATGAACTTCGTTTTAGATCCTAAAACGACTAGTTCTAAAACTGTACATTTAGCATGCCACAATATCGCTAAGTTGGTCGAAATATAAGCGTAACAATAGTTAAATATTTGTTACCGACCTTTTTTAAACAAAAAAATCTGCTCAATACGCGATATTTCGATAACGCGCATTTTTGCTGATGTTCTATTTGTATTAAAAGACTGAGGAGATTGCAGCACTAAGCTTTTGTGGCGCGTATCATACCATTGTCTAAGAAAAAGTGAGCAAGAAAACTGCATTTTTTTTCACTTTTTTTACATTTTTTTTAAATTTTAGGGCTGGACTATTTCTAAACTGTAATGATTGAAGCTTTTACGGCTGACTGGCAGGCTAAATTTGAATTTGAACGGACTATTTTTAGGAATTCGTTTGATTCCAACCAGACTATCAATCAAATATTCATTTGCATGTAGTTGATAGGTTGAATCGACTTCACCATCCACTTTTAAAATGACCTTAAGATCTGGTAGCGGAAGACTGGT
>JBKBLB010000055.1:0-1053 GCA_046296495.1 Bacteroidia bacterium
ATAACTAATTTTGTACAATAAATAAGCTGATTAATTGAACGGTTGAATCAGCACACATTATAAAAATGGAATATTTGAAGCAGAAATTACAGAATATTTTTATAAAAGTGAGTATTGTTGAACCATATAAAAGGGAAGTTTAATCGACACACTTTAACCAAGGTTTTGTGAAAACTCCTCTGTTTGTCATTTAGAACCTTGCACCCAAAAGGTCGAAGCTAAATCAAACACTCAAGATTAATATTAAATGGTTCTTTTTTGTTGCGAGATAACCAAATAAAAAGCAATTAAAAGGGACCTAGGTTTAGGTGTTTTATGTCAGGAACTCGTGAAAACTGGACATCACGATCTGGTTTTATTATTGCAGCTGTAGGTTCGGCTGTAGGTTTAGGTAATATTTGGCGTTTCCCTTATGTTGCTTATGAAAATGGTGGCGGTGCCTTTCTTATTCCTTATTTATTGGCGTTAATTACCGCTGGTTTACCTCTGTTATTTTTAGATTATGCAACGGGACACCGTAGTTCGGGGTCACCACCTAAAGCCTATCGGGCTTTGTTTAAAGGCGGTGAAACGCTGGGTTGGTGGCAAGTCTGTGTGTGTATCATCATTGGTTTGTACTATGCCAGCGTACTGACGTGGGCGGGAAGCTATGTTTACTTCTCGATTGGTCAGACTTGGGGCAGTGACCCTGAAAGTTTCTTCTTTAATAACTACTTACAAACTTCGAAAGCAACAGGTTTCGATTTACAGTTTGTAAGCCATTTATTTTGGCCAATCGTGGGAATTTGGGCACTGACCTTAATTATTCTGTTTGGTGGGGTTAAAAAAGGTGTTGAATTATCGAATAAGATTTTCATGCCTTTATTGTTCGTTTTATTTACCATTTTAGTGGTGCAATCACTTCGTTTACCCGGTGCAGCAGAAGGCTTAAATGCATTCTTTACGCCGAACTGGTCTGCGATGATGGACTATAAAGTGTGGTTGGCGGCGTATGGTCATACCTTCTTCTCGCTTTCTGTGGGTTTCGGGATCATGGTGACTTATGCATCTTAC